>NZ_JAUYAF010000043.1 GCF_030693625.1 Phenylobacterium sp.
GGCGGGGGCGGCGGGGGCGGCGGCGGCGAAGCGAAGGAGTAACGCAGGCCGATCGTCACCGACTGGTCGCGGTATTCGCCGGAGAACACGCCGGGTTGCAGGGCGTTCGAACCGGTCGACGCGAAGTCGAGGTCCGAACCACCGAGCCAACGGTAGGTCAGGTCGACGTCGAGGTTGTCGGTCGCCTGCCAGGCCAGACCGGCGATCAGTTGATAGGCGAGCGCCGTATCGTCGTCATCGATGGTCAGGTTCTGGATGGCGGGGTTGGCGGCGGTGATCGCGCCGGTCACGGTCGAGAATTGACCAACCGTGTCAAGCTTGACGTGGTTGATACCAACGCCGGCCCCGACGAAGGGGTTGATCATCGCGCCGGGAGCGAAGTCATAGAGCACGTTGCCCATGACGGTCCACGACTCGATGGAGCCGGTCGGCGAGCCGCAGGTCGGCGCGGCAGCCGTGCGCAGAACGCCGGGGGTGCAGAGGCCGAGGATCGAATTGCCGGCGCCGCCGCGGATCGACTTGATGTCGCCGGGACGGTAGCCGCCTTCGAGTTCGACGCGCCAGTGGTCGTTCAGCTGATAGCCGAGACGAGCGAACCCAGCCCAATCTTCTTCCTGGTTGAAGGTCCAGGAATAGGGAGCCGCGTTGAGCGCGTTGTTCGACGAGGTGGCCTCGATGCCTTCGGGCCAGTGGTAGCCAAGATCGATGGCGCCGTACCAGCCTTCTTGCGCGGAAGCGCCGGACGCGGCGAATACCGCAGCCAGGGCGGCTCCCGCCAGGAGTTTGAATTTCATATCAGAGCCCTCTCATTGCCCTCTGCTGCGGCCTTATGACCCAGCACCTTTATAACAAGGCCGAAGCGCGGCGAAAGTGTCGCCGAAGCCACACCGACCGCCAATTTGCCCGACCCGCGAACTAGACACCAGGACGCTACACAATAAACCCCTAAGCGATCAACTTAGAGACGGAGGACAGAGCCCTCCATCGAACCACTCCGACGCTCCTGGCGGGCGGCGAAGTGTCGAATTCCGACGTTGAACTGTTACCGGCCGAGTCAAAACGGTCGCCACCGGCACCCGTCGGCGAAGGCCGAGTTCCACGATTATCTTGTAAAGCAGTCCGATAGTCGCATGGCTGCAGAGACGGCGAAACAGCGCGTGTTTCGGTCAATCCACAGGCTCCAAACGACATTCCTTGCCCCTATTCACCAGCGCGCCCCTATCGCACCGACCCCAGAACGTCGGTCCCCATGATTGGTTCCCGACTAATTTTCAGAGGCGCTTCGATGGTGAAGTTGGGGCGTCTGTGTCTCTTTCAAGTCATAGTGTGGCGCATATAGCTCGAGTTGCACAATTAGTTCGCGTAACCGTGGAATATGACGGCGCCAGGGACTTCCGCCCCCATGCCGGATCAGAGTTCGATGTTGCGGCGGTACCGCCGCGTGCGGCCGCCCAAGGCCTCGGGACGGTTGAGAGACCTGCGGAATTCGTCGCGGCGCTCGTGGATCGAGGCGATAATCAGGCCCATCGGAACACCGATCTCCACGAGCACAGCCTCCGAAAGCTGGAGGGACGCCTCGACCGTTTCGGGAACGGCGTCGGTGGCGCCCAGCTCATAGAGCCGCTGAGCGTGGCGCGCGTCACGCGCTCGGGCGACAATGGTCAGATCGGGACGCATCTGGCGCGCCGTTGCGACGATGGCCTCCGCGCCTTCGGGCGCATCCATGGTCACCACCAGGGACGGGGCCGTCTCCAGGCCGCAGCGCTTGAGGAATTCCGGCCGTGAAGCGTCGCCGAAGAAGATCGCCTCACCGGCGTGACGGGCCGCCTCCACCAAGCGTGGGTCGCGCTCGGCGGCGACCCAGGGAATGTCGTGGCGATTGAGCATCTCGCCGACCAGGCGCCCGACCCGACCATAGCCCACCACCAGGACCCTAGGCTCTTCACCTTCGCCCATGGAGGCCGGCTCCGGCGACAGTCCCTCGCCCTGGGCCTTGCGCCCGCCCAGCTTGAGACCGAGGGCCGCCAGCAGCGGAATGCACATCATCGACAGCGTCGAGGCCACCAGCACGGTCTGGCCGGTAGTCCGATCGACGAGCCCATCCCCCATGGCGGCCGCGAGGATGACGAAGGCGAACTCGCCGCCGCCCGCCAGCAGCAGGCCGGCCTCGATCGCCGGTGGCGACCTCAGGCCGAAAAGGCGGGCCAGTCCGTACACCACCGAGGCGTTCAGAACGATCAGACCGATGGCCATCCCCAGCACCAGCAGCGGCTTGGCCGCCAGGATGGAAAGGTCGAGCCCGATCCCCACCGAGACGAAGAACAGGCCCAGCAGCAGGCCCTTGAACGGCTCGATGGTGACCTCGACCTCATGACGGTACTCCGTCTCGGCCAGCAGCAGGCCGGCGATGAAGGCGCCCAACGCCATGGACAGGCCGGTGAGCGCGCTCACCAGCCCCGCCCCGATCACCACCAGCAGGCAGGCGGCCATGAACAGCTCTTCGCTCTTGGCGCGGGCCACGGACTTGAGCATCGGCCGCAGCAGCAACCGGCCAAACACCACCAGGCCCAGGATTCCCAGGAGCGCCGGGGCGAAGGCCAAGAGGATCTTCGGCGAGAAGGCCTGGTCGCCACCGCTGCGGCCGAGAATCGCCAGGGTGATCAGGATCGGGGCCACCACCAGGTCCTGAAACAGAAGGACAGAGAAGGTGGCGCGGCCGGCGGTGGAGTGCTGGCGCTTCTGCTCGGTCAGAATCGGCATCACCACGGCTGTGGAGGACAGCGCCAGGGCCGCGCCGATGGCGACGGCTGCCACGGGATCCACGCCAAAGGTGATGGCGACGCCGGCGATGGCGGCGAGGCAGAGCCCAACCTGCAGTGCGCCCATGCCGAACACGAACCGCCGCATCAGCCGCAGCCGTTCCCAGGATAGTTCCAGCCCGATCATGAACAGCAGGAAGACCACGCCGAACTCGGCGAGCTGGGCCACCTCCTGAGGATTGTCGATGGTGAAGTAACCCACCCAGGAAAAGGTGTCGCTGAGCGCGCCGAGGCCAAACGGGCCGAGTACAACGCCCGCGCCGAGGAAGCCGAGGATGGGGCTGATCCGCCAGCGGCGGAACAGAGGCACGATCACGCCGGCGGTGGCGAGAAAGAGAATGACGTCCTTGTATTCGCCGGGCGAGACGTGGCCTTCCATGCGTTCTCCTCGTGGATGCGGGCACTATGCCCGGTGGGAGGGGGCTTGCGAAACCCGCTTTCAGAGCCGTATGACCGCCGCCATGGAAATCAGGGCGCATCGGGGCAGGCCGCGGCGGCGTACGCCGCTCGCCGTCCTGTTTGCGGTCGCCGCCCTGCTGGTTCAGGCCCTGCTGCCGGCCGCGTCTCTGGCCGCCGAATCGATCTCCTCCGTCCGCGTTGAAGTCTGCACCCCAGAAGGCGCCACCACTGTGGTCCTCGACCGGGACGGCAAGGCGCAGAAGGGCTTTGCCGGCCTTCCCTGCCACGATTGCCTGGGCGCCACCCTGGCCGTGACGACGACGCCGGAGCTTTCAGTCGTTCCGATCGCCTATTCGCCCGAGCGCATCGTTCAGGCGCCGTCCGTGGAGGTCGTGCTTCGCGGCGCCCGGGCCCCGCCGCGCCCCTTCGGCCAAGGACCTCCAACTCAGTCTCTCTGACATCTGCATCCCGCGCCGGATCCGTCCGCGCGTCCTGACGTCTTTGATTCTGGAAGCTCACATGCTCGTTGCTTCACGCGCCCCGCTGTGCGGCCTGCTGCAAGCCGCCACCGCCCCCGCCGCGCCTTCCTTGGCTTTCGCGGACGAACAAGCCACCGTCGACAGCGCGGTCGTCATGGCGGCCCGCCGACCAGTTCGACGCGTTCGCCGTGCTCACCAAGCTGCCGCCCGAGCCCGGTGCCCCCTACTTCCCCGCCGTCCAGACCTGCGGCGCCGAGGAGTCCCAATGGGCGGGGATTCCCGATCCCGGCGAAACCAGCCTCTGCCACCCGGCGCCGGCGCTCCGGGTCCTGCCGGCCGAAACCCATCAACACTGATATAGAGTAGCCCCATGCGCACCCTGATCCTCGGCCTCACCGCCGCCCTCTCCGTCACCGCGGCCCAGGCCGCCACCTACCGTCTCGGCGGGCTGGAAGTTGACCAGCCCTGGAGCCGGCCCTCCGCCGCCGGCGCGAATGGCGCGGGCTATATGACCCTGACCAACCGAGGAGCCGCCTCAGACACCCTGGTCGCCGTCGAGAGTCCCGCCGCCAGGAAGGTGGAGATGCATCGCACCACCACGGACGGTGGGGTCATGAAGATGCAACGCCTGGACAGCGTCCTGCTGCCTCCCGGCAAGGCCATCACCTTCGCTCCGGCGGGCTATCACGTCATGCTGATCGGCCTGGCCAAGGCTCAGAAGGCCGGCGACGCCGTCCCCGCCACCCTGGTCTTCAAGAGCGGCGCCCGACTCAAGGTCGTGTTCGCCGTAGGCGCGGGGCCGACGGGCGGCGCCGCGGCCACAGGCGCCAAGGCCATGGAACATATGAACCACTAAAACGGCCGTTCGGTCGGCGTTGACAGCAGCGCCGACCGACCGTTTATGCGCCCCATATTTTAGGTATGGAGGATTGCCCGTGGAGGTTTGGAATTACGCCAACCTGTGGGAGTCGGTGGCCCAGGCCACCCCCGAACGCCCCGCTCTTATTCATGGTGACCGCGTCGTCAAATGGCGCGACTTCGACCGCCGCGCCAATGCGCTGGCCCAGCATTTCATCGACGCGGGACTGACCCACCAATCGAAGGTGGCGGCCTATCTCTATAACGCGCCCGAATACATCGAGACCTATTTCGCGGCCTTCAAGGGTGGCTTCGCCCCCTTCAACACCAACTACCGGTATGGCGGCGACGAGCTGACCTATCTGTTCGACAACGCCGACGCCGAGGCCGTGGTCTTCCACGCCTCCTTCGCCGAGATGGCCGACAAGGTGCGCGCCAACCTGCCGAAGGTGAAGACCTGGGTGGCGGTCGCCGAGCCCGGCCATCCGGTCCCCGCCTGGGCCGCCGACTACGACGCCATCGTGGCCAAGGGCGCCGACCGGGTCGAGGGACCCTGGGGCCGCTCGGCCGACGACCTGCTGCTGATGTACACCGGCGGCACCACCGGCATGCCCAAGGGCGTGATGTGGCGTCAGGAGGATCTGTTCAAGGGTCTGGGCGGCGGCGCCAACCTGCTTCTGGGCCTCCCGCCCATGGAGCGGGTGGCCGAGGCCGGCGAGCGCGCCAAGGCGGTGGAAGCCTCGGGCGAACAGCCGATCACCATTCCCGTCGCCCCGCTGATGCACGCCACGGGTCAGTTCATCGGCTTTGGCCAGCTGATCGCGGGCGGCGCCATCGCCACCCTGCCCTCGCGCAGGTTCAACCCCGCCGAGCTCTTCGACGAGGTCGAACGCCTGGGGGTTTCGGGCCTGATCATCGTGGGTCCGGCCTTCGCCGCGCCGATGCTGGAGACCCTCGACGCCAATCCCGGCAAGTGGACCATGGCCAGCCTGAAGCGGATCATCTCCTCGGGCGCCATGTGGGGCGCCGAGAACAAGCAGGGCCTGCTGAAGCATCTACCCAACATCATGCTGATGGACAGCCTGGGTTCTTCCGAAGCCCTGGGCCTGGCGTCGTCGGTGTCCGGCGGCGGGGCTGCGGCCGGTACGGCGAAGTTCACCACCGGCCCCAACGCCGCGGTCTTCACGGAGGAGGGCGAGCGCGTCCTGCCCGGTTCGGGCGTCCGCGGCCTGGTGGCGGTCGGCGGCTTCACCCCGAGCGGCTACTACAAGGACCCGGAAAAGTCGGCCAAGACCTTCCGCACCTTCGAAGGCAAGCGCTGGAGCGTGCCCGGCGACTGGGCGACCATCGAGGAGGACGGCTCCATCACCCTGCTGGGCCGCGGCTCCCAGGTGATCAACACCGGCGGCGAGAAGGTCTTCCCTGAGGAAGTCGAGGAAGCCCTCAAACGCTTCCCCGGCGTCCGTGACGCCGCCGTGGTGGGCGTGCCCGATCCACGCTTCGGCGAGCGCATCTGCGCCATCGTCGAAACCGTCGGCGGCGCAACGCCGTCCCTGGCCGAACTGGCCACCCACGTGAAGGGCCTGCTGGCCGACTACAAGGCCCCCCGCGAGCTGGTCCTGGCCCCGGTCAACCGGGCACCGAACGGCAAGCTGGACTACAAGACGTTGAAAGCCGTGGCGGTCGAGAAACTCGCCGCCAAGGTTTGAACGTAACTAAAATGTAACGAGCCACGGAGGGCGCGACCGGGTCATGGTCGCGCCCAATCCCTATCCGAGGCTTTGAAAACCCGATGAAGACCTACTGGCTCGCCGCCTGCGCGGCGTCCGCCCTGGCGCTTGGCGCCCTCCCCGCGCTGGCCGCCGACGACCTGGCCAAGGCGCCCCGCCTGGGCCCCTGGGGCTTCGACGCCGCCGGCCGCGACCTGACGGTGAAGCCGGGTGACGACTTTTTCCTCTACGCCAATGGCGTTTCGCAGCAGAAGCTGGTGATCCCCGCCGACCGCTCGCGCTATGGCGCCTTCGACGTGTTGAACGAACTCTCCGTCAATCGCATGCGTGCGGTGCTGGAGAAGGCGTCGGCCGACAAGGCCGCGGCCGGCGATGAGGCCCGCATCGGGGTCATGTATCGCAGCTTCATGGACGAGGCGGCGGTCAACGCCCTGGGCGCCAAACCGATGGCGGCGGACCTCGCGGAAATCCGCGCCTCCAGGAACCTGAGCGACGTGGCACGGGTGATGGGTGAGAGCCAGATGAAGTTCGGCGGCTCGGTGTTCGGCGCCTATCCCGGAGACGACGCCAAGGATCCCGACCACTATGTCATCACCCTGATCCAGGGGGGTCTCGGCCTGCCCGATCGCGACTACTACCTGGACGAAAAGTTCGCGGTGCAGAAGGCCGCCTACGAGGTCTATGTCACCAAGCTGCTGACCCTGTCAGGCTGGGCAGACCCCGCGGGCGCGGCCGAGGCCATCGTCGCCATGGAGACCGAGATCGCCAAGGCCTCCTGGACCCGGGCCGAACGCCGCGACGACGACAAGACCTACAACCTCTTCACCGTGAAGGACCTGGCCACCTTCGCGCCGGGCTTTGACTGGACCGCCTTCATGGCCGGCGCCGGCCTCGGCGCGGTAAGCAAGGTGGTGGTCGCCGAGAACACCGCCTTCCCGAAGATCGCCGCCATCTACGCCAAGACGCCGATCGAAACCCTGAAGGCGTGGCAGGCTTTTCACCTGGCCGACCAGGCCGCGCCCTACCTGTCCAAGGACTTTGACCAGGCCCAGTACGAGTTCCGCAGCAAGACCCTGTCGGGCCAGCCGGTCCAGGCCGAGCGCTGGAAGCGCGGCGTCGCCCTGGTGGACAACCAGATCGGCGAGGCCTTGGGCAAGCTTTACGTCGAGGCCTACTTCCCCGCCGACAGCAAGGCCAAGATGGACCTCCTGGTGGCCGACGTGAAGGCCGCCATGAAGGGCCGGATCGAGAAGCTCACCTGGATGAGCGCTCCCACCAAGGCCAAGGCGCTGGAGAAGCTCTCGAAGTTCAGCGTGATGATCGCCTATCCCGAGACCTGGCGAGACTATTCGGCGCTCAAGCTTGCGGATGGCGACCTGTACGGCAATGTCGAGCGCGCCAACGCCTTCGAGTGGCGTCGGACGGTGAACCGGCTGAACCAGAAGGTGGACAAGAAAGAGTGGGGCATGACGCCCCCCACCATCAACGCCTACTACTCCCCCACCAAGAATGGCATCGTCTTCCCGGCCGCCATCCTGCAACCGCCCTTCTTCGATCCCGACGGCGATCCGGCCATCAACTACGGCGCGATCGGCGGGGTGATCGGCCACGAAATCACCCACGGCTTCGATGATCAGGGTCGCAAGTCCGATGGCGACGGCCGGCTGACGGATTGGTGGACCGCGGAGGACGCCGCGAAGTTTGACGCCCAGGCCAAGATCTTCGGCGCCCAGTACGCCGCGGTCGAGGTCCTGCCGGGCGCCCACATCAATCCCGAACTGACCATGGGCGAGAATATCGCCGACCTGGGCGGGCTGCTGCTGGGCCTGGACGCCTATCACATCTCGCTGAAGGGCAAGCCCGCCCCGGTGATCGACGGCCTGACCGGCGACCAGCGGGTCTTCCTCGGCTGGGCCCAGGTCTGGCGGTCGAAGTCCCGCGACGACCGAACCCGCCAGCGGCTGGTCTCCGACCCCCACGCGCCGGAACAGTACAGGGTCAATATCCCGGTGCGGAACATCGACACCTTCTACGAGGCCTTCGGCGTCAAGCCCGGTGAGAAGATGTACGTGGCCCCGGAGAAGCGCGTCCGCATCTGGTGAAGACACGAGACCGTGGAGCCGGGGAAATCCGGCTCCCTTCTTTTTGACTCATACGTCAAAAATTGCGTCGGGCAAAAATTTGGCCCGTTGCGGGGGATAATCGCAACGGGCCTTATTTTGAGCCGGAGCTCTTATTGAGCGGGCGTTTCCTCCCCGAAACGCCGGAGACTGTCGAACTAGTGTCGCCATGTCTCTCGCAGGACTGAGAAAACGGCAATTTCTCGCCCGAGTCAATGCGCTGGAACCTCCCCTGTGGCGGAAATCTGATCAGATTTTCGCGATCAGGTGGATTCAACCGGAGCGCGGGGTTGTTTTTGACTCTTGCGTCAATTCTTCACTCGCCTAGCGAGCGCCTCAAACGGCGCACAACTTGTTTCGAAGACGAAATCAGGTCGTGACGCGGTGACTGGACCGCGCCCTTTCGCGGTTAACAGCAGGGAGATCGCTGCGATGCGGTCGACAGGCGCCAGCACACCGTTCGGACGGCGTGCCGCGCCAGCCGCCACCAGATCGCCGATCAGGTCCTCGTCGCCCTCGCTGTCGGGCCAGACCAGGGTTGCGCTGTCGTGGGCGGTGGCGCGCGCCTCGATCACCCGCAAGAGGCGCTCGGCGACCGCCAGCTGGCTGTCGGACCAGGTCGCCCGCAGCGACGCCGCGAGTTGGGCCTGGCTCCTGAGGATCACCCCATCGCCCAGGATCTTCAGGCCATTAGCCACCAGGGTCGCACCCGTGGTGGTGATGTCGACGATCAGCTCAGCGGCTCCCGCCGCCGGAGCCCCCTCCGTCGCCCCGCTGGATTCGGTGATCCGGTAGTCCGCCACGCCGTGGCGGGCGAAATAGGCCCGGGTCTGCACCAGATACTTGGTGGCCACCCGCATGCGCCGCCCTGTGCGAGCGAGCACGTCGTGAGCCACCTCCTCCAGGTCGGCCATGCTATCGACGTCAAGCCAGCTCTTGGGCACGGCCACCACCAGGTCGGCGCGGCCAAACCCGAGGGCCCGCAGTAGCAGGGCGCGGCTGTCGAGGTCGCCGCCGCGCTCGCGCAGCAGGTCCTCTCCGGTGACGCCCAGGTGGACCTCGCCACTATCCAGCGCCTCGGCGATGTCGCCGGCTGAGAGCAGGCGTACCTGGGCGCCGGCCAGGCCCTTGATCTCGGCCATGTAGCCCCGGGCGCCGCCGCTGACCGAGAGCTTCAGCCCGCAGTCGGCCAGCCACTCCTCGACCTGTTCCTTCAGGCGGCCCTTGGAGGGGACCGCGATGATCAGGGGGCCGCTCATGCCTCGCCTCCCTCGAAGGCTCGCCAGGGCCGGACCATGCAGCCCACCGCCCGCCCGCCGGCCGGGCCATTCAGACGCGCCGGCAATCCGTCATAACGCCCGCCGACGGCCACCGGGCGATCGGCCCCCAGCGCCGTGGAGCGAACCTCGAAGGTCAGGCCGTCATAATATTCGAAGGCGTGACCCAGGGTGGTGGCCATCAGCATGGCTCCCTCTGGAACCCCGGCCTTGGTCAGCAGGGCCAGGCGTTCCTCCCAGTCGGCCAGGGCGCCGCTCAGGAGCTCCCCCTTGGCGCCCGGAATGGCGCGGATCGCGGCCAGCGCCTTGGCCGGCGTGTCGGAGATGCTGAGGAAGCGACCCAGGCTTTGCGCCTGGTCAAGGCTCAGGGCGGGCGCCCGCGCGGCTTCGGCGCGTCGGATCAGCCGCTGGGCGATCTCGGCGGGGCCCCGGCCGCCGACAGGCTCGATGCCCGCCAGAGCCCAGACCTCTTCCAGCAGGACGGCGGCTTCGTCCGATGAGCGGCCGGCCAGCAGATCGGCGAGGCCGCTGCTCTCCACCGGCCTGGCCTCGACCCCGGCGCGGGACAGCTCGGCCTGCAGCAGGCGGGGCCGGGACGCCGCGCGCTTCAGGCGTGCCGCCAGCGACGGCGCCAGGTCCAGCCCGTCCACGAAGGCGGCGAACAGGCCGATATCCCCCAGCCACAGCATCAGGTCGTCCCGGCCGCCGGCCACAGACGCTTTCCAGGCCAGGGACGCGATCTCGGCGTCAGCCTCGAGAAGTGTGGTCCCGGCGGCGTCGAACCGCTCCAGGCCGATCTGCACGAATTCCTCGGCGCGGTCGGCATGGTCCGGCGAGGCTCGGAAGGCCTTGCCCTCATAATAGTAGCGGCCCGAGGCGGCGCCGCTCTCCAGGTGCTGGCGGGTGACCGGCACGGTGAAGTCGGGACGCAGGCAGGCCTCCTGCCCGCCCTCGGCCTGGACCACGAACAGGCGCGCGCGCATGGCCTCGCCCGCCAGTTCCAGCAGCAGGCCCAGGGGCTGGAGGATCGGCGCATCAACGCTGGAGGCGCCCGCGCTCAGCGGCGCCCGGAGCTTTGCCAGGACATCGGCGGGAACTCGCGGTTCAGCCCTCACTTTCCGGCGTCCAGGATACGGCGCAGGGCCGGAACCAGCTCGGCGCGCGGAATGGTCTGCTGGCCGGGCCGCTGCTCGCGCCACTCGGCGTTCTCGGTGACCCCGGCGGAGAGCTCGCGCCCCAGGTCCAGGTCCTTGATGGTCACCGTGCCCGCTGCGATCTCGTCGCCCCCCAGCATGATGGCGGCCGGCGACATCCGCCGGTCGGCGTACTTCATCTGCGGCCGCATGCCCGAGCTGCCCAGATAGACCTCGGCGGCGATGCCGGCGGCGCGCAGCTCGCCCACCACGCCGTAATAGGCGGCCATGTCGTCGGCGCTGAAGGCGATCACCACCACCGGGCCGCGCGCCTGCCCGCCGAGGTCCTGGCCCGCCGCGCGCAGGGCCGAGGCCAGGCGCGAAACGCCGAAGGAGAAGCCCGTGGCCGGGGTGCGTTCCCCGGTGAAGCGGGCCACCAGGTCATCATAGCGTCCACCGCCGCCCACCGAACCGAACCGCACCGGGGCGCCGTTCTCATCCTTGGTGGCGAGCAGGAGCTCGGCCTCGAAGACCGGGCCGGTATAGTATTCCAGGCCGCGCACGATGGACGGGTCGAACATCGCCCGGTCCGGCGCGACCCCCATGCCGATCAACGCCTTGTCGATCCGTGACAGCTCTTCCAGCCCCTCGTCTCCCTCCGGCGAGCCGCCGATCACGTTGGCGATGCGGTCGAGGGTCTCGGAGCGGCCGTCCATCCCTGCCGCCGTGAAGGCCAGCACGGCCTCGGCGGCGGCGGCGTTCAGGCCGGCCCCCTTGGTGAAGGCGCCGGACTCGTCCTTGCGGCCCTCCCCCAGCAACAGGCGCACGCCCTCCGGACCCAGGCGATCCAGCTTGTCGACGGCGCGCAGCACCGCCAGCTTCTGGCCCTCGGTCGTCACGCCAGCGGTGGCCAGCAGGCCATTCAGGAGCTTGCGGTTGTTGATCTTGATGACATAGGCGCCGGCCGGCAGCCCCGCCGCCGACAGGCCGTCAGCGGCCATGGCGATGATCTCGGCGTCGGCCTCGGGCCGGCTTGAGCCCACGGTGTCTGCGTCGCACTGGGTGAATTCGCGGAAGCGGCCGGGACCCGGCTTCTCGTTGCGCCAGACCGTGCCGAAGGCGTAGCGGCGGAAGGGCTTGGGCAGGGTCTCCCAGTTCTGCGCCACGAACCGGGCCAGCGGCGCGGTCAGGTCGTAGCGCAGGGCCATCCACTGTTCGTCGTCGTCCTGCAGGGCGAAAACCCCCTCATTGGGACGGTCGGCGTCGGGCAGGAACTTGCCCAGAGCGTCGGCATATTCCAGGGCCCCGGTGTCGAAGGCCTCGAAGCCGTAGCGCTCATAGACCTCGGAGACCTTCGTCAGGATCTGGCGTTCGGCGGTGAGATCGCGCGCGCGGCGGTCGTTGAAGCCGCGCGGCGCGCGGGCTTCCGGACGTGTCGGGTCATTCGTCATGGCGCGCGCTTAAGCGATGGCGGCGCGCGCGGCAAGGCGCGGGCGTCGGCGTGGCGGATTGGGGGCGGAGAATTCCATCGTCTGTATCCCTGAAGTGGTGGGGTGCGACGGATGGGACTAGCGATCTGACTGAGCCCCATCCGCGTCTGCGGGGGGCTCTGCGCCGGGGAATTAGGCCAAACGTCCCCGGCCGAGCCCGCCGTGGCGGGTCGAATGGTGGTGGCCGTGATGGTGCGCGGTCTTCGTCATGCGGGCGGGGTTCTAGCGCGCGGGCCTTGCGATGGCGAGTCCCATCGCCCCTGATCTGCGGGGACCGGGCTGGGGCAACTTGCGTCCTGGCCGACAGGGCGGCCACGCCCACATCCTCAACGGGGCCCAGATAGCCGCGCGCATGCGCGGCTATCCGATGACACCGGTCCCACCGGTGGCCGCGATCACCTGCCCCTGGATGAATTCCGCTTCGGGCCCGAGCAGGAACTCCACCAGGGCGGCATAGTCGGAGTCCCGGCTCTCGCGGCCCGAGGGATTGGTGCGGGCGGCGCGGTCCACCGCGGCCTGGGCGGCGTCCTGGCTGCCCAGCATGGCCGCCACCGAGGTGGTGTGCACCAGGCCCGGCGCCACGCCGTTGATCCTGATCCCGCGCGGCGCGAGCTCGGCCACCAGGTAGCGGACGATGGCCTCGGCCAGGGCCTTGCCGACGCCCAGCGCCCCGTAGTTGGGACTGGGAATACGCGACCCCATGCTGGTGATGAACACCACGCTCGATCCCCGGTCCAGCAGGCCCTGGGCGGCATGGACGAGGTACAGCAGCGACAGGCCGTTGGTCTCCACCGCCTGGCGGAACTTCGCCAGGTCCGCACCCAGCAGGGTGGTGGGATAGATCATCGCCGCCGCGTGGACGATATGGCTCAGACCATGCCCCTGGCGCTCGATCTCCGCCATCAGGGCCGCCGCGCCTTCCGGACTGCCGACCTCGCTCCGCACAGTGTCAACCGATGCGCCGAGCGCGGTGATCTCGGCGTGAGCCGCCTGCGCCGCCGCCTCGTCACTGTGATAGGCCAGGACCACCCGGCCGTGGATCGGCGCCAGGCGACGGGCGATGGCGAGGCCAATGCCCTTGGTTCCCCCGGTGATGAGGACGGTCATGAGGGTTTCGCCATCCCGCTAAGGTCGGGAGTCTTGTAGTCCATGCCCGCCAGGGCGGGGCTGGCGGCGGCGACATCGAAGGCGCTCATGATCCCTGCGAAGCGCGCCTCCACGAAGGGTCGCATGTCGGGGTGGGTGAAGATGTAGCGCTCGCCCGCCTGGACCGCCTCCAGCACCCGGCGGCCGACCCGCTCGGGATCGATGCCGTTGTCCACCATGGAGTCGGCGACCACCGGGCTGTCCACCGGTCCCCCGAACTGAGCCTGGCGGGTGCGGCCCGACTGGTTGATCTTGGTCTTCACGAAGCCGGGGCAGAGCGCCGAGACATTGATCCCCTCCGGCGCCAGCTGGCCGGCCCAGCCCTCCGACATGGCCACCACCGCGAACTTGGTGGCGCTATAGGGCTCCATGCCCGGCGGCGAGATCATGCCGGCCATTGAGGCGGTGTTGACGAAGGCGCCGCCCTCGCCATGCGCGCGGATCAGCGGCAGGAAGGTCTCCATGCCATAGACCACCCCCATCAGGTTCACCGCCAGAATCCACTCCCAGTCGGCGTGACGCACCTGATCGATCGGGCCGCCAGCCCCGACGCCGGCGTTGTTGCAGACCAGGTGGACCTTGCCGAAGGTCTCGATGGTCTTGGCGGCGGCGGCCTCCACCGCGTTGCGGACGGCGACGTCGCACAGCACGCCGCTGGCCCGGATCTGGCGATCCTCCAGGTCCTGCACGGCGGCGGCCAGGGGCGCCTCCTCGATGTCGGCCAGCATGACGTTCATGCCCGCCTCGCCGAAGGCATGCGCCATGGCCAGGCCCAGGCCGCTGGCCCCGCCGGTGATGAAGGCGGTCTTGCCGGTCAGGTCGCGCATGGGAGGTCCTTGCCTATTTCAGCCGCGCCACGAGGGCGGCGGTGGAGGGATCATGAATTCCGGGGGCGCCGCCCTGCAGTTCGGCGAGGATCTTGGTGGCCAGGCTCTTGCCCAGCTCAACCCCCCACTGGTCGAAGCTGTTGATCCCCCAGAGCACGCCTTCCACGAAGACCTTGTGCTCATGCAGGGCGATCAGGGCGCCCAACGTTTCGGGAGTCAGCGCCTCCATCAGAATGAAGCTTGAGGGCCGGTCGCCGGGGAAGGTGCGCTGGGGAGCCAGGACATCGATCTCGGCGGCAGGCAGGCCCTTGGCGGTCAACTCCTCGCGCACCTCAGCCTCGCTGCGGCCGGTCATCAGGGCCTGGGCCTGGGCGATCACATTGGCCAGCAGGATGGTATGGTTGGCGGGCTCTCCCTCGCCCGCCCGGGCCACGGCCACGAAATCAACCGGGATCACGTCGGTCCCCTGGTGCAGCATCTGGAAGAAGGCGTGCTGGCCGTTGGTGCCCGCGTCGCCGAACACCGAGGCCGCCGTGGCGTGCGCCACCGGCTGGCCCTGCTGGTCCACCCGCTTGCCGTTGGACTCCATCTCCAGCTGCTGCAGGAAGCTGGGGAACAGCCGCAGCCGGGCGGCATAGGGAATCACCGCCCGCAGGGGTCGGTCCAGGCCATCGCGGTTGAAGATGTGCGCGAGCGCCAGCAGAACCGGCGCGTTCTGCAGCAGCGGCGTGCGGCGGAAATGCTCATCCATCGTGGCCCCGCCGTCCAGGAGGCGCTGGAAGACATCGTAGCCGAGGGCGATGGCGCAGGAGAGACCCACCGCCGACCAGATCGAATAGCGGCCCCCCACCCAGTCCCAGAAGCCGAACACCTGGTCGGCCGGAACCCCGAACGCCTGGGCCAAGGTCGGCGCGGCGGACACCGCGACCAGGTGGGCGTCGGACTCAGACCCCAGGGCCGCCCGCAGCCAGGCGCGGACCACCTCGGCGTTGGCCAGGGTCTCCTGGGTGGTGAAGGTCTTGGAGACGACGACCACCAGGGTCTGGGCGGGATCCAGGCCCGCCAGGGCCAGGGCTGTCTCCGAGGGATCCACATTGGCCGCGAAGCGCAGCTTGATCCCGGGGTTCAACGGCCGCAGGGCTTCCCACACCAGCCGGGGGCCAAGATCGGACCCGCCGATGCCGATGTGGACGATGGCCGTGAAGGGCTTGCCGGTCGCGCCGGTCTTGGCGCCCGAGCGTACGGCCTCGCTGAAGGCGCGCATCGCATTGCGGGTGGCCTCCACATCGCGCGATACCGGCACGCCGTCGGCCTCGAAGTCCGCGCCGTCGGGTGCACGCAAAGCCATGTGCAGAGCCGCGCGGTGCTCCGAGCTGTTGACCGGCTTTCCGGCCCAGAGGCGGTTGCGGGCCGCCTCCACGTCGCAGACCTTCGCCAGGGTCAGGGCGGTGTCGAAATCGCCCAGCGACCACGGCTGCTTGGAAAGGTCGATCCGCAGGCCGGCTGCCTCCACCACCAGCTTGTCCAGTCGATCCGGCTCGATGGCGAACAGGCCGGAGATGGGGTCACGGGCGGCGACGGCGGCGTTCTTCAGGTTCTTCCAGGCGGACTGCGGCGTGGTCATCAAGGCTTACCTTCGGGCGCGCGGTAGGACCGCGTTTACCATGTTCGGGCTATCTGAAGCCCCTTCGCGTCTGTCTTAGTTCGCGCAACGAGGATCGTCATGTCCTGCGACGCCGCCGCTTCCCTGGCCTTCCTCTGGCTGGCCTCCACCAGCCCTGTGTCGTCCGGCCCCGGGCTGGCCGCGCGCCCTGCGGCGGTGGCCCAGGAGGCGCTGTTCGCCGACATCGTCAGACGGGCGGGCGACCTCAAGATCCAGGTCGACGGAGTCCGCGCCGGCAAGGCCCTGCCTTCGGACTTCAAGACCCGGGTTGATGAACTGGCCGCCCTGGACATGCAGGGTCACCTGCTGCTGGCGCAGCGCGGCACGGACGGCGACCTGAAGTGCATCCTGCGCGGCATTTCCCAGGACCTGCCGCTGAAGCTCGAGGCCATGACGGCCGCCGCCACGCCCAAGGACCGGGACCTGGCCCTGCGCGACATGGCCTATCTGCTGAACGACAATGTCGAGGTCATCACCGCCCCCCCGACCGCGCCGGTCTAGGAAGACCGGGCCTTGTCCAGGGCCTTGGCCACCATGGCCGGGGTCAGGAACTGCGGTAGGATGACCGGATCGGGTCTCTTCACGCCATAGACCAGGTAGAGCGGCACCCCGGCCCGGCCGTGGCGCGCCAGCTCGGCGGCGATGACCGCGTCCTTCCGCGTCCAGTCAGCCTTCAGATAGACTGCCCCTGTGCGGGTGAAGGCCTCGGCGGCCTCCGCCGTGGCGAAGGCGACCTTCTCGTTGACCTGGCAGGTGACGCACCAGGCGGCGGTGAAGTTGACGAACACCGGCTTGCCTGCCGCGCGGGCCTCGGCGACCGCCTCGGGACTGTAGACCGCCTCCGGGATGGAGCCCGGCGCGGCCTCGGCTGAGGCGGAGGTGGCGACGCCATAGGCCGGGACCAGCACAAGGACGAAGGCGCCGATCGCCAGGACCGCGCCCACGGTCGCCAGGGCCAGGGGCTTTCCACCCGTCGCCTGCCGCCGCTGAGCGAGCCCCAGGACCCAGGCCGCCAGCGCCAGGACCACGGCGGCGGCCAGGACCCGCGCCAGGCCCATCTCACCAGCCTGGACGGTCAGGACCCAGACCAGCCAGGCTGCGGTCCCGTACATCGGGAAGGCCATCAGCTTCTTGAAGGTCTCCATCCAGGGACCGGGCTTCGGGAGCCTAGCCAGCAGGCCAGGCGCGAAGGCCGCCAGGGTGAAGGGCGCCGCGAAGCCGAGGCCCAGGCCCAGGAACACCGCCAGGGCGACCGGCGCGCTCTGGGTCAGGGCCCAACCGAGGGCCGGGCCCATGAAGGGCGCCGTGCAGGGCGCCGCGACCACAACGGCGAGCGCCCCGGTGAAGAAGGCGCCGGCCAGGCCCTGCCTGGAGGCCAGGCCCGTACCGACCCCCTGCAGCGAGGTTCCCACCTCGAACAGGCCCGACAGGTTCAGCGCCACGGCCAGCATCAGCAGGGCCAGGCCCGCGACGACCACGGGCGATTGCAGCTGGAAGCCCCAACCCACGGCCGAGCCCCCGGCGCGGATGGCGATCAGCACGCCGGCCAGCGCCAGGAAGGTGGCCAGCACGCCCGCCAGAAAGGCCAGGCCCTGGGCGCGGGCGGCCGACCGCTCATGGGCGTGACCGGCCAGGGAGGTCGCCTTCATGGCCAGGATCGGGAAGACGCAGGGCATGAGGTTGAGAACCAGACCGCCCAGCAGGGCGTAGACGAAGGCCAGGGCCAGGCCGAGCCCCTCGCCGGCGATCGGCGCTGGCTTGGCGGGCGGCGGGCCCAGGCCGGAGGTTCCGGCCGGCGGCGGACCTTCAGCGGCGGAGAGTTCATAGGCCTTGCCGCCCAGGCTCAGGACCCCATCCAGGGCGGCCGGCGGGGCCCCCTGGGTGAAGTCGTAGCCGGGGCTCAGGGTCAGGGTCAGGCCCTCAGGGCCCCGCTCGAGGGCCTGGGGCTTGGCGTGGTCGATGACCGTGGACTTGAAGGGGTAGAAATAGGCGTCGTCGGCGCCCTTGAGCGCCGCCCCGGCGACGGCCAGCTTGAGCGCGCCCTCGTCCTTGACAAAGGTCGCCGTCAGGCCGGCCGGCTTGGGCGCGGCCTCCAGGGCCTTGGTGATGGGGCCGGCCCACAGGGCGTCCGGCTGCGGGGCGGAGGCCACGACGGGCAGTTCCAGGGTGAGGAGCGCGTCCTCCGGAATGCAGATGTCGGCGCAGACCAGGAAGGCGACGGCGGCTTTCAGGGTGACGGTGTCGCCGGGCCTGGCGGATTTCGGCGCCGTCACGGCGACGGGCAGCAGCACCTCGCCCTGATAGCCGTAGTTCATCAGCGGGCCGGTGGGCTGGCGAGAAGGCGTCGCCCACACGAACTCGCCCGTGGTCCAGCCGGCCGGCAGGGTCCAGCTGATCCGGGTCGCGTCGCCGGAATCGCCGGAGTTGCGCCAGTAGGTGTGCCAGCCCTTCTGGATCTTCTGGCGCAGGGCGACATGGACGGTTCCGCCGGGCGTGACCCCCTGGTCGCGCGCCACCAGCTCGGCCTCGATATGACCGGTCTGCACCGGCGCGGCCATGGCCGGGAAGGCGAGGGCGGCCGCCAGGGTCAGGGCGGCCAGGGCTCTCGCCACAAAACGCGTCATGCCGTTACCCCACTCCCCATGCCCAGGCCGCTATATGGGCCGCCAATGCCGATCCGCAAAGCGCTCGACTTGTCACGGGCGCGCTCCATCATCGACGAATCAGTTCGGTTCAAGTTCCAGGAGAGTTACGTGCCCGCCCCCTTTGACGAGATCGAGATCGGTCAGGTGGTCTATCTCGGCGAGGTGCGGGTCGACGCCCGCGCGCTGGAGGCCTTCATCGCCGCCTTCGCCCCGGGCTGGCCCGCCGAGCGCGGCGCGCCCGACGCCATGGTCTTCGCCATCTGGACACGGCTGGACTCGGCCTCGGTGGTCAACTGGCCGCAGACCAAGCGCCTGGGGGTCGACGCCCTGCGCTGGGCGCGCAATCCCCCCGCCGGCGAGACCCTGCGCGGCCGCATGACGGTGATGGGCAAGGACCCGGTCGGCGACGGCAAGGGCATCATCATCGCCCAGCACGACCTGCTGGATGAAGCCGGCCGCCTGGTGTTTTCCTGCCTGACCCGCAGCGTCTTCGCCCGCTGAAACAAGAACGGCGGGCCCCTGGGGACCCGCCGTCTTTGATATCCGGACTGACCTTCAGGGTCAGGCGTTGGCGGCCTGCGGCTGCTGCGAGGCGCGGAACATCGCCAGGGCGATGAGCCGGTCCCAGCCCACCAGCGACACCAGGTGGGCGTAGATCTGGCCCAGCGCGCCGTTGTCGCGCAGCTCCGCCAGCTTTTCCGGCGACAGCTTGGCCAGCTTCTCTTCCGAGACGCCAAAGTACTCGGCGATCTTCTGGGGTTCGCCCGGCGTGCCGTCGGCGTTGACCGGGGTGTGCATCGCGGTCTTCAGCTCGAAGAGGTCGTTGTCCTTCAGGATCCCAAGGAAGAACTGCGTCCGCTGGCGCTCGACCTCGTAGTCGTTGCAGAAGCTGATGCAGTTCTGGGTGTACTCGGTGGGCTCACCCTTCTCGTCGAAGAAGGCCATCTCGCCGCCCTCAACGATGAACTCGGCGGCGCGGTCGATGCACAGGACCATCTGCTGGGCCTTGTCGTCATTGGCGAAGACGAAGGGATAGCGGCGGATATAGGCCGGGATGTAGACGCCGGATTCGAAGATGCCGTTGTCCTGGATGAACATGTTGTCGCCGGCGTTCAGACCCATGACGGCCAGCGGCATCTTGTCGTCGCCGACGAAGATGATCGGGCCGGAGACCGCCGCGAGCGGGAATTCGGTGACGGTGAGCGGCACCGCGTGGCCGGCCTTGGCGAAGCCGAAGGGCCCGTCCATGCGCTTGACGCCGAGGGTCTTGTGATGGTCGGAGGTCAGGGGTTCCGGCTTGGAATAGAAGAGAACGTTGCCGGTGATCTGGCCGCCCGTGCCGGGCTGAGTGTCGGTCGCCATGAAATGCCTTCGATAATCCTGGGCGCGAAAGAAAGGTGCGAGCGGGGTTTAGAGCGCCCGTCTTCGCAGGGTCCGCGCTTCTACCCGATCAAAGGGGGAGCGGCAAATGCGCTCGCTCGCCGCTTGCTTCGCCGTGGCCGAACCGCTTCAATCTGCGGATAGCAAACGGACCGCATAGCGGAGGAAATATTTTCAATGGCGATCTTTTATCCCGACATTCTTGAACAGAAGACGGCGGCGCGCGAATTCACCTATCGCGACAAGGACGTGATGCTCTACGCGCTGGGCGTCGGCATGGGGCAGGACCCCATGAACGAGGACGAGCTGGCCTACGTCTACGAGCGCAACCTGAAGGTCATCCCGACGGCCGCCACCGTGCTGGCCTCGAACATGCGCTCGGCCGGCGGCCCCGCGCCGGTGATGCCCGAGGGTCATCGCCAGAGCCAGATCAACTTCCTGATGGTCGTCCACGGCGAGCAGAAGGTCGAGCTGCACAAGCCCCTGCCCACCACCGGCACCTTCACCGCCGAGGGCCGGACGGTCGGCGCCTATGACAAGGGCGAGGGCAAGGGCGCGGTCATCATCAACGAGACCGTCTGGAAGGACGACAAGGGCGAGAAGGTGGCGACGCTCACCGGCTCGACCTTCGCCCGCGGCGACGGCGGCTTCGGCGGCCCCTCGGAAGGCGCCCCGGAACCCCACGTGGTCCCGACCCGCAAGGCGGACCTGTCGGTGGACTTCACCACCCGTGAGGACCAGGCCCTGCTGTACCGCCTGAACGGCGACCGCAACCCCCTGCACTCCGACCCGGAATCGGCCCGCCGCTCGGGCTTCCAGCGTCCGATCCTGCACGGGCTGTGCACCTACGGCATCACCTGCCGCGCGGTGCTGCAGGCCATCACCGGCTTTGATCCCGACCAGATCCTCAGCCACCAGGCCCGGTTCTCGGCGCCGGTCATCCCGGGCGACACCATCACGGTGGACCTCTGGAAGGACGGCGCGAACATCTCCTTCGAGGCCCGCGTCAAGGAACGCGGCGCCACGGTGATCAAGAACGGCCTGACCGTCCTGCGCGCCTAAGACCCGTCTGCGGAGCGGTTCCCGAAGCCTGGGAACCGCTCCGCAGATCCCAGGATTTCGGCCCGCCTGACAACATGTTGGTCGCCGCGGAGGGACCAAACCCCGCATTTTGATGGGGGTATGGCCGCGAGGTCCTTACAGGCTAACGGTTTGCGGACCTGAGCGCCGGCCGACATAGGCCGACATGTGACCGTCAGACAGGCCGCGGACTCACCAGCGCGCCGTAGAGATCGGTGCGGCGGTCGCGGAAGAAGCCCCAGGCGGCGCGGTGCGTGGCCAGGAAGTCGAGGTCGAAGCTGGCCGCCACGATCCCCTCCTCGTCGTCGAGGGCCGAGACCAGGTCGCCGCGATGGTCGGCGATGAAGGACGCGCCATAGAAGGCCTGGCCGCCGTTCGGATAGTCAGCCCAGGGCTCGAAGCCGATGCGGTTGGCGCCCACCACCGGGATGACGTTGGAGACCGCGTGGCCCTGCATGGCCCGGCGCCAGGGGGCGGCGGTGTCCAGGGTCGCGTCGTGGGGCTCCGACCCGATGGCGGTGGGATAGAGCAGCACCTCGGCGCCCATCAGGGTCATGGCGCGGGCCGCCTCAGGATACCACTGGTCCCAGCAGATGCCGACGCCGACCCGGCCGAACTTGGTGTCCCAGACCCGGAAACCGGTGTCACCGGGCCGGAAGTAGTACTTCTCCTGATAGCCGGGGCCGTCGGGAATGTGGCTCTTGCGATAGACCCCCATCAGAGCGCCATCGGCGTCCACCATCACCAGGGAATTGAAGTAGTGCGGCCCCTCGCGCTCGAAGATCGAGATCGGCAGGACGACCCCCAGCTCGGCGGCGAGCGGCGCGAGCGCGGTGACGCAGGGATGTTCCCGCCACGGATAGGCCTGGGCGAACCAGCGCTCCTCTTGCGTCACGCAGAAATAGGGGCCCTGGAACAGCTCCGACGGCAGGATCACCTGGGCGCCGGCCGCCGCCGCCTGGCGGATCAGGGCCTCGGTCTTCTTGATGTTGGCGTCCAGGTCCATCCCGTAGGCGGTCTGCAGGGCGGCGACGCTCATCGTGCGGGCCATCAGGCGGGCTCCTGCTGGGTGATGCAGTGGAAGGACCCGCCGCCGGTGAGGATGGCGTCGGACGGCAGGCCGATGATCTCGCGGCCGGGGAACACGGTGGCCAGGGCCTGCATCGCCAGTTCGGCGGCGCGGGGATCGCCGTCATAGGTGGGCATGATCACCGCCCCATTGGCGATGATGAAGTTCATGTGGCTGGCGGGCGCCGCGCCGCCCTCGTGGCTCTCGATCCAGCCGGGCGAGGGGATCCGCACCACCTTCAGGGCCCGGCCTTGCGCGTCGGTCATGGCCGCCAGGTCGCGGGCGCAGGCGTCATAGGCATAGACATTGACGTCGCCCCGGCCCCAGGCGACCGGGCAGACCACGACGCCCGGCGCCACGAAGCGGGCCAGGTTGTCGACGTGGCCGTCGGTGTGGTCGTTGGCCAGGCCGTCGCCGAGCCACAGCACCTTGCGCGCGCCCAGGGACGCGGCCAGCTCGGCCTCGGCGGCCTCCCGGGTCCAGCCGGGATTGCGGTTGGGATTGAGCAGGCACTGGCCGGTGGTGAGGATCGTGCCCTCCCCGTCATGGTCGAGCGAGCCGCCCTCCATGATGATCTCCTGCTGCACCAGGGGGGTCGCGGCGGCCGTGGCGATCTGGCCGGCCACGGTGTCGTCGCCCTCCATCTCGTACTTGCCGCCCCAGCCGTTGAAGCGGAAGGCGCGGGCCTCGTCGCCGTTCGGACCCTTGGCGAAGATCGGGCCGGTGTCGCGCAGCCAGATGTCGCCGAACACGCCGGGGACAATCTCGACGCCCGCGACGCCGTCGAGCAGACGCCGCGCGGCCGCCTCACCTGCGCGGGAGCCGGTCATCAGGCGCACGCGTTCCTTGCCGGGCCCCGCTAGGGCGCGGGCCAGGGCCGCCACCTGGGCCTGGGCCAGGTCGAGGTCTTGCGCCCACACCTCCGCATGGCTGGGGAAACCCAGCCACATGGCCCGGTGCGGCGCCCACTCGGCGGGAACGAGAACGGTCATCGGCGGCCCTTGTGTCTTGGAGGCGCGAAATGGGCGGCGCGGCGGGCTACGTCAAGCGCTGCTTGGGGCAGGGACACCAAGATGCTTCCCTCCTGGGGGAGCTGGCGCGGAGCGCCTGAGGGGGACCTTGACTCTCGTTTGGGGGCGGTAGGAGCCAACTAGGTTGGTCCCCCTCCGGCTCGAGGCTGCGCCTCGCCCCACCTCCCCCACATCGCGCTGGCGCGCTGGGGGAGGATCTCGCTCCAGCCACGAAAAAGGGCGGCCCGGGAGGGCCGCCCTTTCCGCGAAAGCGATGTCGCTGCGAGGTTTAGAACTCGTAGCGGAGCGAGATCTGGGCGTACCAGAGCGAACGGTCGTTGTTGATCGACTTGGCCGTCGCGGTCGAGCTGTAGTTCGAGTAGCGGTAGGTGTCGCAGACGGGGCTGCTGGAGGCCGAGGCCACCCCGGCGGCGTTGGCGCAGGCCGCGTCGATGATGCGGTTGTTGCCCTGGCCGGAACCGGTCGAGCCGTATTCCTCGACGATGCCCCACTTGTTGTTGACCAGGTTCAGCACGTTCTGGACATCGAGGACGACCCGGAACTTGTGACCGTCGGTCAGGCCAGGGAACTCCTGGCTGATCTGCAGGTCGAGCTGGTTCACGTCGGGGTTCTTGATGGCGCCCTTGGAGACGATGGCGTTGTTCGGCAGGTCGAACTTCTGCACCGCGGCGAGGAAGTTGTCGCGGGTGGTGGCGGTGTCGAAGAACACCTTGCCGATCTGCAGGTCGGTCTTGTTGGTGTCGCCGGCGATGTCCGGGACGTAGAGCAGGTAGGCCGAGCGGTTCACGCCGAAGGTGGTGCTACGGTCGCGGGAGGCCGAGCCCATGGTGGCGTTGACCGGACGGCCCGTGCGGGTCTCGCCGAACAGCGAGAACCGGGTCGGGTGGTTGGCGATGAACTCATGCTTGTAGTTGAGTTCGAACTTGGCCCGGTCGCTGACCTCCTCGTAGCCCTTGCCGTAGGCGTCGCGGTTGAAATCCAGACCGGTGGACTGGCTGGCGTAGAGCGAGCCGGCGGTGGTGCCGAAGCGGCCGCCGGAGGTTTCCTCGTCCAGGCGCTGGCGGGCGTAGCCGATGGAGGCGCCGAGACCGAAGTCGAAGTCCTTCGAGAGGCCGACGCCGAAGACGTAACCCTTGCCCTCGTCGGTGTTGTAGACGAGCAGGTCGCGGGTGGCCGGGGCGTTGGTGCCCGATATGCCGGCCGCGGCGCGGGCCGCGTCGGTGGCCTGCAGGCCGTCATAGCGGATGCGGCCGTCCGGGGTCTTCTGGATGACGCCGTTGACGATCAGCGGCTGGGCGCGGAGGTCCTTGAAGGCGATGGCGTCCTTCACGGTGGTGTGCACGAAGTCGGCGCTCAGCTTCATGTCCCAGGGCAGGTCGTACTGCGCCGAGAGGAAGAACTTCCACGACGACGGCATCCGGAAGCCCGGGGTGAAGGCGATGGTCTCGCCGCCCGCCGGGATGCCGGCCGGGGTCACCAGGCCAGTAACGCCGGTGGGCAGGTCGTAGCCGAAGCGCGGATCGGCGACGTTGATGTTCAGGCCAGCGGCGCCGTTGGCCTGGGTGAAGCCGGCGGAGTTGTTCACTTCGCGGAAGGTGCCATCCGCGTTGCGCTGGATGTTGACCCCGGCCGCGGCGTAGCCGGTGGTGGAGAAGGCCGTGGAGATCAGAACGTCCGGCACGCCGCCGGAGAAGAGGCCGAAGCCGCCATTGACGCGGTAGGGCTTGCCCTCCGGCTTCCAGTTGAAGGCCACGCGCGGCATCATCACCGAAAGGCCGTCATAGGTCTGCTGGTTGTTGAAGCCGTTCCGCGCCGTGAAGTTCGGGTTGAGGGTCGGCTTGTCGTCGCTCTTGAACCAGTCGTAGCGGAAGCCAGCGGTGACCTGCAGGTCCTCGGTGACGTCCAGCACGTCCTGGAAATAGACGCTGTTCTGCGAGTACTCGAAGAGGGCCGCGGCATCGAGCGGGTTGCCGGACGGGGCGTTGGAGTACTGCAGACGGTTGGCGCGGCCGGCCTGGAAGTCGGCGATGGAGTCGAAGTAGTAGACCCCGTCGCTTTCCGGCACGAACAGGTTGACGATTTCCAGGTTCTGGGTCTCGAAGCCGACCTTCAGCAGATGGTCGCCCAGGGAATATTCGGCCTTGGCCTGGAATTGCAGGTTGTGGGTCTCAAGTTCGTTGGCCTGGCGGAACGAGTCCGGCCCGATGCGGATCAGGCCATTGGGGCTGTCGCAGGTGGTCAGGGTGGTGTTGCTGACCGCCATGGAGCAGATCTGCAGTTCGGCGAATTCCTGGCCGGCCGGCGGGTTCTGACGGCGCTCGTAGTCGCGATAGGAGACGCGCAGCTGGGTGGAGAGCTGGTCCGTCCACTTGGAGTTCAGTTCGCCGACGTAGGAATAGTCCTCGTCGCCCGAGAGGTAGAAGTTCGACGACAGGCTGGCGGTGTTGTTGTTCAGGTTCGAACGCGCCACCGATTCCGACAAAGCGTAGCGGTAGGTGAACGAGGCCCGGTGGTTGTCGTTGATGTTCCAGTCGAGCTTGGCCGAGTACTTTTCGTCGATGATCGCGCCGGTGCGCGGGATGGTCCCGGCGTCGAAGTCCGTCGTGTAGGTGTTGTTCAGGATATTGGTGACCTGATCGATCTGCGACTGGCCAATGCCCGAGAAGGAGTTCGGGAAGCCCTGGCCGGCCGGGCCGAAGCCGACCTGATCGGAGGTTTCATAGAGCTCGTAGGAGATGGCGAAGAACAGCTTGTCCTGCAGGATCGGGCCCGCCAGGAAGGCGCCGTAGTTCGACTGGGTGATGGTCTGCTTCACCGGCTTGTCGCGCAGCGAGTCGCCGACCATGCCGTCGTTCAGGTAGTTGGTGAAGACGCTGCCGTGGAAGTCGTTGGTGCCCGAGCGCAGGACGATGTCGATGGAGCCGCCCTGGAAGTCGCCGTTCTGCACGTCGTAGGGCACGGCCTGGATGGTGAACTGCTCGATAGCGTCCAGCGAGATCGGACCCCGGCGCGTGGGCACGCCGCCGGAGTTCAGGCCGAAGTCGTCCTGCACAGGCGAACCGTCGATGGTGATGCGGTTGGACTTGGGGTTCGAACCGGCGATGGAGATGCCGCCGTCGGCGCTGGTGTTGGCCGAGGCCAGCAGGTTGCGCCGAGCCAGGTCGCGGATGTCGCGGGTGACCGAGACCACTGATTCAATGCCGTCGCGGTCCAGGGTGGTGTTGGCGCCGGAGTTTTCCGAGGTGACGTCGCGGGCGGCGGTGACGACGAACTCGTCCACCGTGGTCTGGGCGATCAGGTCGAAGTCCAGACGGACGCTGTCGCCCTGGGCCAGGTTGATGCCGGTCAGCGTCTTGGTCTCGTAGCCGGGGGCGGCGACGGTGATGGTGTAGGGGCCGCCGACGCGCAGGCCGCGGGCGTCAAAGATGCCGTCGGCGTTCGGCGCGGTGACCGCACGGGTGCCCGAGGGGGTGTGCACCAGGGTGACCGAGGCGTTGCGGACGATATTGCCGTCATCGCCGGTCAGCTGGCCGCGCACGGCGCTGGTGGTGTCCTGCGCGTAGACGGCGCTGGACATGGCGAGCGCGAGCGCGCTCAGAGCTGCGCCACCGGCGAGCCGCTTCATCGAAGTCATTGGAATCCCCTATCCATCAGCAGGGCCAGCCCAGGGCCCCACGCGTTGCAGTCCCTATAGCGCCAAAAAAGTGGCTGTAGGTGACGGATTTGTTACGGCATCATGTCCTGTCGGGAGTGCTGCTTTAAAGACACGCATTCGCTTTACAGGGCGCCTGCGCCGCGCCACCGTCCGCCGCCAGACAGGGATAGAACGCTTGGCCGATAACGCTTCGTCCGCCTCCGGCGCGGGCGCCTATTGGAGAGGCGCCCTGCTGCTGGCTTTTGGCCTGACGGCGGTGCGGCTGACAGCCCTGTTCGTCACCCCCCTGGAGCTCTATCCGGACGAGGCCCAGTACTGGCTTTGGTCGCGGACCCTGGACTGGGGCTATTTCTCCAAGCCGCCGATGATCGCCTGGACCATCTGGACCACCACGGCGATCGGGGGAAACAGCGAGGCCTGGGTGCGGCTGGCGGCGCCCTTCTATCACCTGGGGGTGACGCTGGCGGTGTTCGGGATCGGGCGGCGGCTGTACGGGCCCGCCATCGGCTTCGCCGCCTGCGCCCTCTACGCCCTGATGCCGGGGGTGCAGATTTCGTCCCTGGCCATCGCCACCGACGCGGCCCTGCTGTTCTTCCTGTCGCTGTCGCTGCTCGCCTATGTTGAGCTGCCCTTGGCCCAGGGGCGCCGGCACCTGCTGACGGCGGCGGGGTTCGGGGCGGCGGTGGGGCTGGCCTTCCTGTCCAAGTACGCGGCGGTCTACGCCCTGATCGGACTGGCCCTGCATCTGCTGATCAGCGCCGACGCGCGCCGCGTCTGGGACTGGAAGACGGCGGGGGTGGCGCTGGGCGCCTTCCTGCTGATCCTGTCGCCGAACCTGGCCTGGAACGCCGCGCACGGATTCTCCACCGTTCAGCACACCGCCGCCAACGCCGCCTGGGGCGGGCGCAAGCTGTTCAACCTGCCCGAGCTCGGCGAATTCCTGGTCTCGCAGTTCGGGGTGTTCGGGCCGATCCCCTTCGCCGTGCTGATGGGGGGGCTTGTGCTGCTGGCCGCGCGCCGCCGGCTGACCGACGCCGACCTGACCCTGCTGTGCTTCTCCATTCCGCCGTTCCTGATCGTCACCACCCAGGCCTTCATCAGCCGGGCCAACGCCAACTGGTCCGGGGCCGGATACGTCGCCGGATCGATCCTGGTGGCCGCCTGGCTCATGCGCTGGCGGGCCAAGGGCTGGCTGCTCGGCGCGGTGGCCAGCCAGGCGGTGATCGCCACCCTGTTCCTGGCCTGTGTGATCAGCCCGGCGTTTTCGGAAAAGATCGGCGCGGCCAACGCCTTCAAGCGCGCCAAGGGCTGGGAGCAGACGGTGGACGCCATCACCGCGCGGGCCGGCGCCGAGCGCGGCCTGACCGCCGTGGCGGTGGACGACCGGTTCCTGTTCAACGCCTCGGCCTATTACGGGCGCGACTTCTTCGGGGCGGTGAACGCCCCGCCCCTGAAGATGTGGGTGCGCGAGGCCCATGCCCAGAACCAGGCCGAGACCACCGATCCCCTGACGCGCGCCACCGGCGCCCGGGTGCTGGCCGCCAGCCTGGACCTGATCTACCGCGACGAGCTGGCCCAGGACTTCCAGGCGGTCTCGGGCCGCGAGATCCACAGCGTGATGCTGGACGCCAAGCGCCGGCGGCGCACCGAGCTGTTCATCGGCGAAGGCTACGCCCCCCTGCCCCGCGATCCGGTGACCGGGCAGCCGCCGAAGCCGAAGAGCGCGGCGCGGGATTAGTGTTCCTTCTCCCCCTGCGGGAGAAGGTGGCCGGTCGGAGACCGGTCGGATGAGCAACCATGTTAAGTGGGTTGTCTAATCCAGGGCTGTTGCCGGCTGAGGACGAGGTTTGCGGCCTCGATGAGTTTTCTCATGACGGCGACGACGACGAGCTTT
>NZ_JAUYAF010000045.1 GCF_030693625.1 Phenylobacterium sp.
AAGTCGCTTCACCTTCGGCTGGGACACGACCGCTGCCAGGAACTTCGCCGCAATCTCACCCTCCAGCAGCCGGTCCCGGTTCTTCGAGAAGCTCGAATGATCCCACGCCGGATCGTCAACCCCCAGCCTTACGAACCATCGGAACAGAAGGTCGAACTCCATCCGCTCCATCAGTTGCCGTTCCGACCGGATGCCATAGAACGCCTGCAGCAGCATCGCCCGCAGCAGCGCTTCCGGCGGGATCGAGGGCCGACCCATCCCTGAATAGAGCCGCGCGAAGTCCTGGGTCAGGCTCTCCAGCGCCCCATCGGTGAACGACCGGATTCGCCTCAGCGGATGATCGCGCCGAACACTCGACTCCAGATCCACATACGAAAACAACGACCCCGAGCGCTTGGCCGAACCCCGCATCGCCTTCCCCTCAACGCCTCTGGGAAAGAGTGGATCATGTCAAGTCCGGCGCCGCTACGGACTTTTTCAACAGCCTGCTAGAGGCTCGCCGCGTGATCCGAGGGGAGGGGGCATTGCGTCATGCGTCAATGGCATTATAGTAATGGGCATTACCGTCAGCATAGAGGCAACAATGCCTAGCGGACTGGGGGGGGAACATGAAAAATTACATGAATCTACGACTCGCCTTTGCATGCGGCGCATCCGCGATCGCTCTGGCTGCGGCCTCGCCTAGTTGGGCGCAAGAGACCGGCTTCACCATTGAAGAGTTGGTGGTGACGGCTGAAAAGCGCGAACAGAGCCTTCAGGATGTGACCGTGGCCGTGACGGCCTATACAAGTGAGCGACGCGACCTGCTTGGGGTAGGCAACGTCGAGGACTTGGCACGTGTTTCGCCGAGCGTCACCTATACCAACAACGACCGGCTCTCGATCCGAGGCTTTGGTCGCCTGACCAATTCTATCGGCACGGATCCTTCCGTAGCGCTGTACTCGGACGGCATTTTCTCAAACTCCATGGCCGATGCAGCCACGCCGTCGCTGTTAATCGAACGCACGGAGATTCTGCGTGGACCGCAAGGCACGCTGTACGGGCGCAATTCCATCGGTGGGGCGCTGAACATCATCGCCAAGCGTCCGACGGAGGATTTCAATGGTGAGGTCCGCGCCGTCCTTGGGAACTACGGCACCTGGCGGACCGACGCCTTGGTTCGAGGACCGATCACGGATGGCCTGCGCTTCCTCCTCGGCGGCTCTCTGGAACGCCGAGAGGAAGGCTTCTTCGAGAACCTCGGGCCTGCCGGCGATTCAAGCGCTGTTAAACGGTACATAGTCGAGGCTCAGCTGGAAGCCGATCTCGGCGAGAACATCACGGCCCGCCTGCGCTATTCGAAGTTCGACTGGGATGACAGCTTCGGCGTTGGCAACGTCCACGAGTCGATCACGAGCCGCTACGACACCACGTCCCCGACCGGCCTCGGCAACGCTGGCCTCTACTACAATACGACCTTCGGCTTCGCAGGAATTAATCCGGCGATGACCGACCCCTACAAAATCAACACCAACCAGACGAGTGAAGGTAAGCTCAGCAATCATGAGCGACTGCACTTCGATCTCACCTGGGATCTTGGCGGCATGACCCTCAAGTATCTGGCCGGCTACCAATCCTATGTCTACGACACGGCTGGGGATGAGGATCGTTCATCGCGCACCGGCTTATTCAGCGTGCCGACCGCGACGCCTTTCGGCGCCTACACCGCCACGGGCGTGTCGCCAGACCAGAGGTTCTTCTACCGCGAGGACCAGAAATGGTACTCCAATGAGATCAACCTGTCATCGAACACAGACGGGCCACTGCGCTGGATCGCCGGTCTGTACCAGTATCATCAAACCTACGCGCAACCCCAGGGCCAGCGGGTCCTTAACGATCCGGCCGTTCAGAACCCGATCAGTCTGGCGACCAGAGGCCCGGCGGCGCCGAACCCGAAGGGGAACTACCTCTTCGTAGACGGTACGCTGGAGGTGGATTCCTACGCGGCCTTTGTTCAGGTCGACTATGATATCACCGATACGCTCACGCTTACGGGTGGCATCCGGTACACGGTCGATGAGAAGTCGGGTACAGACTCAGCTCGCTACGTGTCGCGTACCAACACCACGACCACCATCTTGGCCGCCGCGGGGATACCAGCCGCCGTCGGCCAAGGGATCGCGGTGGATTTCACAACCTTTGTCATATGCGGCGGCCCAACCATCGCGTCCTGCCTGGCCAACCCGTTGTACGCCAATGTACGCGAGCTCTCAGGCGGTGGCCTGACGCGTAACCTGTCGGGCGACTACGACGCCTGGAGCGGGACCTTGGGTCTTCAGTGGCAGCCGGACGGCGACACCAACGCCTATGCCCGTTACAGCCGCGGCTATAAGTCCGGTGGTTGGCAGGCCTCGAGCGGCCTGGCTCCGTTCCCCTACGCCGATCCCGAATATGTCGACAACTACGAGCTCGGTCTGAAGAAGAATGTGGGGCGGCGGTTCCAGCTGAATTCTGCGCTGTTCTACGCGGACTATAAGGGTTTTCAGGCGCCGCTGTCCGTGGTTCTTAACCCCACGACGGGCTCAACGGGCAGTCAGTTCGTGAATTTGGACGCTGTGAGTTGGGGCCTGGAGATGGAGGCCCAGTGGGCTCCGATCGATCATCTGCAGATTTTCGCGAGCTATTCGTACCTCAACACCGAACTTAAGAGCGGCTGCTGCTTCGTCGACACAGCGGACCCGAAGGCGCTACAGGCGGGCGCGCGACCTACGGGCGTCGTTTTGCCGAACGGCAGCCGTCCCCAGACCCTCGTTGGAAACAGGCTTCCCATAACTCCGGAGAACAAACTCAACCTCGGATTGAATTATACAATCCAGTTTGCTAAGGGGGATCTCATACTTGGGGGCACCTACACCTTCACCGACGAGCAACAGGCCGTCGTTTTTGCTCAGCCGGGCTTCCGTTCGCCATCGAACGAAGTCGTGGACTTCCGGGCGCTTTGGAAGGACGCCGACGATCGCTACACAGTGATCGGTTACGTCAAGAATGCCTTTGATGAGTTGGCCTATCAGGATTTCCGAACCGGAGCCCCCTCGGCCAGCGGTGTCCAGCGCGTCACGTTGAAGCCGAACTTTCCTCGCACCTATGGGATAGAACTCCAGTATCGGTTCTAAGCCAACAGTGGACCGTTTCCCAGCGAGGGCAGGGAGACGGTCCAACCCCTTCCGTCACTGGCAAATCGCCTGGTCAGGCGATCCAGTGGATGGTGGTCGACAACGAGATCGATATCCGCACCGCACGTTGGGCCACGCTGGCCGCGGCCTGTAAGCCTCAACGCGGCGAGCCCGACCTGCCCCTGATCTTTCATCCAGCGCGGACCAGAGTCTCGGCAGTGATTACGCCTTGCGGCGCGGTGTGAGCAACAGGCCGGGCCGTGGAGCTTCCACATTGCGCAGCGGGTCGGCTTGTTGCGTTCAGGTGCGCGGCGTAGGCCGCGGGTGTCTGGTAGCCGATGGCCGAGTGCGGCCGGGCGGTGTTGTAGTCGACGGTCCATGCCGCCAGCTTCTGGCGGGCGTGATCGAGGCTGAAGAACAGGCTCTCGTTCAGCAGTTCGTCGCGCATCCGGCCGTTGAAGCTTTCGACGAAGCCGTTCTGGGTCGGCTTGCCCGGCGCGATGTAGTGCCAGGCCACCTGGTGATCCTCCGCCCAGGTCAGGATGGCGGTGGACGTGAACTCCGTGCCGTTGTCGCTGAAGATCATGCCGGGGCGGCCGCGCCGCTGGATCAGCGCCGTCAGCTCTCGCGCCACGCGCCGGCCCGAGATCGAGGTGTCCGGAATCGCAGCCAGGCACTCACGGGTGACGTCATCAACGACGTTGAGGACCCGGAACCGCCGCCCGCCGCCCGCCGCCCGCCGGCGAACTGGTCATGCACGAAGTCCAGCGACCAGCGGGCGTTGGCTCTGGCCTCGACCAGGATCGGGGCCCTTGTGCCAATGGCGCGGCGGCGAGACCGGCGCTTGCGCACCGTCAGCCCCTCCTCGCGGTAGAGCCGGTAGATGCGGTTCCTGCCTGACGGCTCGCCCTCCCGCCGCAGCAGCACGAACAGACGCCGGTAGCCGAACCGCCGTCGCTCGGTCGCCAGCGCGCGCAGGCGCTAGCGCAACGCCGTCTCCGGCGGCCGGCCGGCAGGATCGGTAGCGCACCATCTTGCGGTCGGCCTTCACGATGGAGCAGGCCCGCCGCTCGCTGATCTCGAACATCGTCCGCAGATGAGCGACGCCTTCGCGCACGGTGACGGGCCCTACCATTTTTTTGCAAGCAGCTCGTTCAACGCCGCCTTGTCGAGCATGGCGTCCGCCAGCAGCGACTTGAGCCGCCGGTTCTCGTCCTCCAGCGCGCGCAGCCGCTGGGCGTCCGACACGCTCATCCCGCCAAACTTGGCCTTCCAGGCGTAGATCGTGCCCTCGGAAACACCGTGCTTGCGGGCCAGCTCCCCTGCCTTCGCCCCAGCCTCGTTCTCCCGCAGGATCCCGATGATCTGCTCTTCCGTAATCTCGCTCGCTTCATCCGTCCGTCCTCTCAAGGGCCGGACTCTAGCTCCGCGTGGAGGAAAAAATCAGGGGCAGGTCAAACTGTCCGAATTTCCGGCGCCACCTCAACCCGGGGCGGTTCAGGTGGTCGATTTCCGGTGGACGGTGCTCTGACGCGCGCCTACGGTTGACATCGTGTCCCACGGCCATGTTCCATCCCCTTGGATGCCGCAATGTGCTCGGGACGGGTGCCGCTCTCCTCCCAGCCCGAAGTCGGCGCCCGTCCCGCTCTCCGTGTGAATGACAGTCTGCTGCCGGATCACGTTGCGAAGTGTCGATAGTCGTTCGGTGATAGGGTGAAGGGCGTTATAGGTCTGGATGCTCGGAACGCACAGTAACGTAAGTCAGGCCACTCCGGTCGAACCTGTACGCGTCTCAGGAGTTGTTCAGGAAGAACAGCGCGAAGGAGCGGAAAAATGATCGGCGTTCTCGTTGGCGGCCTGGGGGGCTTGATGGTTTTCCTGGGCGTTACCGGCCTCTATGTGGCCATCCAACGACTGAAGTCATAGGTTGGCCTCAGGCGTCAGTTCGGGCGGGTTCTACTAGGGAGTCATCAAACGGGCTGATGATTTGTCGCCGCCAACGAGCAGGATGGCGACTCGTTCGGGGTCGAACGCGCAATACCACTGGGCACCGCCTTCCTTCTCGCTGATCAAGTTGCGCAGCCGCACGGCCTCCGGCGTCAGTCCACCGTGCGCCGGGTGCGGCCTGACGCGGTTGTAGTCCATCCGCCAGCGCTCGATGACGACGCGGGCTTCGGCTAGCCGAAGCGGCGCTGTTCCGCAGCTAGGCCCCGCAGCCGCTTACGCAAGTCCGCATCGCCCGGCGCACGGTCTTGGGATCGGCGCCGGTTGTCTGCGAAGGCATTGGCCTTGCCCTCAGCGGAAAACCGGCGCTGCGGCGTGGCTGTTCGTCATTCGAGCCAGCTTGCGTGGTTTAGTGCGAATTCCAATCCAAGCCGGCCGCGTATTCCGATTTGAAGTCGGCCATGGTTCCGAGTTGATGCCGACCAGCGTTCCGATTTGAAGCCGGCCACCGTTCCGAAATGAAGCCGGCCACCTGCGACTGGATCAGGTCGAAGCGTAATCTGCTCGTCACCGGACCCTGCGGCGTCGGCAAGAGCTACCTGGCCTGCGCGCTGGGCCACAGGGCTTGTCGCGAGGATCTGTCCGTCATCTATCACCGGGTCCCCAGGCTCTTCGCCGCCCTGGCGCTCGGCCGCGCCGACGGCCGCTATCCCAAGATGCTGCGCGCCCTGTCGCGCGCCGATCTGCTGATCTTGGACGACTGGGGTCCAGAGAGCCTCAACGCCGATCAGCGTCGCGACCTCCTAGAGATCGTCGAAGACCGATACGACCGCGGCTCCGTCCTGATCACCACCCAGGTCCCAATCGGCCGCTGGTACGAAATCATCGGCAATCCGACCCTGGCTGACGCCATCCTCGATCGGGTCATCCACAACGCCGATCGTGTCGAACTCGCCGGCGAGAGTCTGCGCAAAAGCCGCGCGCTTCAGCCCGAGGCTTGACCCAGAACAACAACACCGAGATCTTCCACCTCGACCCGAACAGGGCCGTCCAAAGTGACCGACATCAAATCGGAACCATGGCCGGCTTCAAATCGGAACGGTGGCCGCCTTCAAATCGGTACAGCCGGCCGGCTTCGTCGGAATCCGCAGTTTAGCGCACAAACCTTGAGGCTGGGCCCGAACAAGTGTCACTGTTCTTCCTGAGCAACCCTGTGAGCTTTCAAGGTTCGAGTGCCGCGGCCAGCTTGCATCGCGGGATCGATCCGAGCATTCAGACTCCATGTCACCCCTGACCCTATCTTCAACGGACTATCGCCGCCTCGCCACCGTGCTCCGCACCTTGGCCCGGACCGGCGCTCGACCAGCTTTGGTGCGGTTGGGTCTGCTCCGCGGTGCGGCTCCAGACGAGGTCGGCGACGGCGCGGCATACGAGGGTTTTGTCGAGGCCCTCGAGGAACTCGGCCCCACATTCGTGAAGCTTGGCCAGATCATGGCGACCCGGTCGGATATGCTTCCGCCAGAGCTGACGGAGCGGCTCGGCAGGCTACACGATGACGTCTCGCCAGTGCCCTTCGAGTGGATTCGCGAACAGCTGACGGTCGATCTTGGAGGCTCGCCGGACGAGCTTTTCGCGGAATTCTCAGCGACGCCGATCGCCGCGGCCTCGATCGCACAGGTCTATGCCGCGCGGCTAAGGACTGGTGAAGATGTCGTCGTGAAGGTCCGCCGGCCGGGAATCGAGGCGGTCATGCGCGCGGATCTGCGGCTGCTCGCGGCGGCGGCTCGTGTCGTCGAGCGCCGCGTGCCTGCGCTGCGCCGACACCAGCCAATGCGCGTCGTGACAGAGCTCAGCGAAGTGCTGCTGGAGGAGATCGATTTTCGGATCGAGGCGCGCAATCAGATGGAGATCCGAAAGCGCGCGACCGTGTTCCATGTGCCGCTAGTCCATGAGCAGTTCACTACGCAATGGACCATGGTCAGCACACGCGTCCGTGGGCGCAGTCCCAATGCCGCGTTTCGAAGCGAGGAGCCCGCCTTGGCGCGCACCTTGGCACCCGAAGCGGCCAGGGGACTTCTGGGCATGATCCTGCTGGACGGGGTGTTCCACGCTGACCCTCATCCTGGAAATGTTCTGGTGACGCCCGATGGTCGTCTGGTCCTGCTTGATTTCGGCTCCGTTGGGCGGCTCTCGGCAAAGCGGCGCGAGCAGGTGCTCGTCGTGCTCGGCTCGCTGGTGGACGCCGATGTCGGGGCGGTGTCAGATGTGCTGATGGACTGGGCGGGGCGCGCCGGCCCCGCCCCGCCTGGCCTCGAACAAGGCGTCGAACGGTTCTTCGTGCGTTATGCCGCCGACTCTGGACGGCCGATCCGGCTTGCCGAGGCGATCGCCGAATTCATCTCGATCGCCCGCGAACACGCTCTGACCTTGCCGCCGGACCTGCTGCTCCTGATGCGCGCGCTGGGCATCGCCGAAGGCCTGGCGAGGACGCTCGACCCGGACCTGGATGTTGTCGGCGCGATCGCGCCCGTAGTCGTCCGGGCCTTCGCCTCTCGGTTTGAACCAAAGGCGATGGCCGCCCGCGCCTTCCGCGCCTTCAAGGAGCTGGACCAGATCCTGGCGATGGCGCCCGAAGCAATCCGGCGGAGCATCGGCCGGGTCAGGCGCGAAGGCCTTATCGTCCAGGTCTCGAGTTCAGACTTAGCCGACTTGCCGCGCGCCGTGAGACGCGCTGGCGACAGTCTCGCGCTCGGGGTCGTTCTCGCGGCTCTAATCGTCGCCGCTGCCATCGTCAGCGTCGCGCATGACGACCAGGTCGCCCCACTCGGGCGGGTCGTGATCCTGGTCCTCTCAGGCGCGGGCTTGGTCGCCTTCTTGTGGCGCCTGTCCCGGCGCGACTGAGGCTCCACGCACGGGGACGCGCTTCGCGTCACCCCGCGCCCACGCGGCCTTGGTCATTTTCACCGTCAGGACGCCATCCTCAAGCGTTGCTCGGACCTGATCAGTATCGACAGGCTCCGGCAGAGCGACGCTCCAGTCAAAGGGGGCTCCGATCTCGCCGGCCCGCCATTGCTGGCCGGCCGCCTGCAATCGCAAACACTCGGGGCTGACCTCGACGATCAGATCCTTACTGGAATAGCCGGGGGCGTTGAACGCGACAGTTACATCTTCTATCGTCTGCATGATTCTAAATGGGGGAATCGCGCCTGCAGACGGACTAAGCTTTGCCTCAATCCCTCGCCGTATACCCGCGAGGCCGCGCCCGATGAGGCTGTCGTATTCAAGCCGTGCAGAATATAGCCGCCGTCCTACTTTGATGGAAACATCACCAATCATCGCAAACTCCTCAGGCACTTTACCTTCCTTAGAGGATGGTCGGATCGCGGCGAATTGAGGGCGCCGTTGGTAAGGCCCTCGTCACCCCCTTCGCTGTTGCCCAACCGCCGCGACAGCACAGCCACTTTCCCAAAAATGGCCCCTGACCTGACAGCGGTGGCCGGGATTGTCTGGACAGGGATCGCCGCTGGCTAAGTGGAATCTCTGCCGGTTGTGTTTCGCCGGGGTTGGCGCGTCACGCAGGGAGGGCGTAGCCCGACTGGAGTGACGCGCCAACCCCGGCGGCGAAAGTTTCATGCCGCCAGGGCTTGGGGCTGGCGGTCGAAATAGGCCTGGTCCGGGGTGCGGGCGCCCAGGCTCGAATGCGGGCGCTTGCGGTTGTAGAACTCCAGATAGCGGCCGATCGAGGCGCGGGCTTCGGCGACGCTGTCATAGGCCTTCAGATAGACTTCCTCATACTTGACCGATCGCCAGAGCCGATCGACGAAGACGTTGTCGCGCCAGGCGCCCTTGCCGTCCATGCTGATCGCGATGCCGTTGTCGGCCAGCAGGCCGGTGAAGGCCGCGCTGGTGAACTGGCTGCCCTGGTCGATGTTGAAGATCTCCGGCTTGCCGTGCAGAACGATGGCTTCCTCGACCACCTCCAGGCAGAAATCCACCGCCATGGTGATCGAGACCCGCCAGGCCAGCACCCGGCGGGTGTGCCAGTCGATCACGGCGGCCAGATAGACGAAGCCGCGCTTCATCGGGATGTAGCTGATGTCCATCGCCCACGCCTGATCGGGTCGATCCACCGTCAGGCCGCGCAGCAGATACGGGTGAATCTTGTGCCCCGACGCGGGTTTCGACGTATTCGGCCGCCGGTAGATGGCTTCGATCCGCATCCGCTACATCAGCGTGATCACCTGCGCCCGGCCGGTAATACAGGCCGCTTCGGCTCAGCTTCAGAACCTGGGCCTGCCGCGTCAACGGCAACTCGTGCGATCGGTCGATCATCGCTTTGCGCTCAGCATGCCGGCCTTGGTGAGCGCGCCGGCTAAAAAATCATTCTCCAGCGTCAGCTCGCCGATCTTGGCGTGCAGCGTCTTCACATCCACCGGCGGCGCGACCTCGGACGCTGACCAGCCCGGGCCGAACACGCCCGCCGCTCCCTCCAGAAGTTGCCACCTTCCAGGTGGTGATCTGGTTCGGGTGAACATCGAAGAGCGAAGCCAAATCGGCCAACGTCTTCTCAGCCTTCAATGCCGCAAGCGCCACCTTGGCCTTGAAGGCCGGCGTGTGGTTCCGTCTCGTCCGCTTCGTCATGGTCTCTCCTGAGCCGCGGCATTCTCGCCGCCGTCAGGCAGAAACTCCACTTATCACTCTGTCCAGATTCTCCAGGCCGGCTCTCGCTGGCGCGATCTTCCTGGGCGCTTTGGGGATTGGAAGATCACCCACCAGCGGTACGGTCGCTGGTCCGAGAGCGGTGTTTTTGTGGGTATATTCAAGATGTTGGTGAGTGACCACGACAATGAGTACATGATGATCGACGCCACCATCGTACGGGCTCACCAGCACAGCGCCGGGGCGCGAAAAAGAGCGGCGAAGACCAAGCCATCGGCCGCTCCCGCGGCGGGCTGACCACCAAGATCCACGCGGTCGTCGATGCTCTGGGCAATCCGGTCGCCTTCTCGCTCACGCCCGGACAGGCGTCCGACCTTGGCCAAGCCGAGCCGCTGCTGGTTGAAATCAGTCCGCAAGCCTTCCTGGCCGACAAGGCCTATGACGCCGACGCCCTGATCCGGGCCCTGGCGGGGCGAGGAATCACCCCCGTCATCCCGCCTAAAGCCAATCGCGTCACACCGCGCCAATGCGACTTCGCGCTCTATCGCGAGCGCAACCTCGTCGAGAGGTTCTTCAATAAGATGAAGCATCTTCCGCGCCATCGCGACGCGTTACGACAAGCTCGCACGTAACTTCCTAGCCGCCATCCATCTGGTCGGCGCTATCATGTTGCTCAACTGAACACAGGCCCTAGCGCGAACCTACTTTCCAAGAACCATATTTGCCGCCGCGCTACCTAGGCCAGTTCCTTCTGCTTGCTGCGCTGAACGCCATCGGGGCCGGTCAGGGCCCGCATGAAGCTGACGAGGGAAGCGCGAGCCTCCTGCGGCAGTTTTTCGAAGGCGGCCAGGAGCTCCAGGGCGCCTGGCGTGCGCATGCGTGACAGCAAATCGAGGTCGCCCACCGCGTCGTGGCCCGGGGTGTCGAGGACGTCCATCAGGTCCACCACGCGGCAGCGCAGGGCGCGGGCGATCTGCACCAGCCGCGAGAAGGAGATGCGGTTCGCGCCGTTCTCATACTTCTGGATCTGCTGGAAACTGACGCCGCACTGCTCGGCCAGGGCATCTTGCGACATGCCGATGGTCCGCCTGCGGATTCGCACCGCCGCACCCAGGGCGACATCCATTGGGTCCGGGGTTTTGTTGGATAGCTCCGACACTGTCTTGATCTCCTCAACCAAGGCGCGCGCTGGTTGGGGGCGGCCGGCGCGGCGCTTCAAGATTCGGCAAGTAAAAGCGAATATTACAGCTTTGCAAAGCCACGAGTGTCGCAGCCGACAATCTCACTGATCACGTTCGATATTCAAAACACACCGGTTTGTGAGACCGGGGATTCTACTTGAAAATCAGTCGCGATAGCGTGAAATTCAGGGCTGGGATCCCGGCGGCGCGGGCTTTCGCGCTGAGCGCCTACGGCGGCGCGTATGGCCATACGCCAAATCTTATACTCAGTTTGGGTAGGAATCGCTCAGCGAACTTGAGTTGTGGAATTCGCCTAGGTAGATGCGGGTTTCTCGTTTGGTCGCACAGATCGCCTATGACCAAGCTGTTGATCATTTCCGATAATGCTTATTTCCCGCTCAGCCGGGTTTCGCGCGCGGCTTTTGGCTGGGTCGGGCTCAAGCCGAAGACCGCTGGTCCGCTCGCCGGCGGGTAGACCGGACCAGCCCAGAGGACATAACCGGGGTCCAAACTGATGAGCCGTGGCGGCGTTAGCCCCAGGTTCTAAGGCCTCCCGCGAGCCCTAGGTCGAGCTGGCGACCCGCGACAGCCGCTTCGGAGCCGCCCGCACCAAAACCGTTCTCAACAAGGCACTAGCGGTAAGCCGAAGCCAGACCCCCGTCGCCCGATCAGATGATGGTGGCTGGTGGCCTTGCGGGGAGGAGCTGCGTGGCGGCGGGCCGGGCGACAGGGCGGCGCACCAAGCGGCCGACCCGGGCGAGTAGCTGCTGGTCCTGGAATGGCTTGGCGAGGAAATCTGACGCTCCGAGTTTCAGGGCCTCCTGAACATCGGAGCTCTGGTTACGGGCAGTCAGGACGAGGGTGGGCACGGCGATCCCCAGCGCCTTCATGCCCTTCAGCACGCCAAAGCCGTCGAGGCGCGGCATGTTGATGTCGAGGACCATTGCGGCCGGCACGACCTCCTTCAAGCGGGCCAAACCCTCATAACCGTCGCGGGCATTAAAGGTATGGAAGCCAGCCAGGCTGAGCCGGGTGGTGATCAGTCCAGCACCATGGGGTCGTCCTCGACCACCAGGATGCGAATCTGTTTGACCTCATGTAGCATCGACATCTGTCGCGCCCTCGCTGGAGAACGGATCCCACTGGGTCCAGTGAGAAATCGTGTGGATCAGGCCGGCGGCGTTCATCGGCTTGCGGACGACATCGTCGAAGCCGTCCTCCTCGGCGTAGCGTTCCAGGTCGCTGTCGGCCGAGAAGGCCAGGACGGGGATCGTCATGTTCGGCCCGGGCTCGGCGCGCAGCCGTCTGAGGGTCGCCGGTCCGTCCAGCACGGGCATCCGGATATCGAGCAGGATGACGTCATAGGGCAGACTGAGCGCGGCCAGCAGGGCCTGCTCGCCGTCCCCCGCCTCGGTGACCTCGGCGCCGACGGTCTCCAGAACAGCCCTGGCCAGTTCCCGGTTCATGGGATTGTCGTCCACCACCAGGACCCGCACCCCGTCGAGGGTGAGGGCGGGCGCGGCGGCCTCGGCCGCGCACGCGGGGGCCTTGGCCACCGGCGCGGCGATGAAGAAGGCGAAGGTCGAGCCCTGGCCCGGCGCGCCGGTCACCCCGATCTCGCCGCCCATGGCCTCGGTGAGGCCCTTGCAGATGGCCAGGCCCAGCCCCGTGCCGCCGTGCCGTCGGGTGGAGGAGGCGTCGACCTGGGCGAACCGCTGGAAGAGCCCGGCCTGTTGTTCCGCAGTCAGGCCCGCGCCGCTGTCCTGGACGGCGACATGCAGGCGCTGCAGGGCGGTGTCGTAGCGCAGGCCAAGGCGGACCATGCCCTGGTCGGTGAACTTGATCGCATTGCCCACCAGGTTGAGCAGGATCTGGCGCAGGCGATCGGGATCGAGCTCCAGAGCCTCGGGCACCCCGTCGTCCGCCTGGAACTCCAGGGCCAGGCCCTTGCTCTCGGCCTGGGGCGCGAACATCAGCAGGGCATCGTGGGCGACCCCGACCGGCGAGACCGGGCGCGGCTTGATCTCGTACTGGCCCGCCTCGAGCTTGGAGAAGTCGAGCACGTCATTGACGATCGACAGCAGGGCCCAACCGGCGCTGACGACGCGGTCGACGTGGCCGTGGGCGATCTCGTCCAGCCCGTCGCGCGCCGACAGCAGGCTGGAGAAGCCGAGGATCGCGGTCAGGGGGGTGCGGATCTCGTGGCTCATATTGGCCAGGAATTCCGCCTTGGCCGCCGCGGCGGCCTGGGCGGCCACCGTGACCTCCGCGAGCGCGGTCTCCTGCGCGACCTGGACGGTGACGTCGCGGATCACGTCGAGGAACAGCTGCTCCTCGGCGGGACGGTCGTGGTGCAGCAGGGACGGGTTCGACTCCAGCCAGACCCAGCGTTCCTCGTGCTTGTGCCAAACCCGCCAGCGCACCGGCTCGCCGGGACGGCCCAGGGCGACATTGGTGAAGACGCGCAGAACCTCGGCGGTGTCGTCGGGATGGGTGAGCTCCATTGGCCGCCGTCCGAGCAGCTCCTGACTGTCATAGCCGGTGATGGCCAGCGAGGACGGCGCGGCGAAGGTGATGGCGCCGTCCAGGCCGGTGGTGACGATCATGTCGGTGGCGTTTTCCGCCATCAGACGGAACTTCGCCTCGGCCTCGGCCAGGGCGGCATAGGCGGCTCGGCGCTCTGCGACGTCGCGCATCTGAGAGACCAGGGCGACAGGCGCCCCCGCCTCGTCACGCACCAGGGTGGAGCTTGCCTCCACCCAGACATAGCCGTCGCGCGTGCGCATGCGCAGGCTGCGGTCGCGGGAAACCTCGACGGTCCCGCCGGCGGCGATCTCGCCGACCGTGGCCACGACACGCTTCAGGTCTTCGGGATGGATGAACTCGGCGGTGTGTCGGCCGATCATCTGCTCGGGTTCGAAGCCGTAGCGGCGGACAGACGGAGAGATGTACTGGATGACATCGTCCATACCGACCTTGAGCACGAGGTCGGTGGAGGCGTCGGCCAAGAGGCGATAGCGATCCTCGGCGTCGCGCCGCGCGGTAAGGTCCTCGACCTGGGCGACGAAGTGTTTCGGCCTGCCGTCCACGTCGTAGACCTGAGAGACCGAGAGCCCGACCCAGACGGTCGCCCCATCCTTCCGGATATAGCGCTTGTCCATCCGGTAGCTGGGAATGTCTCCGGCCACGAGGCGCGCCAGGTGGCCAAGGTCGGCGTTCAGGTCGTCAGGGTGGGTGATGGCCTGGAAGTCCAGGGCCAGCAACTCCGGTTCGGGATAGCCGACGATCTCGCAGAAGGCCCGGTTGAGCCTGAGGAACCCGCCGTCGAGGCCCACTAGGGCCATGCCGATGGGCGCGTGATGGAAGGCGTTTTCGAACAGGTCGTGCTGCGCCTGTTGCCGGACCTGGGCGTCGGCCAGGGCCGCCTCGGCATGCTTGCGGGCCGTCACGTCACGAAAGGCGTTGAGAAATTCGACGGGCCGACCGGCGGCGTCTCGCAGAATCTGAGGGTTGCCCTCCAGCCAGACCCAGGTCCCGTTCCCGGCGCGGTAGCGGTGAGCCCGGTCGATCCCGCGGTCGATCCGCTCGCCCGTCAGCAGCTTGGCGGAGTTCGCCATGTGCCGCTCCAGGTCGTCGGGATGCACCAGGGCCGTCGCCGATTGACCCACCAGCTACCCGGGCTCGTAGCCGAGGGCGCGGCAGGCCGGCGACACATATGTGAGGACACCGTCAAGGCCCGTGCGCACGATGATGTCGGTGCTAGCTTCCACCAACCCGCGATAGATGTCTGCGTCAGACGCCCGCCGATTGATGTCTCCGCTGGCGTACATGTCGACTCCCCCCGCGAGGACCAAGGAACGCGCTGAACGAACCTCGTTCATCCGCCTTGGCAAAGCATTAACTAGAGGGGCCCCGCAGGCCGATCGGCTGCGACAAAGCGACCACAAACGCCTCTCGGTTGTTAGTACCGGGTGTGCCGCCACCTGAAGGCGCATGCGCAGACGTTGGCCAACCAACATGGGGCGGCCTCCGTCCCCATCCTCACTCCCGCTTCAGCATCACCCCGGGGCACGTGATCTGCGCACAGATAGCTGGGTGACGTCGCCCGTTTTGGGTGATTGTGGGCACCAGTTTGTCGTCCGCAAATTGGCGACGTCCGAGCACCCGCCATTGGCGCATAGTGCATCCTTATGTTATTGTAATCATAAATAGATTCTCCCTCTTATTTCCGATAAGATACATTAGGCGCGAAAATTCCAGGGGCCATCCCAGCCAGCGAGAACAGCCTCTCCCCGGAGCAATTTCGGTATGCCGAGCGGCCTGCCCTATTTGACATATTTATGAGCGACGACCCTATACCTACGACCGTTTCTGTCGCAGACCGGTTCGACTGTGGCGGCTCACAGGGAGTCCACCGATGCACGCCAATTTCGCCGATACTTCCCACCGCAACGCTCGCAAGGCCCTTCAGGACGTGCTGGCAGGCTAACGCTAACTTGTCTCCAGTATGGCCCTAAACGGTGGGCGGCAGGGGACGAAGGCGTGGCTCCAATTTCGTTCAAGCGTCATCGGTTTCCGCCGGACGTGATCCGCTATGCGGTCTGGCTCTATTTCAGGTTTACCCTGAGCATCCGCGACGTTGAGGAACTGCTGGCGCAACGCGGGATCGAGGTCAGCCGCGAGGCGGTTCGCTGCTGGGTCAACAAGTTCGGGCCGCTGATGGCGGCGAACCTGCGCCGGCGCCGCGGCCCGCCGACGGGCCGATGGCATCTGGACGAGATGGTCGTGAAGATCGCCGGCCGGCGCATGTACCTCTGGCGCGCGGTTGACGACGAAGGCGAGGTGCTGGACGTCCTGGTGCAGAGGCGGCGCAACAAGCACGCGGCGCTGAAGCTCCTGAGGAAGTTGCTCAAGAACCAGGGTGTCCACCCTGAAGCGATCACGACGGACAAGCTGGCCTCGTATCGCGCCGCGGCCCGGGACCTGGGTCTATCCGGCCGTCATCGACCCGGCGGCATGCGCGAGAACAACCGCGCTGAGAACTCCCACCTGGCCATCCGACGACGAGAGCGGAAGCAGCAGAAGTTCAAAAGCCAGGGTTCGGCCCAGCGTTTCCTCTCCAGCCACTCAGCCGTCTACAATACCTTCAATACCCAGCCGCATCTGACCTCCCGGCCCGGACTTCGAACCCTGCGAGCCCAAGCTCACCGGGAGTGGGCGGCCGCGACCATCGCCGCCTGAACTGGGGAAGGGGAGGGGCCATTCCCGTCTCGCCCCGGTTAACGTGTCAGTTCCGTCGGCGAGGATGAGCAAAAACGCGGCCAGTCATTGACCGTTTCCTCGAGGCGGACGAGGGCCGGGCTCCCACGCGCCGCCTATTCGCCGACCTCACCACCTCGCATATCCAACACTTCCCGCACCTTTGCGGCGAGTTCCTCGATCGTGAACGGCTTGCCGAGCAACTCGACCCCTGGGTCCAGCACCCCATTGTGGACGACTGCGTTGCGCGTATAGCCGGTCGTGAAGAGCACCTTGAGGTGAGGCCGCCTTCGCCGCGCTTCGTCCGCGAGCTCACGCCCGTTCACATCCGGCATCACGACGTCCGTGAAAAGCAGGGCAATCTCCGGATGCGCGTCGAGAAGCCGGAGGGCGGCGAGCGCACCGTCCGCTGCGAGGACCCGGTATCCCAGCTCCTCCAAGGCCTCGGTGCTAAACTGGCGGACAGCGGGTTCGTCCTCAACGAGCAGGACGACCTCCTGTTGATCGCCGTAAGGGATGGGGCTGCTCTCGTCCTGGTCGCTTGCGTCGCCGTCATGTCCAAGTAGCCGCGGAAGGTAGACCTTCACGGTCGTGCCTTCACCCGGCTCCGAGTAGATTTTCACGTGACCACCCGACTGCTTCACAAACCCGTAAACCTGGCTCAGCCCAAGGCCGGTGCCTTTGCCGACATCCTTGGTGGTGAAGAATGGATCGAACGCCTTGGCGATCACCTCCGGCGGCATGCCCGATCCCGTGTCGCTCACCGCGACCAGAACGTACTGCCCAGCGGGGACGCCGAGATGAGACTTCACGTATCGGCCATCAAGATGGGCGTTCCCGGTTTCGATGGTTATCCGGCCGCCCCCTGGCATTGCATCCCGCGCATTTAGGGCGAGGTTGAGGACGACATTCTCAAGCTGGTTGGGGTCGACGTGGGTCGGCCAAAGGCCGGCTGCCAGCACAGTCTCAACCCGAGCCTCGCCGCCGAGGGAATGGTGCAGAAGGTCTGACATGCCCGCCACGAGCTTGTTCAGATTGACGGGCTCTGGCTTCAGAGGCTGCTGACGGGAGAACGCCAGGAGCCGTTGTGTCAGCAGGGCGGCGCGGCGTGCGCCGTCTGCCGCGGCGTCCACATAGCGCCGCGCCCGAGCGTCCTCCGACCCAATGCGCCGGCCCAGAAGGTCGAGCGATCCGATGACGACAGCCAGCATATTGTTGAAGTCATGGGCGATCCCGCCTGTCAGCTGGCCGACGGCTTCCATTTTCTGGCTTTGCCTAAGAGCTTCCTCGGCCTGGTTGCGTTCGGCGACTTCTTCGGCGACCCGCTGCTCCAGTGTCTCATTGAGGTGACGCAGTTCTTCTTCGGCTCGCCGACGCTCCGACAGATCGCGCTGTGCCGCCTGGTAAAGAGCAGCGTTGTCCATGGCGATAGCCGCTTGCGCGGCGATCCCGATCATTAATCCCTCATGGCGTTCGTTGAACCGGCCAGGCTGGGCGTGACCGAAGAAGAGCCCCCCGATCACCGCGCCCGCGCGGGAGATCACAGGCACCGCAAGATAGCTCCTGACCGGCATGTGGCCTTTCGGCATGCCGTGGTGAGGCGCGCTGTGGCCGTAGCGGGGGTCGAGAAGGATGTCGTCGGATCTGATGACACCTTCCCCCTGGAAGGTGGGTTGGAAGATCGCCGTGGCGCGCGGCATCCCAAAGCCCTCGAAAGCACTGCGTTCGGCGCCCGAGAGGGTGAAGAGCATGTAGGCTTCGCCAGCCTCATTGATCGTGTTGTAGAAAAACGCCCCGAACTGAGCGCCGGTCAATTCGACGCCGGCGTCTGTCACCATCTGCACCACGCGCTCTAGGTCTAGCTCGCCCGCTAGGGACGCACCCGTTCGATTCAAGATTTCGAGGCGCTGCGAGGCTTCTCGCAGCCTGTCTTCTACGTCGGCGCGCTCGGTATCGTCACGGACGGTGAGCACCGCTCCAATTGCGCCCTGGCCATCGTTGGAGATCGGCTTAGCCGATCCGATGGCGCGGACCTGCGTCCCATCCGGGCGTTCGATCCTCCAACGCGCATCGACAGTGCTTTCCCCGTCCAGGACCGCCCGAGCCAGGGGCAACTCGCGAGGAGGATAGGGCGCGCCGGTTTCGGTGAGCAGGTGGTAGGTGTCGGTGTAGTCGTCTGGAGCGACGTCCAGTTGCGTGACCCCATGAAGGCGCGCCGCTGCATCGTTGACGAATATGATCTGTCCCGCGGCGTCCGTGACGATGACGCCTTCCGTCAGCTGTCCAAGGATTGCCGCGCGTTCCGCAGCTTCCTTGGCGGCCATCTCCCCGGCTCGCCGCAGAGCTTGATCGGCGACCTTTCGGGCAGTGATATCCCGGTAAAAGATCGCGAGGCCTTCGGGGTGGGGGTAGGCACGAATGTCGACCCAGGCCGAGTGGCCGTCTTCCCATAGGTGGTGGACTTCTAGGGCGCTAGGCTCACGCGACGCCATCGCGGCCTTGTACATCTTCCCCTGCTCAGCCTCTTCGGTTCCAGCCCAGGCCTCCCAGTGCGTCTTGCCCACGATCTCTTGACGGCCTCGACGATCCAGGCGCAATCCCTCAGCGTTGATGTCGAGAATCCGGAAGTCGGGATCCATGAGGACGAAGCCTTCGGTCATCCCATCGAGCACTCCCCGGCTCCTGTCACGCTCGGCACGGAAGGCTGTTTCCGCAGCGATCAGGTCTAAGATTTCGGTGTTGACCCCAAACCATCGCACCACCTTTCCCGTCGCGTCAGGGACCGGCTGAACTCGGGTCAGGAAGGGTCGAAAGACGCCGTCGCCGCCCTTCAACGGGAAGGTCATCTCAAAGGGCTCACCGGTCGCTATTGAGGCGTTCCAGCGATCCAGAACCACCGGCAGCAAGGCGGGGTCGTGCACCGACTGCCAGCCCCAGCCCTCCATGGCCTCGGGTGTGGACCCGCAGTAGTCGTGCCACCGCCGGTTATACCAAACGATGTAGCCGTCCCCGTTTGCAATCCAGCAAGGCGTCGGGACGTTGTCCGCGAGTAGCCGGAAGTCTATGTCGGCAATCGACGAGGCGGTTAGGTCCGGAAGCGCCACCTTCGCCGGCGCGGCAGTGCGCCAGAAGTTGCGACCAAATTCATCGGACCCCGCCGAAAATGGCTTATCAGTTGTCGACAATCCGCCCCCCGTGTTGAGCCGCTCGGCCGAAAATCTAAGTCGTCTTCTACTAGCCGTGAGGGCGTGGCGCCGGGAATCTTATCGCTGCGCTGAACGCATCCCGAGGCGTGTGACGGTCGCCCTTGGGAGTGAAATGCACACGTAGCTGTTTAGCTTCATGCGCATACCGATAAGCCGTCGCAGGGGGACATGGATCACCCCCTACCTAAGCGGTGTGCCGTTCTGTGCGGTGGATCACACGCCCTAAATTCCGGGGGGAGGCTCATGCTGCTTGGAGGGACTCGACTGCTGCCGCCTGACGGAGCGGGGTGGGGCTTATACGATTGTCGCTGATTAACCTGACAAAGCCCCATGAAGCCCGCTTCAGCGAGCGCTCGTTAGATCATAAAGCGCGGCGTGCATGTTGGTGATCGCCGCGGGGGAGGCGCGTCATTTTCCACGCCTCGCGGAGAGGCACGCCCCAGGTCTGTCTCGTGCCTTCACTTGGATTTGTCGGGCGACGCGCATCCTTGGTCGGTTCCGGGCCGTAGACTCGGAACATGCGTGAACAGCGTTCGTTAATGCATAGCTCACTTGAAGCCGGTGCTTCCCGGAGCGGCGTCGTTGATCAGCAGGGTGGGAGCCTGATGGCCTATGAGTGAGGTTCAGCATTCGCAGCCGCGGCCCTTCGCGCCTGCCCCGGTCCATTCTGATTGGATCCTCGCCATCGCCGATGAGCAGGACAGGACCTCCTTCGCATCGCTGTTTCATCACTTTGCACCGCGGCTGAAAACCTACCTCCTGCGCCTGGGTATGCCAGGCAATGTCGCCGAGGAACTGGTGCAGGAGACGATGCTGCTCGTTTGGCGCAAGGCGGGGCAATTTGATCCTGCCCGCGCGACCCCCTCGGCCTGGATCTACACGATCGCGCGGAACCTGCGCATCGACACGCTCCGGCGGGAACGGAACGCCAATGATCCCCGTTTGTCCGAGCCCGAGGAAATGGCCTGCTCGCCGGAGCAGGAGCTTGACCTTGTTGAAAGCGAGCGGAGAGTGCGGCATGCGTTGGACGTCTTGCCGGCCGATCAGGCGGCGCTCCTGAGGCTTTCTTATTTCGAGGACCGTTCGCACGCCGAGATCGCCAATCAACTTCAGTTGCCGATTGGTACCGTGAAGTCCCGATTGCGGCGGGCGGCGGCGCAACTTCGTGAGATCCTGAGTGACAGATAATTGACTATCGAGACGCATCCACAGGCCTCGCTCCTCGCTGCCTACGCGTCGGGCGGCGTGCCCTCAGCGCCTCTTCTGGCGATCAGGTGTCACCTGACGAGCTGCGCCGCGTGCCGCGCGAAGGTCGCGTTGATGGAAGAGGCCGAGGGCCAGCTGCTGGAGTCCCTGCCTCCAACGCCAATGTCGATGGGCGCCCTGGACCGAGTGATGGACCGTCTTGCGGCCGAGGCCCCCGAGCCCGCCATGTACCCCGGGGAGATGTCGGGCGACGTTCTGCTCCCCCCTGCCATTGCGGAGGTCGGGGTAGCGCCGCGCCGCTGGATGGGACCCGGACTTTGGACCGCCCATCTGAGGCTTCCGCCGCAGGATAACTGGCGCGCCTTCATCCTGCGCGCGCCGGCCGGACAAAATATCCCGCAACACCGGCATGTCGGGCATGAGTTCATAAACGTCCTTCAGGGCGCCTTCAGCGATGGGGTGCGCTACGGCCCAGGCGACTTCGTGGAGAGCGAGCCGGACAGTCGTCACACGCAACAGGTCACGTCTGAGGGCCCCTGCGCCTGTCTTGTCGTCGTTCAGGGCCAGATCGAATGGCGCGGCATGGGCAGGCTCATTACGCCGATGCTCGGGATCTGAAACCGTGACGCGGAGCCCGGCCCTGTCACCTTGGATGGACATGGTCGGGGCGACGCGACGGTTGCGCCGACCCTCGACGATGGTCGCCGTCAGCCTCCTGCTGCATCTTGCAATCCTCCTGCTTTTCCTGCGCGAGGCGCCCTCAAATCCGCCTGGCCGGTTTGACCAGACAGGCGTGAGCGTGGCGATGTTTGACGGCCGGGACAGAGGCTCCACCGCCCCGCCGGTCCTGACCTCGGTGGTGAAGACACGCGCCAGGCCGACGCCGCCGCAGGTCGAGGCGAAGCCGCCGCCGCAGATGTCAGACATCGAACCGATCTACGAGGACAGCCTGCCGCCCGTCGATCCCACCGCCGAACCCTTCAGCCTGGACGGGGAGGTCGCGCTCTCCGTGGCGGCCGCGGCGAGCGCGGCGAGCGGCCAAGCCTGCGATCTGACCCAGTGGCTGCAAACCGCCCTGCAGAACAACCCCCAGTCCCAGGTCGCCCTGGCCCAAATTCCTCGGCCCGCGAGATCCGTCGCCAACGCCTTGATGCTCTGGAACGGCCGCTGGGTGGACATGCCCGTGGCGGCCGGCGGGCTGCAAACGCTGCGCGCCGCGGTGCTCGCCGGCGTGGCCTCGGCCCCTGCGGCCTGCCGCTCGGAAGTCATTCGGGGGCCGGTGCTGCTAACCTTGGCCGACCCCGCAGGCTCCACGATCCTGGCCATCGGCTCTGGAGAATGGCGCTGGGACGACCTGAGCGCCGACGACCTGGCCGACCGTCCGCGCTAGCCCAGACGCCGGGGCGAACAGCCCTGTCAAGGCCGTATATTTGCTTCCGCAGCGACATATTTTCGCAGGGTGGAGATCCAGTTCCGCGCGGCTCTCGTAACGCCTTTCAAACCACCCCACCACCCATTGCGGGGCACAGGGGAAGTCGGGCGCTAGGTCCGTGGCGGAGGCTGAGACATGAAAAAACGCGTTGGCTACCTGATGGGAACCGCGGTGATCACCGCCCTGATGCTGGGGTCTGGTCCCTCGCTCGCTTCAAGTCACCGCGAGGCGCCGAACGTCACCAAGATGCCCAAGGTCGACGGCACCGACTTCTACATGTTCCGCAGCTATGAGCCGGGCCGGTCGGCCTTCGTGACCTTCATCGCCAACTACCAGCCGGGCGAAGATCCGGGCGCGGGCCCGAACTACTACACCATGGATCCGGACGCGATCTATGAGATCCACATCGACAATGACGGCGACGCCAAGGAAGACCTGACCTACCAGTTCAAATTCAACAACATCCTGCGCAACGGCGGCAAGGGCATCACCCTGAACATCGGCGGCAAGGAGCTGCCGATCGCTCTACGCCACGCTGGTCAGGTGACCGCGGCCGACGACGGTGATCTCGGCGAGGTCGAGGACTACACCATCACCCAGATCACCGGCGACCAGCGCGCCGGCACGCGCGCCACCGTGACGGCGGCGACGGGTGGGGCCACCAGCTTCCGCAAGCCCTTCGACAACGCCGGCAAGAAGACGACCCCGGACTATCCGGCCTACGCCAACCAGTACATCTACAGCATCGCGGTCCCCGGCTGCACCACACCGGGCCGGGTCTTCGTCGGCCAGCGCGCCGAGGCCTTCGCCGTCAATCTTGGTCCGACCTTCGACCTGATCAACTACGTCCCGATCGACGGCGCCTCCTTCCCGGGCGGTATCACCCAGAGCCGGGACAACGATGACCTCGTCGGCAAGAAGAACGTCACCTCCATCGCCTTGGAGCTGCCGATCGCCTGCGTCACCGGTTCGGGCAACGGCGTCATCGGCGCCTGGCAGACGGCGGCTCTGCCGCAGGCCCGCCTGCTGAACCCCAAGGCCAGCTACGCCAACATGTCCCAGCAGGGCGGCGGCTATGTGCAGGTCTCGCGACTGTCAGCTCCGCTGGTCAACGAGCTGGTGATCGGTCTGCCGCAGAAGGACACCTTCAACGCCGCAAAGCCGACTGGCGACGCGGCCCTGGCCGACTACGTCACCAACCCCACTTTCCCGGCGATCGTCGACCTGCTCTTCCGCGCGCCGGTCAACGCGACCCTCGGCACCAACTTCAGTAACATCGCGCCGTCCAACCTGCCGCGAAATGATCTGGTGGCGGCTTACCTCACGGGCATAAAGACGCTCAACCAGCAGAAGACCGTGACGGGTTCGGAAATGATGCGCCTGAATACGGGCGTCAACCCGACTCCTCGTGACCAGCAGAAGACCCTGGGCGTCGCAGCGGACGACCTCGCCGGTTTCCCCAATGGTCGCCGGCCGGGCGACGACACTGTCGACATCACTCTGCGGGTGGCCATGGGTCGCCTCTGCTATCCCGTGCCGATCAACGGGGTGCAGACCGATCTTGGCCTCTGTAAGCCCGCCGACGCCCCTGTGGGCAATGCGCCGCTCACCGATGGCGCCCCGATCAGCGCAGCTGAGCTTCAGAACGTCTTCCCCTATCTGAACTCGCCGCTCTCCAACTCGCCGCGCACCGGCGCGCCTCACCCTTAAGGATCGGCACATGAAGCGCTTTCTCATCCCGAGCCTTCTCCTCCTCGCCGCCGCGGGCCTCTCGGCCTGCAGCGGCGGCGGCGGCGGGGGTGGTGGTGGCGGCGGTACGACAACGCCGCCCCCGGCCTCGTTCGCGTCACAGTTCGGCGCGGGCTTCGGCGCGGCGTTCGGCGCAGGCGCCAACACCGATCCGCGTGACCTGGCCGCGGCCGATGTCATCGCCCCGAGCCTGACCGCCGAACCGGTCCCCCTGCCGGGCACCTAGCCTGCTCCGCGCCAGGACCATCGAAAGGGGCGTCGCCGGAGGACCTTTCCTCCGGCGGCTTTCCCACGCGCTGACGCTGGCCGGATTTATCCTCGGTCTCAGCGGTGCGATGGCCAGCCCGAGCTTGGCGCAGGTTATCGAAATCGGCTCTGACGGCGCCGCAACCCTCCACGCCGGACCTTCAGTCTTCACCCTTGAGGGCGCTCAGCCGATCGGTGTCACGCCTGGCCCACCGACGAACCCTGGCCGCGCGGAGGTCGTCCAGATGATCGCCGACGCCGCGCGCCGACATGAGGTCAGTGTCGACTTGATCACCGAGGTCGCCCGCCGGGAATCCGGCTTCCGCCAGAGCGCGGTGTCCAATCGCGACGCGGTGGGGGTCATGCAGCTCACCGCCGGCGCCGCCCGCGAGGTCGGGGTTGATCGCTACGACATCAGCCAGAACATCCTGGGGGGAACGGCCTATCTCCGACGCATGCTCAACCGCTATGGCGGCGATGTCAGCCTGGCGCTCGCGGCCTACAACGCAGGCCCCGGCGCCGTGGACCGCTATCGTGGCATCCCGCCCTTTCGGGAAACCACCGCCTATGTCGCCGCGATCATGGCCCGGCTGTCTCAAAACGCCTTGTCCGACACCGCCCTAACCGTCACCGGCCGATAGGAGCCTGACCATTCACACCCCCCGCAAACTCCAAGCATCGGCCTTGGCCCTGGCCATGACGTTCCTGGCCCAGGGCGCCCAGGCCCAGAGCCTGGATCCCGCTGGCTCCAACGTGATCGTCGGAGCCCTGTCCTGGATGCAGGGCACCCTGATGGGCACGGTCGCGACCGTCGCCGCCGTGATCGCCATCGCCGCGGTAGGCTTCATGATGCTGACCGGCCGCCTCAACTGGCGCTACGGCGCGACGGTCATCCTCGGTTGCTTTGTTCTGTTCGGCGCCGGCGCGATCGTCTCGGGCATCCGCCAAGCCGCGACGGGCTTCTGACCCGTGGCCGCCCAGCTCGATCGCGACGTAGTGTTCGGCGCCCTGACGCGGCCGCAGATGTTCGCCGGCGTCACCTATAGCTACTTCGTGCTCAACGCCGTCGTGACCGCCGAGCTGTTCCTCATCACCAAGTCGCTGTGGGCCGTGCTTGCGGCCATCGCCATCCACGCCATCGGCTATGTGGCCTGCCTGCGCGAGCCGCGGATCTTCGAGTTGTGGCTGACCAAGGTCAGCCGTTGCCCGCGGGTGCGCAACTGGTCGGTGTGGCGATGCAACTCATACCAGCCATGACGGCGCAGCCCGACCTCCGACCAAAGGCCCGGCAGGCTGACCCGCGACGGGAGGCAAGCGCGGGATCCCGGCTGCCCTACGGCCGCCATGTCGACGACACCACGCTCGCGACGCGCGACGGGATGCTGATGCAGGTGATCCATCTGGCGGGCCTGTCGTTCGAAACCGCCGACACCGACGAGATCAATTACCGCAAGGCCCTGCGGGACGGAGCGCTGCGCGCCTTCGCCAGTTCCCGCTTCGCCATCTATCACCACGTGATCCGCCGCGAGGCCGCCGCCGCCAGCGAAGGCGAATTCAACGACGACTTCAGTCGCACCCTGGACGAGGCCTGGAAGCGCCGGTTGAGCACCAAGAAGCTCTATGTCAACGAGCTGTTCCTGACCCTGATCCGCCGCCCGACCCAGGGTCGTGTCGGCCTCATCGAGGGCGCGATCCGCGCCATCACCGGGGCCGCGGACCCCGACCAGGGTGCGACGGCGCTCGCCAACGAGCAGCGCGAACTGAACGCGGCCAGCGAATCCCTTCTTGCCAGCCTCGCCCCCTATGGCGCGCGCCTGCTGAGCGCCTATGACACCCCGGCCGGGCCTTGCTCCGAACCGCTGGAATTCCTGTCGTCGCTCTATAACGGCGAGATGCGTCCGGTGCTGATGCCGCGATCGGACCTGGGGCAGCACATTCCGTATCGGCGCATCAGCTTTGGGGCCGAGACGGTGGAGCTGTCCCGCGCCGGGGCGCTCGACCGCAGCTTCGCCGCGGTGATCTCGGTCAAGGAATATCCGCCGCAGACCACGCCCGGCATGCTGGACGACCTGCTGCGCCTGCCGCACGAGCTGGTGATCAGCCAGAGCTTCGGCTTCGTGGACCGCCAGGCGAGCCTGGACCGAATGAACCTCGCGCTGCGCCGGATGCGGGCGGCCGATGACGAGGCGGTCACCCTGCGCCGGGGCCTGATCGAGGCAAAAGATGATGTTTCGGCCGGTCGCTCGGCGTTCGGCGAGCATCACCTCAGCGTCTTGGTTCGCGCCCCCACGATCGCGGCCCTGGATGAGGCCGTCGCCGAGGTGCAGTCCAGCTTCACAGAGATGGGAGTCATCGCGGTGCGCGAAGACGTCAATCTGGAGGCGGCCTTCTGGGCGCAGTTCCCCGGCAACTTCAAAGATATCGCCCGCCGCGCCCTGATCTCCACGGCCAATTTCGCAGGCTTCGCCTCGGGGCATAACTTCCCCACCGGCCAAGCGCAGGGCAACCACTGGGGTTCTGCGGTGACGCTGCTGGAGACCACCTCGGCGGGGCCTTACCACTTCAACTTCCACAAGGGCGACCTGGGCAACTTCACGATCATCGGACCATCCGGGTCCGGCAAGACCGTGGTGCTCAGCTTCCTGCTGGCCCAGGCGCGGAAGTTCGACCCTCGCATCGTCTTCTTCGACAAGGACCGTGGCGCGGAAATCTTCCTGCGAGCCATCGGCGGACGCTACGACGCCATCCGGCCGGGCCAGCCGACTGGGTTCAATCCCCTGCAGCTTGAAGACAACGCGGCCAATCGCGGCTTTCTGGCCGAGTGGACCGCGCGCCTCGTCAGCCAGCCGGGAGAAGTCCTCAGCCCCGAGGATGTCGAACGCATCAAGGAAGCGGTCGACGCCAATTTCAGCCAGCAACCGGCCTACCGGCAACTGCGGTACTTCGCCGAGCTGTTCCGGGGTGACCGCCGGCCACAAAGCACCGACCTCGCCGCCCGCTTGAGGTCGTGGTGGGGGGAGGGGGAGCGGGCCTGGCTGTTCGACAACCCGACCGACGCGCTGGACCTGGAGGCGCGCACCCTGGGTTTCGACATGACCCAGATCCTCGATGACCCGGCCCTTCGGACGCCCGCCATGATGTATTTGTTCCACCGGGTGGAGCAGCGGCTCGATGGCGATCCCACTCTCATCGTCATCGACGAAGGCTGGAAGGCGCTTGACGACGAAGTCTTCCTGGCCCGGATCAAGGACTGGGAAAAGACCATCCGCAAGCGCAACGGCCTGGTCGGCTTCGCCACCCAGAGCGCGCAGGACGCCCTGGAGAGCCGCATCGCCTCGGCGATCATCGAACAGGCCGCCACCCAGATCTTCATGGCCAATCCCAAGGCCCAGGCCCGCGACTACTGCGAGGGGTTTGGTCTGACCGAGCACGAGTACGATCTGATCCGATCGCTGCCCGACACCTCCCATTGCTTCCTGATCAAGCACGGGGCCGACAGCGTGGTCGCGCGGCTGAACCTGTCGGGAGAACCCGACCTGCTGACTGTTCTGTCGGGGCGAGAGCGGACAGTGCGTCTTCTGGACACCCTGCGCGAAGACCTGGGCGAAGACCCGGCCGTCTGGCTGCCGCGACTGCTGGAGCGCGCGTGATGGCCGGCTTCTGCCCCGCCCCCGCGGCCGACATTGGCTTGGTCCAGGGCCTGTTGGGCTCCGTCGACTGCAACGTCCGGGTGATGGCTGAGGCGGGATACGGCGCGCTGGCGCAGCCGGGGTCGTCTTTCGGTCCCGCCCTGACCGCGATACTGACCCTCTATATCGCGATCCTGGGGTTCGGCATGCTGATGGGTCGCACCCCGCTGCGGGTTGGCGACCTGACAATCACGGCGCTGAAGATCGGCGCGGTCCTGGCGCTGGCGACCAACTGGCCGACCTATCAGCGCGTGGTGTTCGACACCCTGTTCCTGGGACCCACGCAGTTGGCGACCTCGATGCTGGACGCCATCCAGCCGCCGGGTTCGGCGCTGCGGGGCGATCCCTTCGACGGCCTGCAGTTGGCCTATGACGAGTTGCAGCGCTCCGCCGCCTACTACACCCAGCGCAGCCTGAGCCTCGCCTCGCCGCTGCAGGGTGGCAACGCGGGCGCCGCCTTCGGCCTGACCTTGGCGTCCACGCTCATGCTGTTGATGAGCCTCGGCGCGGTGCTGGCGGCGAAGATCGTGCTGGGCCTGCTGCTGGCGCTGGGCCCCGTCTTCATCGCCCTGCTGATGTTCGATTCCACGCGCGGCGTCTTCGAGGGATGGCTGCGGGCCGCGGTGGCCTTCGCCCTGACACCCCTATTGGCGACCCTGGCCCTGATCGTTCAACTGGTGATGATCGAACCGCATCTGGTGCGCCTGGTGGAGATGCGAGCCCAGGGCGTGGTGGATGTCGCCCCGGCCAACGCCATTCTGCTGCTCACTCTGATCTCGACCGGCGTCGCCCTGTCCCTCGCGATCGCCACCGCCATGGTGGCCACCGGCTTCCGGCTCCCCTGGCGCACGGTGGCTGGAGTCGAGGGTGGCCGCACGGGCGCTGCCGGGGCTTCAAGCGAAAGGCGTGAGGCCACCGCCGTCGCAGCGTCGGTCTCATCGGCGCCCCCCCGCGCCGCCGCCGTCGCCGGCGCGGTCGCGGCCATGGAGCGCCGTGAGAGCCGACTGGAACTTGTGAGCACCGACGGTCCCCGGCGGACCTCGGTTGGCCGGGGTCGTGACGAACTTCCAGGCGCGGCCGAGCGCGCGCCGCCCCTTGGCCAGACCTATCGCCGCGCCGCCCAACCCCGCCGGGCCGCGAGCAATGTTCGGAGAGATCGATGAAGCCTGACAAGCCGCTTCAGCGGGGCGACTACTACGCCGAAGCCGCCTCCTGGTCTCAGGACGTGCACGGCGCCCTGCGCTCGTCGCGCCGCCTGGCCTGGATCATCGCGGGCGCGGCCGGGACGGTTGCGCTGTTCGAGGCCATCGCGCTCGCCGCCATGATGCCGCTGAAGACCGTGGTCCCCTACACCATCACCGTGGATCGCCAGACCGGCTATGTCGAGACCGCCCAGGGTCTACGCCCGGGTCTCCTGTCACAGGACGCCGCCGTCACCCAGGCCTTCCTGGCCCAGTATGTCCTGGCGCGGGAGGGCTTCGATCCCGTCGATCTGCAGGCCACCTACCGCAAGGTCGCCCTGTGGTCAGCCGGTGAGGCGAAGACCCAATACCTGCGGACCATGGCCGCCTCCAATCCCTCCAGCCCGGTCAAGATGTATGGCCGCGCGACGGTCCTGCAGCCCACAATCAAGAGCATTTCGCTGTTGTCCCCCAACAGCGCCCTGGTGCGCTTCGACTCCGAGCGGCGCGACAGCGGGTCGCCCGCCGGTGACCGGGCCTCCTTCGCCGCGGTGATCGGGTTCCGGTATACGGGCGCGCCGATGCGGATGGGGGATCGGTTCCTGAATCCCCTGGGCTTCCAGGTGACATCCTATCGCCGGGATTCCGAGATGATCGGATCCACCGCGGCTTCGCAGGGACAGCGCTGATGCGCGCCACCCTGGCTCTCGCCCTGGCGATGACGACGGCGCCTCTGGCCGTGGAGGCGGCGCAGGTTCCGCGCCCCGGACCCGGCGATCCCCACATCCAGAGCGTGGAGTACGATCCTGATCAGGTCGTGCTCCTGAACGGAGTTGTCGGCTATCAGCTCATGCTGGAATTCGCCCCCGACGAGCGGCTGGTGAACGTCTCCATCGGCGACTCCCTCGGCTGGCAGGTCACCCCAAACCGGAACGCCAACCTGCTGTTCCTCAAGCCTATCGACAAGCGCGCGGTCACCAACATGACGGTGGTCACCAACCAGCGTCGCTACGCCTTTGACCTGCGGGTGAGCACGGGACCCAGCCTGGCGCGGACGCCCTATGTGGTGCGTTTCATCTATCCCCAGGTGGCGGTCGCCGCGCCGGCGCCTGAGTGGGTGGAGCCGCCTCCGGAGGTGGTCAACGCCGCCTATGTGGTCACCGGCGCGGCGGAAAGCGCGCCGGTCCAGGTCTTTGACGACGGACGCATGACCTATTTCGCGTGGGCGCCCCAGGCCGCCGCTCCTGCCATCTTCGCCGTCGCCGCAGACGGCGCGGAGAGCCTAGTGAACTATGGCGTGCGCGGGGGCTACACCGTGGTCGAGCAGCTGGCGCCGCGCTTCATGCTGCGGAATGGCAAGCAGGTGGCGACCGTCACCAACCAGGCCTACCGCGCCGCCGCCCCGGACCAACGGACCGCAGCCAAATGACCGATCCCCGCGCACCCGGCGCCGGCTTGCCGCCGCCGATCTCCGAAGACCTGACCCTGGCGGCCGAGGCCTCGGAACCTATGGTGGGATCGACGACCCGCACGCTTCACCCAGCGGTCATCGCCGGCGGCTTCTCGCTGGTGGCCATCGCCCTGTTTCTGGTCCTCAATGGCAACCGCATGGACCGAACAGGCGCCAGCCTGGTGACCCCGACGGGCCAGCCGAGCTCTATCGCCGAGGCGTCGCCGCCTCCGCTGGAGCTGCCCTTGACCCAGATTTCCACGGGTGGCGACACAGGCCCGTTCAGCGGGCTGCCGACCCAGGTGGGGATGCCGCCACCGCCACCCCCGCCGCCACCAAACGTGTCCGCCGCCTATGTGCCGGTCTCGACGCCCAGGTTCGGCCCGTCGCAGGGCGATGTGATGGCTCGACGTCGCGCACCTTCGGTCGTGGTGGACTTCGGCGCACCCTCCGGCGAGCGCATGGTCCTGGCCCAGGCCTCGGCTGGCGCCTCCGGTCCCCAGGCCGCGGCGGCCCTGGCCGCCGGCGCCGCGGGCGGGCAGGCCAAGGGGCCTGATCTCAACGACAGCGAACAGTTCGCCGAACGCGTGGGGGATGAAGAGCCGGCCCGCGCGAGGGCGACCACCCTGCGCAATCTCTCCGCGCTGGCGCCCCAGGGGACCATCATCCCCGGGGTGCTGGAGACCGCGATCAATTCCGACCTGCCAGGCTTCACGCGCGCGGTGGTCAGCCGCGACGTGCTCAGCTTCGACGGCCGCGCCGTCCTCATCCCTCGCGGCAGCCGCCTGATCGGCCAGTACAAGAGCGCCGTCGCGCTGGGTCAGTCGCGGGCCTTCATCATCTGGACGCGGGTGCTGCGCCCGGATGGCGTCTCGATCCAGATCGGGTCGCCGGGCACCGACGCCCTGGGCCGCGGCGGGCTCGAGGGCGATGTTGACCGCCACTTCTTCCGCCGCTTCAGCGGTTCCATTTTGCTCTCGGTGCTGAGCGCCGGGGTGGCCTCCCTGGGCGACACGCCGTCGACCCAGATCAGCATCGGCTCACCGGGAGCGGCGGCGGGTCTCGCCAGCTCGGCGGTGCAGGGCGAGAAGATTTCGCCCACCATCAAGGTTCCGCAGGGCGAGGCGATCCGCATCTTCGTGTCCCGCGACCTGGACTTCTCCGGCGTGGATCCGATCCGGTGAGCGCCGGCCCCGCCGCCATCTATCTGAGGACCTACCTGGCGCCGCTGGCCTTCCTGCTGGAGCGCGCGGAGGTCACAGACATCTTCATCAACAAGCCTGGAGAGGTCTGGGTCGAGACGGTTCTGGGCTCTATCGAACGCCACGCCGCGCCGGATCTCGACGAGACCACCCTGTGGCGGCTGGCGCGCCAGATCGCCAGCTTCTCCAACCAGGGGATCAGCCGCGAACATCCGCTGCTCGCCGCCACCCTGCCCAGCGGCGAGCGCGTGCAGATTGTCGCCCCACCGGCGACCCGGGGCGATCTTGCGATCGCCGTGCGCAAGCACGTGGTGGCCGATCTCAGCCTGGACGACTACGACCGCGCCGAGGCCTTCGCCCATGTGCGCACCGACGGCCGCTCTGACAGCGAGGTGCTGGACGCGCAGCTGCAAGGCCTGCTGGACGCAGGCCAGCTCGCCGAGTTCCTGCGGGTCGCGGTGCGAGGCCGCAAGAACATCATCGTCGCGGGCGGCACCTCCACCGGCAAGACCACCTTTCTCAACGCCCTGCTGAAGGAAGTTCCGCGCGAAGAGCGGCTGGTGCTGATCGAGGACGCGGCGGAGGTGCAGTTGGACCACCCGAACGCCGTCGGCCTAGTGGCCGTGCGCGGCGAGACCGGCGAAGCCAAGGTCACGGTCGAGGACCTCGTGCAGGCCTCCCTGCGCATGCGGCCCGACCGCATCATACTGGGCGAGTTGCGGGGGCGCGAGGCGACCAGCTTCCTGCGTGCGGTCAATACCGGGCATCCGGGCTCCATCACCACCCTGCACGCCGACAGCCCGCGCGGTGCCGTCGATCAGCTTAGCCTTCTTGTCCTGCAGGCCGGCCTGCAGCTGACCCGGACCGAAATCGTCGACTACGTGCGCGGCATCGTGGACGTCTTCGTGCAGCTGTCGCGCCGCGACGGTCGGCGGGTCATTTCCGAGATCGTGTTCAAACAGGGCGCGGCGGCCCTGTCGTGATCAGGACTGATCGCTTCCGCATCGTGCTGGCCTTGCTGTGCGCTGGATTCTGCCTGTCGTCGGGTCCGGCCCTGGCCCATACCGCGACAGACCTGGCGGGCGGATTCAGCTCGGGCGTCCTGCATCCGCTCGCTGGCCCCGACCACTTGCTGGCCATGGTCGCGGTGGGGCTGTGGGGTGCGTTTCTGGGCCGGCCTTTGATCTTCGCCCTGCCGGTGATCTTTCCCGCGGTCATGGCCATTGGCGGCGTGTTGGGCATGGCCAATGTTCCGTGGCCCCCGGTTGAGATCGGGATCGCGGTCTCAGTGCTGGTGTTGGGTATCGTCATCGCCGGGGCCGTCCGCGCCCCGGTCTGGGCCGCCTCGGCCGTTGTCGCGGCGTTCGCCGTCTTCCACGGCTATGCGCATGGCCAGGAGCTGCCTTCAGCGGCCGATCCCGTGGGGTACAGCGTGGGCTTCATGCTGGCCACGGGGTCGTTGCATGTGGTCGGGATCGGCATCGGGGCCATTAACGGCTATCGCGGCGGCGTCTTGCTGACGCGCGGCCTGGGCGCCCTGATCGCCCTGGCCGGCGTCTACTTCCTGTACCAGGCGATAGGCGCTTGAGGGGAGGCGCCCTGCCTCCGGCCTTGCTGGCGGCGGCGTTGGGCTTCGCGCTCAGCTACGCGCCGCGCGGGAGTCTCCTGGTCTGCTTTCCCGCCTTTTTGGCGGTCGCCTTGGCGGCGACCTTTCTGCCTGTCCAGGCCGGATGGGAGGACGCCATTTTCCTCGGCTGCTGGACCAGCGTGGTGATGACCGCCGCGAGTGTTCACCTGCCCGGCGGACTGAACCGACCTATCGCCACCCTCCTGGCCGTGAACGCCGGAGTCTGGTGCGGGGCGGTGATCGCCGCCTCCGGCGCCCCGGTGGACCTGGCCAAGGCCGCGCCCTGGGTGCTGCTCGCGCTGCCGGGGGCCTGGCTCGTCGGTCGCCGCTGGGGCATCGCAATCAAGGTCCTGGCGAGCTGGCTCGCGGCGGTCGCCATCCTTGGCGCCGCTCTCCCCACCACCACGCCGACGCCCGGCTACGTCGCCGACCACATGGAATGAACATGACCACAGCCATTCGATCCATCGGGGCTGGCGCCTTGCTGGCCGCAACGCTCACAACCGCCGCTTCGGCCCACGATTTCTGGGTCCAGCCGGCGCAGTTCTGGCTGGCCCCCAATGGCGCGGTGCTGACGTCGCTCCAGGTCGGACACGGTCCGGCCCGCGAGCGTTGGGGCGCTGACGTCAAGCGCGTCACCTCGTTCTACAGCCTTGGTCCCGCCGGTCGGACCGACCGCCTGGCGGAGCTGCGGGCCCGCGGCTTGGACCAGGATCACCTGCTGCGGTTCCCAGGCCCCGGCGTCCATGTCCTGGTCCTGGAGACCAACCACGCCCAGAGCGAACTTCCAGGTCCTAGGTTCACGAGCTACCTGAAGGAAGAGGGGCTGACCCCGGCGATCAACCTGCGCGCCCAGCAGAAGATCGCCGACCAGCCCGGCCGCGAAGTCTACACCCGAAGGGCGAAGGCCCTGGTGCAGGTCGGCCCGCCGAACCCCAGGTTCGACGCCCTGGTGACTCGGCCGGTGGGTCTGTCGCTGGAGATCGTGCCTGAGGTGAACCCCTATGCGCCGACCGCCGGTGCGAACCTGCCGGTTCGTATCCTCTATGAGGGGCGTCCCTTGTCCGGGGCCCTCGTGAAGCTGAACAACCTCGACTTCGACGGTCGGCCTGTCGCGCAGATCCGCAGCGACAGCGCGGGGCGGGCGGTGTTCAATGTGCCGCGCTCAGGCTCCTGGCAGTTGAACGTCATCTGGACCAAGCCTCTCAAAGGCGCCGCCAAGGCCGATTTTGACACCACCTTCTCCAGCCTCACCTTCGGGTTTCCGCGCAAGGGCGCTGCGGTGGAGCGCAATCCATAGCGCGGTGGTGGCGGTGGCCTTGGGCTCGGCTACGCCGGCCGCTGCCGCCACGCCCGACGAAGACGCCAGATTGAGGCGGCGGGTCCAGACGGTCGTGGAGTCGACGACCCAGGAATGGAGCGCTGTCTTCCAGGCGCACGGCGTGGCCTACGCGGCGCCCAGGGTTCTGATGCTGAGGTCGCCCATTGGGCATCCGGCGCGCGGCGCCGGCTATATGCGCGAGCTGGGCGTCGTGATCGATCTGAACGACATGGCGGCCCTCGACACCGTGTTCGTGCGGAACGGCGCCCTGGAGGGCTTGGTGATCGCCCACGAGGTCGGGCACCACGTCCAGACGATGACGAACCCTGGCCTGACCGAACGGTCGCAGTCACCCGAACTGCAGGCCGACTGTTATGCCGGCTGGTGGCTGGGCCGAGCCCAGGCCCGTAACCCCACGGACTTCCCTCTTCCCGACCTTGAACGGCGCCTGCCAGAGATGCTTAGCCTCTTGTCCGTTCTGCAGGCGGGCCGGCTATCGGCCGCCAGCGAGGCGGAAGTCCACGGTTCAATCCCGCAGCGACTGAACGAGGTTCGGCGGGGCATGGCGGCGGAAGATCCCAAGGTCTGCGGGTTCAGTGTCGCCGGATCGTGGCATGGGCCACGACAGCAGACCCCACCGTAGGTCCTCATTGAAAAGTGTGCTCCGCGGGGCGGCCGCGGAGGTGGTGTCAGTCGAACGGCAACTCGTCTCCGTTCGGACGCAGTTTCCCCATGCCCAGCCTGGCCCTAGCCCATGACCGCGCGCCACTCAGCCAGGGCGGCTGAGCGTCGTTCGCGGTAGAGGTCTCTGCTGATGAGGTGGCGTTCCTGGTTGAAATGGTTGTGGACCGTGCCGTGGACGGTGGCGAATTTCTGGAGCGTCTTCATCCTGCGAAATCGCTCCATCGCCCGTTCTCGTCGCCGGAAGGGAAGGTGGGAGTTCTCAGCGCGGTTGTTCTTCCAACGCCCCTGTTCCTGGCGATCGGCGGCGCCGATCTCCTTCAGCGCGGCGCGGTAGGACCGCAGTCCATCGGTCACGATGGCGCCCGTGCGGCCATGGCGCTTCAGCGCCTTCTTGATGAATTTCAGCGCCGCGGCCTTGTCCCTCGTCGTGGTGACGTAGGATTCCAGCACCTCGCCCTCGTGATCCACCGCCCGCCACAGGTAGCGCATCTCGCCGTTGATCTTCACGTAGACCTCATCGAGATGCCATCGCCAATGGGTGTGTGCCCGCATCCGGTCGACCCGTTTCTTGCGGATCTCGGCAGCGAACATCGGACCAAACCGGTTCCACCACAGCCGCACCGTCTCGTGGCAGATATCGATACCGCGCTCGAACAGCAGGTCCTCGACGTTCCGGAGCGACAGCGGGTAGCGGACGTACATCATGACCACCAACCGGATTACCTCTGGCGATGAATCGAACCAGCGGAACGGGTCGTGGGTCTTTTTCTGACGGGCCATTTCGCTCGACTAAACCCGTCCCCTTACTGGGCGGTGCATTTCAGCTGACACGGCCTTCCCTATCGCTGCCTGAGAAATTCCCTATAGCCCCCATAGGGAATTTCGGCGGTTCCCCATCAAATTCACGCGTTTGGTCAGCTACTTAACTGCCCTCGACAAGCATCCGTCGCACGCAAATCTACCGAATTTCCTATCGAGTTCCCTATGACAGGGAAACCGTCACGCATTTCAGGGGGCAGAGACGGGGCGGATATGAGGCGCTGAAAGCCGGCCTTTGAGGGTCTCGTTCGCGGAGCGAATGACGGATATGGGTTCCCTAAGTCCGGGAATGTCGGGGCTTTTCCCGACTGAGGCCGCGATGGAGACTGGTCGGGGCGACTGTCTGGCGGCCCGGGAGGGACTCGAACCCCCGACCTTCGCTTTAGGAAAGCGCTGCTCTATCCTGCTGAGCTACCGGGCCAGACCGGTGGGGTGATAGCGCAAGGGCGCATGGCGGCGAAAGGGAAGATGCGAATGGGGGCTCTGCGCCATTTCCGGCTGCTCTATGTTCAGGTGCTTATCGGCATCGCCCTTGGCGTGCTGGTGGGCTGGCTGTGGCCCGAGATCGGCGTTCAACTCAAGCCGCTGGGCGACGCCTTCATCAAGCTGATCAAGATGGCCATCGCCCCGGTCATCTTCTGCACCATCGCCGCCGGCATGGCCCGGATGAGCGACATCAAGGCCTTCGGCCGCCTGGGCGCCAAGACCCTGATCTACTTCGAGGTGGTGTCGACCATCGCCCTGATCATCGGCCTGGTGGTGGGCAAGTGGATCCAGCCGGGTGTCGGTTTCAATGTCGATCCCGCCAGCCTCGATCCGAGCGTGGCGGAAGAATACGTGGAGAAGGCTCACCACAGTCCTGACCTCGTCCAGTACCTGCTGAACCTGATCCCCGACACCTTCTTCGGGGCCTTCGCCGATGGCCAACTGCTGCAGGTGCTGGTGATCGCGGTGATCACCGGCCTGGCCTGCACCCGGCTCGGCCCCTTCGGCGACAAGGTGGCCGGCGCCCTGGAGGACATCTCCAAGGTCTTCTTCTCCATCATCCAGGTGGTGGTGCGTCTGGCGCCCATCGGGGCCTTCGGGGCCATGGGCTTCACCATCGGCAAGTATGGCGTCGCCGCCCTGGTGAAGCTGGCCGCCCTGGTGGGGACCTTCTACCTCACCAGCCTGCTGTTCGTGCTGGTGGTTCTGGGCCTGATCGCCTGGATGTCCGGCTTCTCGATCCTGAAGTTCCTGGCCTATATCCGCGAGGAGCTGCTGATCGTCCTGGGGACCTCGTCCTCGGAGTCGGTGCTGCCGCAGATGATCGACAAGATGCAGCGCCTGGGCGCCGGCAAGACCACGGCGGGCCTGGTGATCCCGGCGGGCTACAGCTTCAATCTCGACGGCACCAACATCTACATGACCCTGGCCACCCTGTTCCTGGCCCAGGCCACCAACACCCCCATCACCCTGACCCAGGAGCTGACCCTGCTGGGGGTGGCCATGCTCACCTCGAAGGGGGCCAGCGGCGTGACGGGGGCGGGCTTCATCACGCTCGCCGCCACCCTGGCGGTCATTCCGGAGATTCCCATCGCGGCGCTGGCCCTGCTGGTGGGGGTGGACCGGTTCATGAGCGAGTGCCGCGCGCTCACCAACCTGGTGGGCAACGGCGTGGCCACCCTCGTCGTGGCCCGCTGGGATGGGGACCTGGACAGGGAGGTCCTGGCCCGGGAGCTGGAACGTGGGCCGCGCGCCGTGGTGACCGAGCCTGTGCAGGCTCCGGCGGACTGAGCCTCAGGCCGCCGGCCGCCTACGCGGCGGATCGTCGGCCGGGACGGCGAGGGACCTCGCGCTCCAAGGCGACGGCGGCGAAGGGCTCTCCGGAGGGGGTGAGCAGCGGAAAGACCTCGATCTCGCACCGGTAGGCCTCCCCGGACTTGCGATAGTTCATCAGGGTCGTCCGATGTGTGACGCCCAGGCGCAACGCCCGCGCCAATCGCTTCTTGGCCGCGACGCTGGTGGCTGATCCCTGCAGCATTCGGGGGCTCTTTCCGACCACCTCGTGACTGGCATAGCCGGTCATGCGTTCGAACGCCGCGTTCACATAGAGGATGTTCGGACCGGGCGCCGCCAGCTTGCCGTCCGTCACCACGACCGCCAGCTCCGTGTCGCCGACGAGGGCGGAAACCAGTTGGATAAGTGACATCACACCGCTCGTCCTGAGGTTGGCGTCACCTGTCCAACGCACAACCTGACCTACAGCAAGCCGCCGCGGCAATTCAATTAGGCTTCTGTTTACCGCGTCAAAGCGCGCACGCGCCTGACTCCACGGGCCTGGAGCGCCGGAACCCGCAGTCGCTTCACGAAACGGGGCTTCAATTAGGAGGTCGTTAGCGATCGCAGTGCGATGAGTTGCCGCAAGAACTGGTGAGGATGTGGAGCGGTCGGATGCGGTTTGGTGGTCGTGCTCTGGAAAAGGCGCGGGAGGCTCAGCGCGTTCGCGAGCTCGAGGCGCAGGTCAACGCCATGGACCGGTCTCAGGCGGTGATCGAGTTCAAGCTCGATGGGACGATCCTCCGGGCGAACGCCAATTTCCTGAACGCCCTTGGCTACACGGCGGCTGAGATCGAGGGTCGCCATCACAGCATGTTTGTGCCGCCCGACCAGAAGGACAGCGCGGCATACCGCGAGTCCTGGCGGGATCGGAACAATGGCGAGTTTGTCGCCGCCAAGTTCCAGCGGATCAGGAAGGATGGCTCGGTTTGCTGGATTCAGGCCTCCTACAACCCCGTGCTGGACGAGGCCGGACGTCCCTACAAGGTCATCAAGTTCGCCACGGACGTGACCGAGGTCGAGCTAGAGCGGGCGCGAAACGAGGCCGAGAGCGCCACGGCCGAGGCCGAGCAGAACCTGGTGGTCGGCGCCCTGGCCGACAGCCTGCAGCGGGTGGCCGCCGGCGATCTGACCACCCAGATCGAGGCGCGTTTTGACGGCCGCTACCAGCAGATCAAGGAGGACTTCAACAAGGCTATCCAGAGCCTGCGTGAGGCTCTGACCTCCATCGCCGCCTCTTCCGGCGGAATCCGGGGCGGGGCCGACGAAATCGCCAGCGCGTCGGACGACCTGTCGCGCCGCACCGAGCAGCAGGCCGCCAGCCTGGAGGAGACCGCTGCGGCCCTGGACCAGATCACCGCCACCGTGAAGCGCAGCGCCGAAGGCGCCAAGCAAGCCTTCAACGCCGCCACCACCGCCAAGGGTGACGCTCAGCGCTCGGGCGAGGTGGTCCGCGAGGCGGTCGCCGCCATGGGTGAGATCGAGCAGAGCTCCGGCAAGATCACCCAGATCATCGGCGTCATTGACGAGATCGCCTTCCAGACCAACCTGCTGGCCCTGAACGCCGGGGTCGAGGCCGCTCGGGCCGGCGAAGCAGGCCGCGGCTTCGCCGTCGTCGCATCCGAGGTTCGGGCCCTGGCCCAGCGCTCGGCCGACGCGGCCAAGGAGATCAAGGCCCTGATCAGCGCCTCGTCGGCCCACGTCAATTCCGGGGTCCGCCTGGTGGGCGAGACCGGCGACGCTCTGGTGGGAATCGTCGGACGGGTCACCGAGATCGACGGCCTGATCGCCGAGATCGCCCAGTCGTCACAGGAGCAGGCCGTTGGGCTCGCCCAGGTCAACACCGCCGTCAACCAGATGGACCAGGTGACCCAGCAGAATGCGGCCATGGTGGAGGAAGCCACCGCTGCGTCCGCCAACCTGCGTAGCGAGGCCGTGGAGCTGACCAGGCTGGTGGGCCGCTTCCAGACCGGGGCTCAGCCCGTGCGGCCGGAACTGGCGCGGGCCGAGCGGCACGCCCCGGCCCGCAACCCGGTCGCTCGCGACCGGGCCCGGCTGACGTCGGCTTTCGGCGGCGGCAAGGCCGCCGCCTCGGCAAGCTGGGAAGAGTTCTAGGCCTAGAGCATGATCGCTTGAGACGGAACCGCGCAGCGGTCCCGGCTCAGGCGTGAATCATGCTCTCGCTTATATCTGGAGCCTGATCCACCGCATCGGCGGAATCGCGAAGCGATTCCACCTCAACGGATCAGGCTCTAGGCGGCCGCGCTGGGGCGGGCCCCGACCCGCTCCATCCAGCCCTTGAGCCACTTGGCCTCGTCAGGGACCGGCTGGCCCACCGTCGCGCCGAATTTCAGGAAGCCGAACAGCAGGATGTCGGCCAGGGTGAAGCGGCCGCCACAGACGAAATCGCCGGTCATCTGGCCGTCGAGCCAGAGCAGACGGTCCTTGGCGATGGCCTTCAGGTCGGCCGCGCCCTCGGGGCCCACCAGTTTCATGCGGCTCTCGAACAGCGGGCGCCCTTCGGCGGCCCGGAAGCCATTGGCCATCGGCTCGCAGATGTTGAGGTCGATGCGCCGGGTCCACATGCGGGTCTCGGCCCGCTCCTCGGCATTGGAGCCGATCAGGGGCGGGGAGGGCTGGACCTCTTCCAGATACTCGCAGATCGGCAGGATTTCGCAGACCTTGTGGCCGTTATCGAGTTCCAGCGCGGGAAGTTGGCCGGCGACATTGACGGTCTCGGTATAGGGTGGCTTGCGGTTCTCGCCCGCCATCAGGTCCACCTTCTGGGCGGGGATCGTCATGCCCTTCTCGGCGATGAAGATGCGCACCACGTGCGGATTGGGGCCGATCGAGTCGTAGAGTTTCATGGCGCATCTCCCTTTGGTCGTTGGCGCGACCTTTTCGGTGCGGGCTTGCCGCGTCAAGCGGGACCCAACGTCAAGCCAGCCGGGACTTGATGTCGGCCTTGATGACGACCCAGGCCGGGGCCGTGGGGTCGATCAGCTCGAAGTGCCCCGCGCCTTCCAGGTCCAGCACCCTCATCGCGTCACCCTTGGCCTTGGCGGCGGCCCCGAAGGCCGCGCCGAAGCGCGAGGGAACAATGGGATCCAGCGCGCCTGAGATCACCGCATAGGGCAGGGCGAGCGGCAGCAGGGCCAGGGGGGAGGTGTCGGCATAGACGTCCTGGCTCCCGCGGCTCTCGGCCCCAACCAGCGCCTCGATGGTTCCGGGGCCGCCGCAGGCGTCCGGCCCGGTGGCGTGATAGGCCGCCAGGTCGATGATCCCGGCCAGGCTGACCGCGCCTTTGGGAATGAAGGGATCGGGGCCTCGCAGGGGACCTCGAACGCTGCTCCAGAGCGCCAGGTGTCCGCCCGCCGAGTGGCCTGCGACGACCACCCGCTTCAGGTCCAGGGGGTAGGTCCTGGCCAGTCCCCGCACGTGGTTCACGCCGGCGGCCACATCCTGGAAGGTGCCAGGATAGCCGCCGCCCTCGTGGCCGATGCGTCGGTATTCCAGGTTCCAGACCGCGACGCCGCTGGTCTTCAGATCCGCGCAGGCCTGGTCCATCAGCTCCAGTCCCGGCAGGTCGGCCAGCCAGCAGCCGCCGTGGATCATCACCACCAGTGGATGGGGGCCGGGGCCCGTGGGCAGCCACAGCTCTCCGAACTGCAGATCCAGCGGACCGTAGGCGATCCGGGCGTCAGCCGACTCCCGCGGCCGGGCAAGCAGGTCGCTGAAACTGATGAGCGCGCGCTCCGCCATGCTCACTCCTTGCCGGCCCGACGTCGGGCGGGGAGGATGCCCGAAAACCGGGCCCGGGGAGAGGGGCCATGGCCCCATCCTGCTCACCGCGCACGGAGGCATGGACGGGCAGCTCGAACGAAAACGCCCGGCCTTCGCAGGCCGGGCGTCTCGTAGATCGGCGGAGATCGGCGCCTTAGGCGGCGACGGCCTTGATCAGGTTCTTGTTGAGGATGCCGATGGCGGCGTCGCGGTCGATCTGTTCGATGGCGGCGACTTCGCGGGCCATGCGGTCCAGCGCCGACTCATAGAGCTGGCGTTCGGAATAGGACTGCTCGGGCTGGTTCTCGGCGCGGTGCAGGTCGCGGACGACCTCGGCGATGGAGATCAGGTCGCCGGAATTGATCTTGGCTTCGTATTCCTGGGCGCGACGCGACCACATGGTGCGCTTCACCCGCGCACGGCCCTTCAGGGTGGTGAGCGCCTGGCTGACCACATTGCCCTCGGCCAGCGAGCGCAGGCCGGCGGTGCGGGCCTTGGCGGTGGGAACGCGCAGGGTCATCTTCTCGTGGTCGAAGGTGATCACATAGACTTCGAGCGAGTAGCCGGCCACTTCCTGAGTTTCGATCCCCTGTACCTGACCCACCCCGTGGGCCGGATAGACGACGTGATCTCCAATCGAGAAATCCAGACCAGTCTTGCTCATCAGCTAAGTCCCTTCGACCTCGTCCGATCCCATCGACGCATCCAGGTTTTCCGAGAGCCCAAGGCGAAAGGTGTCCGTCCGCAAAATCTGCGGCGACCAACATTCTTGAGAACGGAATAGACCTCTAGGACACCCTTCGCCTGTTCAAGGCGTATGCGGCCGGGGACGGCTCTTCTGCAGAAACGACATGGCGGGCGCGAAACGCTTCTCGCCACGTCATTGTCACCCTAGCATAAAATTCAGCCCAAAGAAAGGCTTGCGCCCCGTGGGCGCTGGGTCGGTCAGGAGCCGCGGCCGGGCTTTTCGCTGAAATACTTCTCGAACTTGCCGGTCTCGCGCTCGAACGCCTCGGCGTCGGCCGGCGGCTCGCCCTTCACCGTGATGTTGGGCCAGATCTTGGCGTAGTCGGTGTTGATCTTCAGCCACTTGGAGTCAGGCGTATCCTCGGTGTCGGGCTTGATGGCGTCCACCGGGCACTCAGGTTCGCAGACGCCGCAGTCGATGCATTCGTCCGGATTGATCGCCAGGAAGTTCTCACCCTCATAGAAGCAGTCCACAGGACACACCTCCACGCAGTCCATGAACTTGCATTTGATACAGGCGTCGGTGACGATGTAGGTCACTTGGAACTCCGGCGGATCTAGAGCGCGGGTTTTCCCGGTCAGACCCCCAATTGTCAATGCCGCCCGCCCGCAGGATATCTGAGGCCGCCGATAGGCTCACGGCGCAGGTGTGAGCGAGATCACGGTTTCCGTCGCCGCCTCCACCGCCTTGCGCGAATAGGCCAGCGGCACGTACTCGCCCTTCACCCATTTCGGAAACAGGTCGCGATAGTGCGGGCTCTCGGGGTTTCCCGACTGGCCGGGCGTATTGATGGCCATGCTGTTGTCCCAGGCGCCGACGTCCAGGACCATGCGGAACGAGGCGCCGGCCACCACCCGGAAGTCATCCGGCCGCCAGCTGGCCGCCATCGGCGAGAGGCTGGTTCCGCCCATCGGCGTCGGTCCCGCCGCCAGCAGGGGCCTGGTGGCGGCGTCGGCCAGCGGGGTCAGGGCGTGTTCAAGTCGCGCATGATGCAGCCGGCCCCAGGCCCAGGTCCTAGGGTCAGGCCCGAGGCGCGCGGCGACCTCGTCAAAGGCGGCGATCAGGCTGGTCTTCAGCACCCCGTCGCGGGCGTCGGCGGGCAAGGTGGCGTCGGGGTGGTCCAGCAGGTGCATGACGGCGGCCAGGTCGCCATTGCCGATGACCCCGTGCACGGACGCGGGCGTCGCGGCGGCGACCACGGTCCGGCCCAGGTGCTTGCCGGTCCAGACCTCGAACAGGGCCGCCCCGGCGCTGCCCTCCGAGGTGCGGTGATCCCAGCCGCGCAGCAGGGCCAGGGCGGCGGCCAGCTTCGGGTCATCGGTCTTCAGCGGCGCCAGCACGGCGATCAGCCGCCGCGCGGTGATGTCATAGGGATCGGTCTGCAGGGCCATGGCGTCGGCCACGGTCAGCTTGCCCTTGGCGGCCAGCACCTCGTTCACCCGCAGGAATCGCGCGGCGTTGGACCATTCGAACCCCACCTTGCGCTGCGCCACCGGATAGTCGGCCGGCAGGTTCATCTGGTTGGCCGAGGCGAACCAGCCCTGTTTCGGATCGGCCACGCTGGGCAGTTCGTCTGGCTCGAGGAACCCCTTCCACTCATAGCGCCCGTCGCCCGGTACCGGCAGCAGACCGTCCCAGTTGGGCCGCGCCGGGACCATGCCGGCGGCCACCCAGCCGATGTGGCCCGAGGTGTCGGCATAGGCCTGGTTCTCGCTGGGCGCCCCCCAGCCGGCCAGGGCCGCCTTGAAGCTGGTCCAGTCCTGGGCCTGCATGTAGCCGGTGGAGCCGAAATAGGCCGAGGTCCCGGGCTGGCTCCAGACCGTGCGGATGGCGAAGGCCTTGCCCTCGGTGCTCTTCAGCACAGGCCCGTGGCGGGTGAAGCGCAGCTCCACGGAACGCGGCGCGGCCTCGCCCTTCACCGGGATGGCGTCCTGCACCACGCTCATGGCCTCCCAGCCGTCGCCGTAGCGATAGCGGTCGCCCTGCGTCTCGTAGACGTAGAGGTCTTCCTGATCGACGGGGAAGATGGTCAGGCCAAAGGCGATCTTGCCATTGTGGCCGATGGAGACACCGGGCAGCGCCGGCTCACCGGCCCCGATCACCGAGAACCCGGGCGCGTTCATGTGGACGATATAGCGCAGGCCCGGGGCGCCATGCTCCCGGTGCGGGTCGTTGGCCAGGATCGGCCGGCCCGTCGCCGTGCGCGATCCGGAGACCGTCCAGTTGTTCGACCCGATGGCCTCGGGCGGAATTTCCAGGGCGGCGCGCTGCTCCGGCAGCCCGCTGAACTTCACCCCCGAACCGGCCAGCTGGTAGTCGGCCAGGACATCGGCGGGGATGGCGCAGGGATCGAGACCTTCCGGGACCTTGGTGGTCCATTTGGGTTCGATGAAGCGATAGAGACGGGCGGCCGGCAGGCCCGCCTTGCAGGCGATCTGGGCGCGGCCGACCTCGTTGGGAACGTTGCGGGTCAGGCCGTGGCTGCGGATGCGCACCACGTCCTCCGGGCTCCAGCGGTCCGGGGCGGAGCCGGCGATCTTGAACTCCAGCGGCAGGGGCCGCTTGCCCGCCGCGATCTCGTCCACGAAGGCGTTGACGCCCGCCACCCAGGCGGTGGTGTTGGCCTCCGCGCCGGGCCCATAGGCCGCCCATTCCTTGGTCATGTCGCCGCGATAGAGGAACAGGCGGGCCGCGCGGTCCTGGGCCACATAGGTGGGGCCGAAGTCCTTGGACAGCAGGCCCAACCCCCGCTTGCGCCACAGGTCGATCTGCCACAGCCGGTCGCGGGCGACGTTGTAGCCCTGGAGGAAGAAGGCGTCGCGGACACTGCCGGCATAGATGTGCGCGATGCCCCAGGTGTCGACCCGGATCTCCGCCGGCGCCGCCAGGCCCGCGACGGCGCGGCTCTCCTGGGCGGGGGCGGCGAGCGCGGTCAGGCTGGAGCAGCTCAGCAAGGCCCCCAGAAGCGGGGCTGTGATCTTGGGCATGGGTTTCCTCCGGGGCCGGAGGCTGAGGCTAGGGCAAGACGAGGAGAGATCGAAGAGGGTTCCTCCACAGGCGCGCGGGAAGCAGAGTGCGCCTCGGCCATTGATTTGGGGGAAGCCATGAACAGCCACCGCATCTGGGCGGGCCTCACCGTCCTGACCGGCCTCGCCACCGTGGCGATCACCGCGGCCTTCCAGATGCTGCCGCAGGTCGCCGCGGCGGGCGCGTGCTGGGCGCCGGGCAAGGTGGTGGACTTCGAGCTGGCCCGCACCCTCGAGCAGTCGCTGAAAGTGTTCACGCCGGAGGCCTGCCGCGTCCCCATCGTCACCGCGATGGACGCGGTGAACCACCTCGACGTGAAGGCCTATATTCCGGCCTACACCGCCTTCGCCGTCTGCGCGGCGATGTTCCTGGGCGGCGGCCTGCGCAAGCCCCTGGTGCTGCCTGCCATCGGCGTCGCCCTACTGGCCCTGGCCGCGGACTATGTTGAAACCTTCACCCTGCTCCAGATCACCTGCGACCTGGAGGGCTCGGCGCATCTGCTATTGCGCGCCAGCGACGGCGCCTGGGTCAAGTTCGCGGCCTTGGCGCTGCACGCCTTCCTGCTGGCGCGGATCTGCATGGCGCCCGAGACCCGTCGGCCGATCCTGGCCATGCTGCTGCTCCTGCCCATGGTGGGCACGGCCTTCGCCGCCATCGACAACAGCCGCGCCGCCCTGATGACCTACGCCCTGGTCCTGAGCTGGACCCCCGTGCTGCTGGTGGCGGCGCGCGACTTGGTGCGGCGTTCGTTTTCCTCCCCCGTAAACAGGGGAGAAACGTCTCACCCTAGCGTCGAATAAAGCCCCCGCGCCTCAGCGGGCGGCCCCCGGCGGTCCCCCAGCCCCTCAACCGCCACGGCGATCAGCTTGCCGCCGACCGCGAACACCAGCTGGTCGCCGACCTTCAGGGCCCGCGCGCACTTGTCGATGCGGGTCTCCGCGCCGGCGCGGGTCAGGCGAACCTTGCCCTCGTCCAGGAATTTGGCGGCCAGGGAGCGGGTCTTGAAGAACCGCGCCCGCCACAGCCAGACATCGGCGCGGCAACCCGTCTCGCTCATGGGGGCGCGGCCTTGGCCTTGCGGCGGCGGCGCGGACGCCGCGCAGGCGCGGGCTTGTCCTTCAAGGCCGCCAGCGCCGAGAAGGGCGAGTGGGGGGAGGGCGCGGCGGGCCTTTCGACGGGCTTCTCACCCCGGCGGCGCCAGACCATGGCCTCGCCGGCCTTTGGCTTGGTCGTGGGCGCAAAGCCGAGGGCGCGAAGGATGTCCCGCGTTTCCGGTTCGCTCCAGCCCAGCACCTCGCGGTCGGCGTCGGTGAGCTGGCCGGGTTTTCCAGCCCGCATCAGGTCGTCCATCCGCTCCAGCATCTCGACGGGTACGGCCAGCCGGCCCACGGCCCGCAAGCCGAAGGCGGCAAGCGCCGTGGCGCGCGGCGGCGGATCCGGCAGGCGGCTGATGATGTGGGCGGGCGGGCGCCAGGCCCGGTCGGCGAAGCCCTGGACGAAGCTCAGGGCGCTGGGGGCGAGCATCGCGGGCAGATAGAGGGTGAAGTGGCCCAGGCGCACGCCGAAGCCCTTGAGCATGCGCCGCTCCACCTGGCTCAGGGCCTTGGTTTCGGCGTGGACCTGCAGGCGATCCAGCACCCCGCCGGCCTCGATCAGGCGGTAGGCGAGGCCGCGGGCCAGGCCCTTGATCTTGCCCTCCGCCATCGCGATCTCGAGCTTGCGCAAGGGCCCCAGGCGACGGACGGCCTCGGCCGCGAGGAAGGCCTCCAGCCGCCGCGTGGCGCGCTCGCGGGCCGCGGGATTGCCCAGTTCCCCCAGCAGACGCACCCGAGGCGCGAAAGGCGAGCCCCCGGAGATGGCGCCCGCCGCCTGGCCGCGCCACAGCACCATGCCGTCGGGTGTCAGGGAAAACGCGTTGTCGGGCTCGGCGGCGAGCTGGCCCAGGCGCTTGGCGATCTCGGGGCCCACGGCCAGGGTCGCCGCCGCGCGCAGAGCCTTCTCCTCCAGGATCGAGGCGCCGTGCTCGGCCTCGAAGGTCACGCCCCGCAGCTTGCCGACATAGTGCCCCTCGACGGTGACCGTGCCGTCCTCGGCGACGCCCGCCAGCATGTCCTCCCGCACCCGCAGACCGCGCATCAGGGCGCTGGTCCGGCGGTCCACGAAGCGGGCCATCAGCTTCTCGTGCAGGGTGTCGGAGAGCTTGTCCTCCAGCACCCGGGTCTTGGCCTGCCAGGCCTGGGCGTCCGCCAGCCAATCGGGGCGGTTGGCGACATAGGCCAGGGTCCGCACGCTGGCCAGCCGGGCCGACAGGGTGTCGATCTCGCCGTCGGTGCGGTCCAGGTGGCGGTACTGGCCGGCGATCCAGTCCTCGGGGATGCGACGGTTGCGGCTGGTGAGATACTCGAAGAAGTCCCGCGTCAGCCGCAGGTGCTCCTCGTGGCTGACCTTCCGGAAGTCCGGCGTCTGGCAGACGTCCCACAGCCGCATCAGCGAGGGCTTGTCGCGGGCCCGCTCAGCGATGTCGGGATCCCCCGCCAGCTGGCGCAGGGTCACCTCGTCCAGGCTCTCGGCCGAGGCCTTCAGCACATCGAAGGTCGGCGGAGCGGCCAGGGACTTCATCAGGTTGGGCAGCGACGAGAAGTCGAGCTTGGCGTTGCGCCATTCGGCGGCGGCCACCGGCTGGAACTGGTGCTCCTGGACCGCCTCGACGAGGTCGGCGTCCATGTCCTCGCACTCGCCGGTGACCCCGAAGGTGCCGTCGGTGCGGAACCGTCCGGCCCGCCCGGCGATCTGGCCCACCTCCTGCGGATGTAGGAACCGGGTGCGCTTGCCGTCGAACTTGCGCAGGCCGGCGAAGGCCACGTGGTCGACGTCCATGTTCAGGCCCATGCCGATGGCGTCGGTGGCCACCAGGAAGTCCACCTCGCCCGACTGATAGAGCGCCACCTGGGCGTTGCGGGTGCGGGGGCTGAGCGAGCCCATCACCACGGCGGCGCCGCCCCGCTGCCGGCGGATCAACTCGGCGATGGCGTAGACCTGGTCGGCGGAGAAGGCCACGACGGCGGACCTGCGCGGCAGGCGGGTCAGCTTCTTGGGCCCCGCATAGGTCAGGCTGGAGAACCGCTCGCGGGTGACGATCTCGGCGTTGGGCAGCAGCCGGCGGATCAGGGGCGCCATGGTGCCCGCCCCCATCAGCATGGTCTCGTAGGTTCCCCGCGCATGCAGCAGGCGATGGGTGAAGACGTGGCCGCGCTCGGGGTCGGCGCAGAGCTGGATTTCGTCCACCGCCAGGAACTCCACCTCGCGGCTTAGCGGCATGGCCTCGACGGTGCAGACGAAATAGACGGCCCGCGGCGGGACGATCTTTTCCTCGCCGGTGATCAGGGCCACTGAGCGCGCGCCGCGCGCCTTGACGATGCGGTCGTAGATCTCCCGGGCCAGCAGCCGCAGCGGCAGGCCGATCATGCCCGAGGCGTGCCCCAGCATCCGCTCGACGGCGAGGTGGGTCTTGCCGGTGTTTGTCGGCCCCAGCACCGCCACGAGGCGGGGCGGCGGCGCGCCGGTCGGACGGTGACTCATGATCTCAAGTTGGGGTGGGAATCGACGCGCGGCAAGCGGCGCTGGAGGGACTGCGACACGAAAGCCGCCCTGGCCGCGATCCTTCTCCCCTTGCGGGAGAAGGTGGCCCTGCGGAGCAGGGTCGGATGAGGGGTCGAAAGGTCTATCCGGCGAATTTCCCCAGCGCAGGCCGGCTCTCATCGTACCCGCTTGGGTCAGGACCACCGTTCGTGGGGTTCGTGAGGTTCGTGGTTCCATTCCTTCAGCAGCGACGCCGCAGGGCGGGAAAAGATTGTCCACGAACCTCACGAACCAAGAGGGAGAGACGCGTTGAGCGGAGCGCGACCCCTTGTCTGTTGGGGTGGTGCTAGATTGTGGCTGTCTTCCGGGACGTCCGCCTGGCGTTGGCGCGCCAGGCGGACTGTCGGTGGAGGGACCGCTAACCCCTGAGCTATTGAGCTGAGGATGAGCAGG
>NZ_JAUYAF010000056.1 GCF_030693625.1 Phenylobacterium sp.
GGCTGGTGTTCATCGGCCCGCCGCCCGCGGCCATCGCCGCCGCAGCCGTCGCCGCCACCAACCCCGCCCCGCCGCCCGCGCCTGTCGCTGACACCGCCGACGCTCCGGCCGCCGTAGAGGCCGTGGTCGCCGCGGACGCGGTGGAGACCGCCGAGGCTGACGCCGCGCCCGCCCCCCCTGTCGCCGCGCCCAAGACCAAGACCGCCGCCCGGGCCGCCCGCAATGAGACCGGCGCCCGCGCCGAGCCCACCACCGCGCCCACCGTCGCCGTGGCCGACGCCGACCCCCTGGGTCCGGTGGTCGCCCCGACGCAGACTGCCGAGACCTTCGACTCCGGCTCCCAGGGCAAGCGCGAGAACGCCGCGCCGACCGTGGAGGCCAAGGCCGACACCGACACCGGTCAACCCGTCGCCCCCAATGTCGGCGAGGCCGCCGCGACCGCCTCCACCTCGGCGCCCGTCGAGGCGCGCGCCGGTCCGCAGACCGTCGCCCACCTGGCCGCCCAGATCGTCAAGAAACTGGAAGGCCGCTCCACCCAGTTCGACGTCGCCCTCAACCCCGAGGGCATGGGCCGGGTGGACGTGCGCATCGAGATCGGCGCCCAGGGCCGGCTCACCGCCTCCATGTCCTTCGAGAACCCCCAGGCCGCCGCCGAACTGCGCACCCGGGCCAATGAACTTCAGAAAGCCCTTGAACAGGCCGGCTTCGACGTCAGCGGCGGCCTTCGCTTCGACGTCGCCGCCGACCGCGGCCATGGCCAGGCCGGTCAGGGCCAGTTCGGCCAGGACGCCCAGAACAACGGCGGCGCCTGGCGCGGCAAGGCCTTCCAGGCGGCGCTCGACAGCGCCGACCCGTCCGCCGACGTCGCGCTGTCGGGCGGCCTCAACCTCCAACGTCGGACCCTGATGTCTGGCGTCGACGTGCGAATTTAGGAAGCGTCAGATGGTAGATGCAGTTTCAAGTGTCGGTCAGACCGCCGCCCAGTCGGGCACCAAGCGTCTCGCCGAGAGCTTCGACACCTTTCTCAACCTGCTGACCACGCAGTTGAAGAACCAGGACCCGCTCTCGCCCCTGGACTCCAACCAGTTCACCCAGCAGCTCGTCCAGATGACCGGCGTGGAGCAGCAGCTCTACGGCAATCAGCTGATGGAGAAGCTGGTGGCCAACACCGGTAGCGGGATCTCCACCGCCGTGGCCCTGATCGGCCGGGACGTCAAAGCCGGCACGGCTGAAAACGCCATCAAGGACGGCAAGGCGACCTGGAACTTCAACCTCAACCGGGCGGCCGACGACCTGAAGCTCGAGGTCATCGATTCCAAGGGGCGCACCGTCTACAGCGAGGCCCCGGCCGACATGAGGGCCGGTGACCACACCTTCAAATGGAACGGCAAGGACACCAGCGGCAAGCAGCTGGACGACGGTGGCCCCTACAGCTTGAGGGTCACGGCCAAGGATAGCGCCGGAACCGGCGTCATCTCCAAGGTCAGCATCCAAGGCGTCGTCACCGGCGTCGAGCAGGTCGACGGCAAGACCCTGATCACCATCAACGGCGCGAAGATTCCCTGGGAGACCGTGACCTCGATCAACGAGGCCGCGCCCACCAACACCGCCAACAACAACGACAACAAGCCTACCCCGGACGAAGCGGCCGCCTGAGGCGCTTCGACTCCCTAACCCTTTGCGACCCCCGCAGAACGAAAGAAGGCAACAACCATGAGCATCAACAGCGCAATGCTCGCCGGCGTCTCGGGCCTGGTGTCGAACTCGTCGGCCCTGGCCGCCATCTCCGACAACATCGCCAACGTCAACACCACCGCCTACAAGCGCAACCAGGTGAACTTCGCCAACGTGGTGACCGCCCAGGCCGTGAAGGGTCGCTATTCGGCCGGCGGGGTGCAGGCGGTGACCCGCCAGTTCGTCGGCCAGCAGGGTCTGATCACCAGCGCCTCGTCGCCCACCGACCTCGGCATCTCCGGCGACGGCTTCTTCGTCGTCACCCAGAAGGCCAACGGCCTGACCGCCGCCGACAACCGCTCCTTCACCCGGTCGGGCTCGTTCAGCGTCGACGCCGACGGCTTCATGGTCAACGACGCCAAGCTCTATCTGCAGGGCTGGCCCGTCGAGGACGACGGCACCATGGACATCAACCCGTCGGACCTCACCAAGCTGGAGCCGATCAACGTCAAGAACCTGGGCGCCGCGGTGCGTCCCACCGCCAATGTCGCCATCAACGCCAATGTCGACAAGCGCCTGCCCACGGCCCAGGTCGACCTAACGGCCTATGACCCCAACGTCCAGGCCACCAGCATGGCCGGCTACTCCGATGGCCAGAACACCATCTACAAGCCCGACTTCACCATCGAGATGAACGTGATCGACTCCACGGGCGGCTCGCACAAGATCGCCATGTCGTTGATCCACGACCCGGCGGTGACCAACGAGTTCCGAGCCGAGATCTACGCGATCCCGGGGTCGGAGATCGGCGACGGCACCACCTCGGGCCTGATCACCTCGGGCACCGTGCGCTTCACCGCCACCGGCCAGTTCGACAAGGCCAACTCCACCCTGTTCGGCGCGCTGGACGCCGATCCGCAGATCGTGCTCGGCGACTCCGACGGCGGCGCCGCACCGGCCTGGGCCACGGCGCTCGGCATCACCGGCCAGACCATCGACTTCGACTTCGACCGCCTGGCCTCGCGGCCCGAAACCTCCTCGGTGACCCAGGTCAACTCCGACGGCGCCAGCGTCGGCAACGTGGTGGGCGTCGAGGTCGACGAGAACGGCGTGGTCTCGGCCATCTTCGACAACTCCGAGATCCGCCAGGTGGCCAAGATCGCGCTCGCCACCTTCCCAAACCCCGATGGCCTGACCCCGGTCAGCGGCAACGCCTACCGCCCGACGATCCAGAGCGGTGAGTTCGTTCTGAAGGAGCCGACGGTGGCCGGCGCCGGTCAGATCGCGGCCTCTACCCTGGAAGCCTCCACGGTCGACTTGTCGGCGGAGTTCACAGGACTGATCTCAACGCAGAAAGCTTACTCCGCCTCTTCGAAGATCATCACAACGGCCGACCAGATGCTAGAAGAACTCATCAACATTAAGCGATAAGTCTTGGCGTTAATCAGCTTTAACTGGTGATGACATCTTAGACTGTACCGTTTTAGTACATGGGGGAGTGAATGATTAGGCCTTTTTTTACTATTGCGATTCACCGGCTGTTATGGCCTGCGTCGTATACTCCCTCCGAATTGTGATGGTGGGAAAGGCGTAAAGCCATGTTGCAACAACAACAGCAGACCCGGACGAACAGCCGCGGCGAGCCTTATGTGATCGGTCCGACGGGGGTTCCCCTGACGATCGCCGATCTGCCGCCGGTGGACACCGGGCGCTGGGTGATCCGGCGCAAGGCTGAGGTCGTCGCCGCGGTGCGCGGCGGGCTGCTGACACTCGACGAGGCGTGCGAGCGCTACTCCCTGACCAACGAGGAATTCCTCGCCTGGCAGAAATCTATCGACCGTCATGGTCTGGCGGGCCTGCGGACCACGCGCCTGCAACAGTATCGCTGAACTCAACTCCCCCCAGATTGATGTTCGCGATGTGGCCGCCCCGGGCAACCGGGGCGGCCACACCCGTTCTGGGGGGCCGCCCGGCGCAGGTTCCGCCGGAAAGGCCGCACTTGATTAGAGCGCTCTAGGGACGCCGTCGGGCCTCCCGGAAGATCAGCTTGTCAATTCGGCGCCCGTCCATGTCGACGACCTCGACCTCGTATCCGCCAAGCCGGAGAATCTCTCCCTCCGCCGGGAAGCGGCCGAGCCTGTTGAGCACCAGGCCCGCCACCGTGTGGTAGCCTTGGCCCTCGCTCAGATCCTCGCCGATGATGTCGCCAAGTTCGAACAGGTCGGACCGGCCGTCCACCAGGTAGCTGCCGTCTTCGCGCCGCAGGATGCGGGCCTCCGGCTCGTCATGGCTCTCGTTGAAGTCCCCCGCGATCATCTCCAGCAGGTCGGTGGGGGTGACGACGCCCTCCAGGCTGCCGAACTCATCGACGATGAACGCCATGTGGGTGGGCGAGGACTTGAAGAGCTCCAGGGTCTTCAGGACCGTCGTGGTTTCCGGGATATACAGCGGCGCGCGCACCATGCTCTCGAGATCGAGGGGGTCGCCCGCCAGCAGCGCGTCGGCGACCTGCGCCTTGTGCGCGATCCCCAGGGGATCATCGATGCCGCCGCTCCGCGAGACGACGAACCGCGAGTAGGGACAGGTACGGATATCATTGCGAAGCACCTCGTCGGGATCGTCGAGGGACACCCAGTAGACCTCCCGGCGCGGGGTCATGGCGACGCGAACCGGCCGGTCTCCGAGGCGCATCACCTCGTGCATCATCGCCCGCTCCTCCGGCTCGATGATCCCGGCGCCCGCGCCTTCGGCCAGGACCGTCTCCACCTCCTCCTGAGTGATGACGTCGCCCTGCACATCCTTGATCCGCAAGATCATCAGGACGGCGGCCGTCGAGCCGGTGAGAAAGGTCACGAACGGTCCCATGCCGGCGGCCATCAGGGTCAGCGGCCGCGCCACGACCGCCGCGATGGTTTCCGGCATCAGCAGCGCCAGACGCTTGGGCACCAACTCGCCGACGATCAGCGACAGGTAGGTCAGCACGACCACCACCACACCGGTGGAGATCGCCTCCGAATAGTCGGCGAACCCCGGGACGTTCTCGAGGATCTTGTCAAACTCCGCGGCGATGGTGGCCTGACCAAATGCGCCGGCCAGAATGCCGATGAGGGTGATGCCGACCTGGACTGAGGAGAGGAAACGGGTCGGATCCTCGGCCAGCAGCAGGGCTGCGGCGGCGCCTTTGTCCCCCCGCTCCGCCCGGCTCTGCAGCTTCTGTTTTCGAGAGGAGACGACCGCCAGCTCGGACATGGCGAAGACGCCGTTCAAGACCACCAACAGGAGGACCACGGCGGAGGCGAGGAGAAGCATTGCTTGAGGCTCAAACGAGGCTGTCCTGCAGCCCCTTGAAAACATACCGCGCTTTGCGGAGGCAGGTGAACGATTCAGCCTGAGCACGGGACCTCCGCCTGCGCCTGACCCTGGCATGACTTGCGCACAGCTCCGCTTCAACGAAGCCGTTGGAGGGGTTTGCCGTGTCGAAACAGGACGGAATGTGGTTCGGGCTGGCGGGCGCCCTGGTCTGGGGCGCGGCGACGCTGTTCTATGTGGTCTTCGCCCGGGGCGTCATCGAGCACGCCTTCTGGTTCTACGTCGTCAACGCCGCCCTGGTGGCCATGGCGCTGGGGCTGTTCTTCCACATCACCGTGCGGTTCCTGGCCACGCCCCGCCGGCATCGCCGGCTCGCGGCCCTGATCTTCGCCGCCCCGGGCTTGGTGGGCGCGATGCTGCTTGGCCTCAACTTCTCGACCGTCCTGCCGCAGCTGCCGCCTGAGAGCCATGGCCGCTATGTCGCCCTGGTCCTGGTCAGCTACGCCCTGATGATGGCCCAGGCCCTGGAGCCCAGAACAAAGCGGGGGCCTGCCAAGAACTAGAGGGTGACGGGCGCCGAGACCGGCGTCCGGCTGTCACCCTCTGGGCCAGGGGCTGAGATCCGACAGCTTGCGGATCGTCACGGCGATCCGTTCCCGCTCGCCCGCGCGGCGCTCCACCAGCAGGCGGGCCACCTGGGCGTCGTCGTGGAAGGCGTAGCCCTTGATGGCGTCCAGGATCGCCTTGGCCAGGTTGTCGAGGTCCATCCAGGGCGGGTCGCCCACATATTCCATGACGATCTCCACCGAGAACTCGCCCCACGCCGGGCGCGATCCGCGCCAGGCCTTGCGGAAGAACTCGTGGATCAGCGGCTTGTAGACCTTGGCCTGGGTCGACAAGCCGTCGACCATGACCTCCATCACCCCCTCGCTCTCGCGGGCGCGCACCTTGGCGTGATGGGTCCAGCCGTCGTCCATGCCGCCCCTCTTAGACAGCTTTGCGCGGCGCCAGAACCCTTGCGCTCCTGACCGGCCCGGTTAAACCGGCGCATCGACCTGCCAGGAGGCCAGACCATGACCGCGACCCGCACCGAAACCGACACCTTCGGCCCGATCGAGGTCGCCTCCGACGTCTATTGGGGCGCCCAGGCCCAGCGCAGCATCCAGAACTTCAAGATCGGCTGGGAGAAGCAGCCCAAACCGGTCGTCCGCGCGCTCGGCATCGTCAAGCGCGCCGCAGCCGAGGCCAATATGGAACTGGGCCGCCTGGATCCGGTGATCGGCGCGGCCATCGTCGCCGCCGCCCAGGAAGTGATCGACGGCAAGCTGGACGACCACTTCCCGCTCTCGGTCTGGCAGACCGGCTCGGGCACCCAGTCCAACATGAACGCCAACGAGGTGATCTCGAACCGCGCCATCGAGATGCTGGGCGGGGTGATGGGCTCCAAGACCCCGGTCCATCCCAACGACCACGTCAATATGAGCCAGTCGTCCAACGACACCTATCCCACCGCCATGCACATCGCCTGCGCCGAGCAGGTGGCCAAGGAGGTGATGCCGGCCCTCGAGCACCTGCACGCCGCGCTGAAGGTCAAGACCAAGGCCTTCGACCACATCATCAAGATCGGCCGCACCCACACCCAGGACGCCACCCCCCTGACGCTCGGCCAGGAATTCTCCGGCTACACCCAGCAGATCGCCAACGGCGTGCGTCGCATCAAGGACACCCTGGCGGGCCTCTATGAACTGGCCCAGGGCGGCACCGCCGTCGGCACGGGCCTGAACGCCCCGGTGGGCTTCGCCGAACTGGTGGCCGCCAAGATCGCGGCCATCACCCGCCTGCCCTTCATCACCGCCCCCAACAAGTTCGAGGCGCTGGCCGCCCACGACGCCATGGTCTTCAGCCACGGCGCGCTGAACACCGTGGCCGGCAGCCTGTTCAAGATCGCCAACGACATCCGCTTCCTGGGCTCGGGCCCGCGGTCCGGCCTGGGCGAGCTCTCCCTGCCGGAGAACGAGCCGGGCTCGTCGATCATGCCGGGCAAGGTCAATCCCACCCAGTGCGAGGCCCTGACCATGGTCTGCACCCAGGTGTTCGGCAACAACGCCGCCATGACCTTCGCCGGGGCCTCGGGGCACTTCGAGCTGAACGTCTTCAATCCCGTCATGGCCTACAACTTCCTGCAGTCCTGCCGCCTGCTGGCCGACGCCTCCATCAGCTTCACCGACAACTGCGTGGTGGGGATCGAGGCCCGCGAGGACAACATCAAGGCCGCCCTCGACCGCTCGCTGATGCTGGTCACCGCGCTCGCCCCCAAGATCGGCTATGACGCGGCCGCCAAGATCGCCAAGACCGCCCACAAGAACGGCACCACCCTGCGCGAGGAAGCCGTCGGTGGCGGCTACGTCACCGACGCCGAGTTCGACGAAGTGGTGCGGCCGGAGAACATGATCCACCCGGGGTGATCCATGAGCACCTTCGAATTCCAGCGTGACGGTCTGCAACTCTATCCGACGGTCTATGACGACGCTGGGATCGAGCGGCTTCGCGGAATTCCGACCAAAGGACCAGGAGCCCGGCTGCAGGATGACAGCCTTCCGGACCTGCTGTGGCCGGTCAGCCGGATCGCCTCCAGGCTCCTGGGCATAGGTGCCCAGCCCGTCCGGGCCGTGCTGTTCGACAAGACCGCCGAGCGCAATTGGGCGCTCGGCTGGCACCAGGATCGAACGCTGGTTGTCGAAGAGCGCCGGGAGGTCGAAGGCTTCGGCCCCTGGTCGCGCAAGGACGGAGCGCTTCACGTCGCGCCGCCCATCGAACTTCTGCAGCGCATGGCGACATTCCGCATCCACCTGGATCCCTGCGGCGCCGACAACGCGCCGCTCCAGGCAGCAGTGGGCTCTCACAGGTGCGGATATGTGGCGGCCGATCAGGCGGCGGCCGAGGCCGAACAACATCCCGTCGCCCAATGCCTGGCGCAGGCCGGCGACGTCTGGGCCTATTCGACGCCGATCCTCCATGCCTCTGCTCGGGCGGATGCTCCGGCCCGGCGCCGGGTCCTGCAGGTGGACTACGCGACCTTCGCGCTTCCCGGAGGCCTCGTGTGGCGCGGCGTGGCCCTCGCCCATCGTCAGACGGCTGCGGAGTGGGCAGAAGAGAACGCTGAGGCCATCAAAGCGAACCGTGAACGGATCGCCAAACACGGCATATTCGGCGAGGACTTGCGGCGGTGGTGAGATGGAAAACGCTAGCACTCGCTTCGCTTGCGCTGCCGCTCCTTTTGGCAGCGACCGAGAGGCCTCTGTCATCGAATGAGGTCAGCTTCACGCGCTCGCCGCCTCCCCCTTACGTTCCGACCAAAACGGATCAGGACAAGTTCGAGAGAGCCTTCGTCGTCGTTTGCAGAATCATTGAGTCCGGACGCCTGGGCGCTTGCCGCCCAGAGAAAGGCGGGCGTGTGGGAGCCGACGATGCCGCGTGGGCGGTTGGCTGGATCTCCACGTGGCGCGTATCGCTGAAAGCGCGAGACGGCACTTTCACCCACGGCCGGTCCATCAGGATACCGATCCGGCTTCGTACTGGCCCCTACTCCGCCGCGTAGACCAGCGGGTGGGCGTGGGCCCAGAGGTGGGCGCGGTAGGTTTCGAAGCACTGCTCGCCGCAGATCAGGCGCATGACGGCGCCTTCGGCGATGTGGCGGGCGCATTCCGGCGTCTCGGTCACCAGCGGGATCAGGGCCTCGGCGTTCCAGGCCTTCGAGTGCTCGACGTCCAGGTGGGCGTGCAGGGCGAAGTACTTGCGGCCCTCGGGGCTGACCCCCAGGCGCTTGAGGCCGGCGTCCACCGCGCCGACGCGGGTCGGGGCGGTCAGCTCCACGACGCCGAGCGCGCCGATCGACTGGTAGGTATATCGTCGGGTGGTGGCGAAGGCCGTCATCACATTGGCCAGGCACAGCGACTGCCACAGGGTGGAGTCGATGGTCGGGTGCAGGTCCAGGCCCTGGGTGGTCCGCTCCAGCATCGGGCTGTGCATGCCGGCCTCGTTGCCGCGCCCCATCTCGTCCCAATAGTTGCGGGCCAGCTCCAGCTTGGGGCGGGCCGGCAGCTTCACCTGGGTCAGGGCCACCAGGTCGTCGAAGCCAGCCTCGCCGGCGGCCTCCTGGGTCAGGAACCAGCGCATGTCGTGGATGCTGGCCTCGTTCTCCAGCCAGGCGAACAGCGGGTCCCATTGGCCGGGGCCCGAGGTCTTGAGCTCCTCGAACCAGGCGATAAAGCCGTCGGGATCGGTGGGGACAGCCGCCACCAGCGGGGCGATGTGTTCGCGGAAGGCCTCGATGAACGAGCCTTCGAAATGCTTCATCCGGGCCTCTTCGGCCACCTCGGCCCGCCAGTCGTCAGACGGCGTTCCCACCGCCATGCGGCGATGGTTCCAGTGGGCCAGGCCCTTGTGCAGGGCCTCGGCGTCGGGGAATTGAGGATTAAAGGCGCCCAGACGCGCCAGTCGTTCGCCACCAAACACGTGGATATTCTCCCTACTTGCGATCGTAGGAGCGTTTGAAAAGCGGGCAGGTTCCTATGCCGGACGCCCGACAAACAGGCGAAACGCCTTGTCCGGAGCGATCAGCGCAGGCGGCTGACCGCGAAGTCGGCGAGGTCTTCCAGCGCGGGCCGCCAGCTGTTGCCGGCCGGGAACTCCGCGAGTTCGCCCTTGGCCTTGCCGGCGTAGTCGGCGGCCAGGTCGAGGGTGGCGTCCAGGGCGCCGACCCCGGTGATCAGATCCCGCGCCCGCTCGAAATCGCCGTCGGCCTGTTCCAGCCGCGCCACCGCCCGGTCCCAGAACGCCTTCTCAGCCGCGCCGGTGCGGGCGATGGCCAGCAGCAGGGGCAGGGTCGCCTTGCCTTCGCGGAAGTCGTCGCCGGGATTCTTGCCCAGGTCCTTGCTGACGCCGCTGTAGTCCAGGCTGTCGTCCACCAGCTGGAAGGCGACCCCCAGGTCCTGGCCATACTTGCGCAGGGCCAGGCACTGTTCAGGGCTGGCGCCGGCGGAGACCGCGCCGGCCTCGGCCGCGGCGGCGAACAGCTCGGCGGTCTTGGCCTTGATGATCTCCAGGTACATGTCCTGGTGCAGGTTCAGGTCGTGGGCGCGGGTCAGTTGCAGCACCTCACCCTCGGCAATCACCCGGCTGGCGCGCGCCAGGATCTCCAGGGCCTGCATGGAGCCGGCCTCGACCATCAGTTCGAAGGCGCGCGCGAACAGGAAGTCCCCCACCAGGACACTGGCCGGCGCGCCCCAGATCAGGTGGGCGGCGACCTTGCCCCGGCGCAGTTCGGAGGAATCCACCACGTCGTCGTGCAGCAGGGTGGCGGTGTGGATGAACTCCACCGCGGCCGCCAGCTTGAGGCAGGAATCGTCCTGGGCGCCCGACAGGCGCGCCGCGGCGATGGTCAGCAGGGGCCGCAGACGCTTGGCCGAGCCGCCGATCAGGTGTTCGGCCAGGGCCGGGATCACCGCCACCGGGCTCTGCATCCGATCGCGGATCAGGGCGTCGACGCCAGCCATGTCAGGCTGCGCGAGTTCCATAAGGCCGTCGATGGAGGCGGGCTTTCGGGTGACCGGGGCGCTGACTGCGGCCACGAGGACTCCTGGTCTAGGCGACGACGATACGGGGGGACCGCCGTTTGCGGGGACAATGGTGACGCGATAAGGCACGGTCAAGGAGAGCACAACGCCCCACCGTTCCGATATGGCGATTACGAGTCAGCAAGCCGACATGGACGCAACACCCGAGGACCGGCTTCTGGACGGTCGCGTGCGCCTGCGTCAGGCGCCGGAAGGCTACCGCGCGGGCATGGACGCCGCCCTGCTGGCGGCCGCCTGTGACGCGTCCGAGGGCGCCCGCGTGCTGGAGGCAGGCTGCGGGGTCGGCGGCGCCTTGCTGGCCGCGGCGGCCCGCCGGCCGGGGGCCCTGTTCGTCGGGCTGGAGCGCGATCCGGCTACGGCCGCCCTGGCCCGGGAGAACGTGGCGCTGAACGATATGGCGGCGCGGGTGGAGATTCTGGAGGGCGACGTCGCCCTGCCCTTCAAGACCTTGGGCCTGGACCCCTTCGACGCCGTTATGGCCAACCCGCCGTACTTCGACGATCCCAAAGCCCTGCGCGCGCCGGCGCCCGCCAAGCAGGGCGCCTGGATGGCCGATGGCGGCCTTGAGGCCTGGACAAGCTTCCTGCTGAAGGCGGTGCGGGAAGGCGGGGCGATCACCCTGATCCACCGCGCCGATCGCCTGGCCGACATTCTGTCCCTGCTGGCGCCCAAGACCGGCTCCTTCCAGGTCCGGCCCATCCACGCCCACGCCGATGCGCCGGCCAAACGGGTGCTGGTCCGCGCCCTCAAGACGGGCAAGGCGCCGCTGCAGCTTTTGCCGCCCCTGGTCCTGCACCCGCGCGAAGGCGCCAAGCACACGGCCGAGGCCGAGGCGATCCTGCGGGGGACCGCAAGGCTCGAGTGGGTCTAGTCGAAGATATCGAACAGATCGAAGCGCTTCTTGCGCCGGTAGCCGGGGTGACGGTGGTCATCGTCGTCGTCATCGTAATCGCGCCGAGGACGCTCGGGTTCGCGCCACATGCGCGGCGCGGCGCTCTCCTGGGCCGGCGCTTCCCCGCGCCCGGCCGCGATCAGCTTCTCAAGCTCCCCACGGTCCAGCCACACGCCCCGGCAGGACGGGCACATGTCGAACTCCACGGCTTGCCGGCTGACGGCCGACATCGAGGTGTTGCAGTTAGGGCAAAGCAGGAGGGGCATCGGATGGGGCGCTCCATGACATCCGGTTCAAGGGATGGGTGCGCCCGACGACCGGGACCGAGGACTGGGGGGCCAAACCTTCTAGGACCCAGCATCGAGCGCACCCGATGCAGTCCGACATCGCGATCCGCTCGGGGAGGAGAGCTATGGATCGCCAGAGGGGCCCGGCCTGCGATCCATGAGCTAGGTAGCCCGCGCGCGTTTGGGAAGGGTCGGCGCGGTCTTTTTTTGATCGGCCCCTGGCGGGCGACGGCGCGCGCCGTCTAACCTCTCACGAGGCAACTCGCAGACGGAGCGTGCGTGACCGGACCTTGGCAGCCTGACGAGAACGAGCCGGCTCCGCGCAGCGTGACCCCGGTGCGCCTGCTGATCTGGCTCGCGGGCCTGGCCGCCGTGATGCTTGGGGTGTGGGGCCTTCTTCAGGCGTTTCCAGGGGTCATCAGCTCGCCGGAGGACTGGGCCTGGGTGGGCTGGGGCGTCTTCATGATGGCCCTGTTCTCCACCGCCATGCTGGACGTCGGCCGTATCCGCTGGGCCGAAAAGGCGCGCCATGCCGCGATCTGGGCCGGCATTGTCGCGGTGCTGATCCTGGCGGTCAGCTACCGTGCCGAGCTCGCCGGGGTGGCCCAGAGGGTGCGCATGACCCTGTCACCCTCCTATCCTGTCGCTACCGGGCCGCGCGAACTGGTGGTCAGCGCCGGCGACGGCGGTCATTTCCTGGTCATGGGCGAGGTCAACGGCCAGCGGGTCCGCTTCCTGGTGGACACCGGGGCCAGCGAGACGGTGCTGAGCCCCGCCGACGCCGCCCGCGTGGGGATCGATCTCGCCGCCCTGAAGTTCGACCGGGCGTCCGAGACCGCCAACGGCGTGGGCTACGGCGCGGCCTTCGAGGCCGACAGCCTGTCGGTGGGGGCCATCACCTTCCGCGACATGCCGATCATGATCAACCAGGCCCCGATGAGCAGCTCCCTGCTGGGAATGACCTTCCTGCGCCGCCTGGAGTCCTTCCAGGTCAAGGGCGACAGGCTCCTTATGAAGGCCCACGAGTAGCCGACGCATGGACGCCAATGTATCCGTCATAAGCCTGGCCGCGCCGCCGGCGCAGGTTCGCGAGCAGCTGGCCAGGGCCTGCGCCGACTGGGGCTTCTTCCATCTCGTGGGCCACGGCCTCGATCCTGGCCTGCTCGGCGCGGTCATCAGCGACTGCCGCGCATAGCAAAAGGGGCCGGACCTGCGTCCGACCCCTCTCATCTTCGGTCTGCGGGAACCGCCGCCTAGTTGCGCGCGGTGTCCACCAGCTTGTTTTTGGTGATCCAGGGCATCATGGCGCGCAGACGGGCGCCGACTTCCTCGATCTGGTGTTCGGAGCCCCGGCGGCGGGTAGCCTTGAAGCTCGGCGCGCCGACCGCGTTCTCCTGCATGAAGTCACGCACGAAGCGGCCCGACTGGATGTCCTCCAGCACGCGCTTCATCTCGGCCTTGGTGTCCGGCGTCACGATGCGCGGGCCGGTCACGTACTCGCCGTACTCGGCGGTGTTGGAGATCGAGTAGTTCATGTTGGCGATGCCGCCTTCGTAGATCAGGTCCACGATCAGCTTCACCTCGTGCAGGCACTCGAAATAGGCCATCTCCGGCGCGTAGCCCGCCTCGACCAGGGTTTCGAAGCCGGCGCGGATCAGCTCCACCAGGCCACCGCACAGCACGGCCTGCTCGCCGAACAGGTCGGTTTCGCATTCCTCGCGGAAGGTGGTCTCGATGACGCCCGAACGGCCGCCGCCGATGGCCGAGGCGTAGGCCAGGCCAAAGTCGTGGGCGGCGCCCGTGGCGTTCTGGTGGATGGCGATCAGGCAGGGCACGCCGCCGCCCTTCTGGTACTCGCCGCGCACGGTGTGGCCCGGGCCCTTGGGGGCGATCATCAGCACGTCGATCGAGTCTTTCGGCTCGATCAGGTTGAAGTGCACGTTCAGGCCGTGGGCGAACAGCAGGGCTGCGCCGTCCTTGATGTTGGGGGCGATCTCTTCGTTATAGATGCCGCGCTGCAGTTCGTCGGGCGCCAGCACCATGATGGCGTCGGCCCAGGCCGAGGCCTCGGCCACGCTCATCACCTTCAGGCCGTCGGCTTCCACCTTCTTGGCGGTGGCCGAGCCGGGGCGAAGCGCCACCACGACGTTCTTCACGCCGGATTCCGACAGGTTCAGCGCATGGGCGCGACCCTGGCTGCCATAGCCTACGATGGCGATCTTCTTGTCCAGGATGCGGGCGAGGTCGGCGTCGCGGTCGTAGTAGACGCGCATGGTCATTCTCCTGAAGACGAAGGTCGCCACGACGTCGCGCAACGGCGCCGCAGCAAAGGCGGGGCTTTGCAGCGGAATTTTGCGCGAAGGTCAAGCCGAACGGGCGCTTACAGGACATTTCGTCCCGTGACGCCCTCCCTCCCCTCTCGGGGAGGGAGGGATCAGATCACCAGAAGACGTCGTGGATCACCTGGACCACGCGGCCGGAGAACATGTCCACCAGCAGCACGTCGCCGCCAACCCGGACATATTCATAGCCAATCGGCGGGATCGGCAGGCCGTAGGACCACCAGTCGTTCAGCCGGTACTGGCTGCTCCACCAGCTGCGCGGCAGTTGGTCGCCATAGCTCCAGCTGCGGATGTAGAACCCTGACGGCGGGCGATAGGCATAGCCGCGATAGCGCTGATGGCTACGGAAGTTCTGGCCGTAGTGGCGGCGGTCGAAGCGGGGGCGCTGCTGGTGGCGGTCGGGACGCCAGTCGCGGCCGTTGTTGTTCCAGCCACTGCTGTTGGCGCCGTTGTTGTTCCAGCGCGGATCGCGGTCGTTGCGGCCGTCCCGGTCGCCGCGCCCATCCCGGTCGTTGCGATCGTCGTGACGTTGGCTCTGCCAGGTTTGCCCCTGTCGCAGCCCCTGGCCATGGTTCCAGCGCTGCCCGTTCTGGGACGGCTGCTGAGCTTGCTGGCCCTGCTGCCCCGGCTGACGCGACTGCCAGTTGGGATCGCCACGGCGGCCACCCTGGCGGACCTGCGGCTGGCCCTGGGGCTGCGCCTGGGCCTGCGGCTGCGGCTGAGCCTGGGGTTGCGGCGCCTGCGCCTGGGGCGCCGGTTGGCGTTCCTGCAGGGAGGGCGGCACGTTGCGCGAACTGGCCCGCATCGCCGGATTGTAGCCGCCGTCGCCGCGGCTCTCGCGCCGGCGCTCTTCGCCATTGTCCTGGGCCAGGGCCGCCGGGGCCGTGGAGGCCAGCAGCACCAGCGCCAGGGCGCCCTTCATAACCGTCTTCATGTCACTGTTCCCTGGCCGGACACGGCCGATGGCTGTCCCTTTAGCCAAGGTTAATGGCCGGGCCTGTGTGAACCGCGCTTGAACGGAATCCCCGGTGACCTGACATAGAGCGCGTCAGGGTTAAGTGGAGGCCGGTTAATCCGCCCGACGCGCTCTACACTTTAGAAATTAGAGCCTTTTGAACGGGTCAGATTTTTCATCTGACCCTAAAGGCTCTAGGGGCCGACCAAGGGAGAGCGCGATGCCCGCCACACCGCACGACATCACCGGCTTCTGGCGGACCGCCGGCCCCAAGCGCTGGTTCGCCAAGAACCCCAACTTCGACGCCGCCATCCAGCTGAAGTTCGAGCCGGTGCACTACATGGCCGCCCTGGGCCGCCACGACGCCTGGATGGCCACCGCCGAGGGCTCCCTGGCCCTGCTGATCCTGCTGGACCAGTTCCCGCGCAACCTTTGGCGGGGCACCGGCCACGCCTTCGCCACGGACGGCAAGGCCCGCCTGATCGCCCGTCACGCGGTGGCGACCGGCCAGGACCTGGAGATCGAGCCCCTGCTGCGGCCGTTCGTCTACCTGCCCTTCGAGCATTCCGAGGACATGGCCGACCAGGACGAGGCCGTGCGGCTCTGCACGGCGCTGGGCGACCCCGAGACGCTGAGATACGCCGAGATGCACCGCGACATCATCCAGCGCTTCGGACGCTTCCCGCACCGGAACGTCTCCCTTGGACGCACGACGACTCCGGAGGAGCAGGCCTTCCTGGACGAGGGCGGGTTCGCGGGCTGAAGCGCTAGTGGTTTATCTGCTGCGAGTTCTGGCTCTCGATGAACTGCTCACGCTCCCGCTCCTGGCGCGCCTCCAGCTCGGCCTTGTCGTAGCAGACCCGCTTGGTGAAGCGGGTGCCGGTGGTGGTCTCCGTCCGGCAGATCATCTTGATCCGCTTCTCGCCCTTCTTCAGCGGCGCGGCGACCGGGACCCGCTCCACCACAGCGGGCGCCTGTGGCGCGGACGCGGGCTCTTTGTCATCCGCAGCGCCCAGCGCCGCAGCCATCAACAGGACAAGAATCATGAAACCCCCAGTCTGGAACTCTACCCAAGGTTCCACATCCTGCGGGGGTGAGGCAATCGCGGACCTGCCGGGAGGCGAACCTCCGGGACGTCAGCGGCCGCGGACGTCGGAGAAGGCCGACTTCATGGCCATCTGCCGCATGGCCTCCTGGTCTTCCTCCGAGCGCCGCTTCCAGTCCTCCAGGGACAGGCAGGTGCGCTTGGCCAGGCGGGTGCCGGTGGGAGCCTCCTGGCGGCAGACCATCTTGATCCGCTGCTCGCCCTTGTTCAGGGGGGCGGCGACGGGGATGGCCTGGGGCGTGGCGGCGGCGGGCTGGTCGGCGCCGCTGAGCGCGGCGGACATGAGCAGGGCGAGGATCATGGGCATAAGTCCAAAGTGTCGCGTGAGCCGAGCTTGCTACCGGTATAGGCCAGACACAAGCTCATCACTGCAGCAACCGATTCGATTTTTGATCCGGAAATCATGAACGCGCCTGTCCGCCATCTTGTCCGTGACCGCGCCGCGCCGGAGCATCCCGAGCGACAGTATCTCGACCTGCTGGCCGACATCCTGGAGAACGGCGTGGAGCGCGGCGACCGCACCGGCACTGGCACGCTCGGCGTCTTCGGCCGCCAGATGCGGTTTGACCTGTCCCAGGGCTTCCCCCTGCTCACCACCAAGCAGCTGCACAGGAAGTCGATCTTCGTGGAGCTGCTGTGGTTCCTGAGGGGCGATACAAACGTTCGTTGGCTCCAGGAGCGCGGCGTCTCCATCTGGGATGAGTGGGCCGATGCGAACGGCGAACTCGGCCCCGTCTACGGCAAGCAGTGGCGCTCCTGGACCGCCCCGGACGGCCGGGTGATCGACCAGATCGCCGCGGTGATCCACAGCCTGAAGACCAATCCCGACAGCCGCCGCCACATCGTCTCGGCCTGGAACCCGGCCGAGATCGAGGACATGGCCCTGCCCCCTTGCCACTGCCTCTTCCAGTTCTTCGTCGCCGACGGCAAGCTGTCGTGCCAGCTCTACCAGCGCTCCGCCGACGTCTTCCTGGGCGTGCCCTACAACATCGCCAGCTACGCCCTGCTGACCATGATGATGGCCAAGGTGGTGGGCCTGCAGCCCGGCGAGTTCGTCCATACGCTCGGCGACGCCCACCTCTATCTGAACCACCTCGACCAGGCCCGCGAGCAACTGACCCGCGATCCCCTGCCCCTCCCGCGCCTGGAGATCGCCGACAAGGCCGACCTGTTTTCCTACGAGTACGAGGACTTCAAGCTGCGCGGCTACAAGGCCCACGAGAAGATCAGCGCGCCGATCGCGGTGTAAACCCGCACATCCCGGCGAAGGCCGGGACCCAGATGCATCCGCCGCATTCCGGATTCCTGGCTCAGTCCTGACTTAAGGTCTGGATCCCGGCCTTCGCCGGGACGAGCGGGGGAGAGTCAGGTTATGAATTCCCCATGACACCGATCCTCACCGCCGGCCCCATCGCGCGCGCCTCCAATGGCGTCATCGGCCGGGGCGGCGAGCTGCCCTGGCGGCTGAAGACCGACCTGGCCAACTTCCGCGCCGTCACCATGGGCAAGCCGGTGATCATGGGCCGCAAGACCTGGCAGAGCCTGCCCAAGGCGCCCCTGCCCGGCCGCACCAATATCGTGGTCTCCCGCGACGGCTCCTTCGAGGCCAAGGGGGGCCTGGTCTGCGAGGAGCTGAGCGAGGCGCTGTCCATCGCCCGCGAGCAGGCTGAGGAGGATGGCCAGGAGGAATTCTGCGTCATCGGCGGCGCCTCCCTGTTCGAACTGGTCCTGCCCCGGGCGCGCCGCATCTACCTCACCGAGGTCCATGCCGACGTCGAGGGCGACGTCGTCCTTAAGGGCTTCGACGAAAGCCAGTGGAAGGAAGTCAGCGCCCAGGACCATCCGGCCGGCGAGGACGACGAGTATCCCTTCACGATCCGGGTGCTCGAGCGGCGCTGAGTTTGGGGGCTGGCCTCACGCCGGGGAACCGACCCATAGTGGCAGAAAATCGTGGGGAGACGAACATGGACATGCAGCTGGTGGCTGAGGGTTTCGAGTTTCCCGAGGGCCCCATCGCCATGAACGACGGCTCGGTGATCCTCACCGAGATCAAGGCCCAGCGCCTGACCCGCGTCACCCCGGACGGAACCAGGACCACGGTGGTGGAGACCGGCGGCGGCCCCAATGGGGCGGCCATCGGCCCGGACGGCGCGATCTACATCACCAACAACGGCGGCTCCTTCGAGTGGCTGGACAATGGCGGCCTGACCATCCCCGGCCCCACGCCCGCCAGCCACACCGGCGGCTCGATCCAGCGGTTTGACCTGGCCACCGGCAAGCTGACAACCCTCTACGACGCCTGCGACGGCAAGCGGCTGGTGGGCCCCAACGACCTCGTCTTCGACAGGCAGGGCGGCTTCTGGTTCTCCGACCACGGCTGTTCCACGCCCGACGGCCGCAAGTTCGGGGCGCTCTACTACGCCAAGACCGACGGCAGCCACATCAGCCGCCAGCGCGACCACCTGATCTCTCCCAATGGCGTGGGCCTCTCGCCCGATGAGAAGGTGGTCTACCTGGCCGACACCAACCTCGGCCGGCTCTGGGCCTTCGACGTCGCCGAGGTGGGCGTGCTGGGTCCGCCCGCGGGCTTCGCGCCCGGCCGGGTGGTGGCCAACATGCCCGGCTACCAGCTGTTCGACAGCCTGGCGGTCGAGGCCTCGGGCAAGGTCTGCGTGGCCACCATCATCAACGGCGGGATCACCGCCATCGATCCGGACGGGTCCCACGAGCACTTCGCCTTCCCCGACCTGATCGTGACCAACATCTGCTTTGGCGGCGCCGACATGCGCGACGCCTGGGTGACCTGCTCGGCCACCGGCAAGCTGTTCAAGGCGCGCTGGCCCCGGGCCGGCCTCAAGCTCAACTTCAACGCCTAGGCCGCCGTGGATACCCTGCTGATCATTCTCGTGGCGGTGGGCGTGCTGGGCCTCGTCTTCAGCTTTTCGGCCGGCAAGTCCCGGCGCAAGAACAAGAACGGCGACGACGGCGGCGGCGGCGGCTACGCCAGCGGCGATGGCGGCGGCGACGGCGGCGGCGGCGACTGATCAAAATTCGACATCCGGCGCCATGAGCGACGGAGCGACAAGGGAGAGAGACGATGGCGTGGAATTTCGGAGACATCCTGGACGCGGTCGGCGGGGCGGTTCCGCCTGAGGCGCCGGCCTTCATCCATGGCGAGCGCGTGATCAACTGGGGCCAGGCCAACCAGATCACCAACAGCCTGGCCCGGGGCCTGATCGCCCGCGGCTCCCAGCCCGGCGACAAGATCGCCATCTACATGCGCAACCGGCCGGAATACCTGCTGACTGTCGCGGCCGGGTGGAAGGCGCGCCTGACCCACGTCAACGTCAACTACCGCTACACGCCCCAGGAGGTCTGGTACATCTTCGACAATTCCGACGCCCAGACCGTGGTCTATTCGTCGGAATTCCGTGACGCCGTGGCCGAGATCCGCCCGCGCCTGCCGGGCGTGAAGACCTGGATCGAGGTCGGTGAAACCACCGCCCCCTTCGCCGAGGCCTTCGACACCCTGGCCGCCGAGGGCAATGGCGGCCCCCTCGACATCGAGCGCTCGGGCGACGACCAGTTCTTCATCTACACCGGCGGCACCACTGGCATGCCCAAGGGCGTGATGTGGACCCACAACGACCTGCGCGAGATCACCCTGGCCCCGGCCCGCGCCATGGGCCCGGTCCCGGAAACCCTCGAGGCGCTGGCCGCCGCCACCCGCGCCGCCGGCCCCGGCGGCCGCATCCTGCCGGCCCCGCCCCTGATGCACGGCACCGGCCTGCTGACCTCCATGGGCGCCATGATGTCGGGCGGCTGCGTCGTCACCCTGGAGGGACAGACCTTCGATCCCGTCGAACTGCTGGAGACCATCGACCGCCACAAGCCCCAGTCCCTGGTCCTGGTGGGCGACAGCTTCGCCAAGCCCCTGCTCAACACCCTCAACGCCAACCCCGGCAAGTACGACCTCTCCAGCGTCGCGGTGGTCGTGTCCTCCGGCGTGATGTGGAGCCTGGAGGTCAAGCAGGGCCTGCTGGAGCACATGCCCGGCGCCATGCTCAGCGACGCCTTCTCCTCCTCCGAGGCGCTCGGCATGGGCGCGTCGGTGATGATGAAGGGCGGCGAGGCCCCCACCGCCAAGTTCATGCTGGGCGAGCGCTGCAAGGTGTTCGACGAGAACGACGAGCCGGTGGAGCCTGGCTCGGGGGTGTCGGGCATGATCGCCATCAAGGGGCCCAACCCGCTCGGCTACTACAAGGACGAGGAGAAGACGGCGCGCACCTTCCGGACCATCAAGGGTGAGCGCTACTCCATCCCCGGCGACTGGTGCCTGGTGGAGGCCGACGGGACCCTGACCCTGCTGGGCCGCGGCAGCGCCTGCATCAACACCGCCGGCGAGAAGGTCTTCCCCGAGGAGGTCGAGGAGGCCCTGAAGACCCACCCCTCCGTCGAGGACGCCCTGGTCATCGGCCTGCCCGACGAGAAGTGGGGCCAGTCGGTCACCGGCGTCATCCGCCTGTCGGAGGGCGCCAGCCTGGATGAGGACCTGCTGCGGGCCCACGTCCGCATGGCGCTCGCCGGCTACAAGACTCCCAAGCGGATCGTCGCCACCACGGAAATCCTGCGCGCCAGCAACGGCAAGGCCGACTACCCCACCGCCAAGTCGATCGCCGAGACGGCGTTGGGGTAGCCCGCTTTCCTTCTCCCCTTGCGGGGTCGGATGAGAGGTACATCCCCATCCGGAAAACCCATCACGTCATCCCGGGCGAAGCGCAGCGAAGACCCGGGACCCAGGGGCGGAGCGCTCGGCCCCTGGGTCCCGGATCGCCTACCGGCGTCCGGGATGACGGCGATGTTGTTCTGAGAGCGGACTCCACGCCCTCATCCGACCGGTCGCTGACCGGCCACACTTGGGGCCCTAGTACAGCACCGCCATGGCCGAGCGCTCGAAGCTCTTCAGCTCGTCGTTGCGGCCTTCCTTGATCTTCAGCACCCACTCGGGGTCCTGCAGCAGGGCGCGGCCGACGGCCACCAGGTCGAAGTCGCCCCGGTCCATGCGGCGTTCCAGTTCGTCCAGCGAGGCCGGCTGCGAGGCTTCGCCGCCATAGGCCGCGATGAACTCGCCCGAGAGGCCCACCGAGCCCACCGAGATGGTCGGCACGCCGGTCAGCTTCTTGGCCCAGCCGGCGAAGTTGAGGTCCGAGCCCTCGAACTCCGGCTCCCAGATGCGGCGCTGCGAGCAGTGCAGGATGTCGGCGCCGGCGTCGACCAGGGCGCCCAGCCAGGCTTCCATGGACTTGGGATCGTGGGCCAGGCGGACGGTGTAGTCCTGCTGCTTCCACTGGCTGATGCGGATGATCACCGGATAGTCGGGGCCGACGGCCTTGCGGACTTCCTTCAGGATGTCAGCGGCGAAGCGCGCGCGGCCGGTCAGCTCCTTGGAGCCGTAGGCGTCCTCGCGGACATTGGTGCCTTCCCAGAAGAACTGGTCGATCAGGTAGCCGTGGGCGCCGTGCAGCTCGATGGCTTCGAAGCCGAGCGCCTTGGCGTGGGCAGCGGCCTCGGCGAAGGCGCGGATGGCGTCGGCGACGTCTTCCTCGGACATGCCCTCGCCGAACTGTTTGTCGGGACGCGACAGGCCAGACGGGCTGTCATAGGGGCCTGCGGGGAGGAACTCGGGGTCGCGGGCGCGCACCGCGCCGACGTGCCACAGCTGGGGCGCCATCACGCCGCCGGCCTCGTGCACCGCGTCGATCACCCGCTTCCAGCCGGCCAGGGCCGCCTCGCCGTGGAAGCGCGGCACCTTGGCGTCGTTCACCGAGATCGGCCGATCAACGCCCGTGCCTTCAGAAACGATGAGCCCGACCTCGGCCGCCGCGCGGCGCTTGTAATAGGCCACCACGTCGTCGGTGACGACGCCGCCGGGCGAGAACGACCGGGTCATCGGGGCCATGACGATACGGTTCTTGAGGTGCAGGCCCTTGTAGTCGAAGGGCTTGAAGAGGGCGTCGGCGGCCATGGGCGATCCAGTCAAACATCTGTTCGAGAAGCGACCGTTACAGCACGGTCGTGCGCTTTCGTCTGTACAGTTTTTCTGCGAACCGGCCCCGCCCCGCTGGAGCGGCCCCTTGCCTTGCGGCTCAGCCTCAAGCATTCTTGTCTGAACAGTGATAAGATAGCCGCTCCAGACGGCTTCGGAGGACACCTGATGAGCGACGGCAACATCGACCTGAAGGCGGAAGCCAGGGCGCGCGCCTATTCCATGCCGCTGGACGACATTAACCCCACCGACATCGAGCTGTGGCGCACCGAGACCATGTGGCCCTACTTCGAGCGCCTGCGGAAGGAGGACCCGGTCCACCTGCATCCGCCTGAGCACCACGAGGACGGCGCCTTCTGGTCGGTGACCAAGTACAACGACATCATGGCCGTCGACACCAACCACGAGGCCTTCTCCTCGGAGCCGTCGATCACGATCTTCGACCCCAAGGAAGACTTCACCCTTCCGATGTTCATCGCGATGGACCCGCCCAAGCACGACGTCCAGCGCAAGACCGTCAGCCCCATCGTCTCGCCACACAACCTGCAGATTCTGGAGCCCCTCATCCGCCAGCGGATCCAGAACACCCTGGACGCCCTGCCGATCAACGAGCCCTTCGACTGGGTCGACCGCGTCTCCATCGAGCTCACCACCCAGATGTTGGCGACCCTGTTCGACTTCCCCTGGGAAGACCGCCGCAAGCTGACGCGCTGGTCCGACGTGGCCACGGCGGGCCCGGAGTCGGGCCTGTTCAGTTCCGATGACCCCGAGATCGTCGAGGCCGAGCGGAAGATGGAGCTGTTCGAATGCGTGGACTACTTCAGCCGCCTGTGGGCTGAGCGCATCGCCCAGCCGCCCAAGGGCGACCTGATCTCCATGCTGGCCCACGGCGAGGCCACCAAGGACATGGATCGCATGGAGTATCTGGGAAACCTGATCCTGCTGATCGTCGGCGGCAACGACACCACCCGCAACTCCATGACGGGCTCGGTCTGGGCCCTGAACCAGAACCCCGACCAGTACGACAAGCTGCGCGCCAACCCTGAGCTGGTGCCCTCCATGGTCTCGGAGACCATCCGCTGGCAGACGCCTCTGGCCCACATGCGCCGCACCGCGACGCGGGATGTCGAGCTGGGCGGCAAGACCATCAAGAAGGGCGACAAGGTCATCATGTGGTACGCCTCGGGCAACCGGGACGAAGACGTGATCGAGAACCCGAACGCCTACATCATCGACCGCGAACGCCCCCGTCAGCACCTCTCCTTCGGCTTCGGCATCCACCGCTGCGTTGGCAACCGCCTGGCCGAGCTGCAGCTGAAGATCCTCTGGGAAGAGATCCTGGCCCGCTTCCCCACCATCAAGGTCGTGGAAGAACCCAAGCGCGTGCCCTCGGCCTTCGTGAAGGGCTACGAGAGCATGACGGTGATCATTCCGTCGAAGAACTGACCAGCGTCATCCCGGCCGCAGCAAAGCGGAGAGCCGGGACCCAGGGGCCGCGATCAATCCCCTGGGTCCCGGGTCTCCCTGCGGTCGCCCGGGATGACGTGGGTTTTCAATCTGCCCCCTGCCGCACTGAGCTTCACGCCATGAGCCCGATCTCGCCCCCCCTCGTATGACGCCTCTCAACTGATCAGGTGAGACGCCGCGCGCGCCGCGCGGTCCTTGGGCGCCTTTCCGGCGTCGGCGATACGAACTAGAGACCAAGCTCATGACCACCCCGACCCCCGACTGGGCCGCGCGCTTCTCCGAGCGGATGACCCGCGTCCGCGCCAGCGAAATCCGCGAGCTGCTGAAGCTGCTGGATCAGCCCGACATCCTCTCCTTCGCCGGCGGCATACCCGATCCCAGCCTGTTCCCCGCTGACCAGATCAAGGCGGCCTACGACGCCATCCTGGCCGACCCGGAGCAGTCCCGCGCCGCCCTGCAGTACTCCGTGAGCGAGGGCTACCTGCCCCTGCGCCGCTGGATCGCGCAACGCATGGCCCTGAACGGGGTCGAATGCGACGAGGACAACATCATCCTCACCGCCGGCTCGCAGCAGGCCCTCGACCTGATCGGCAAGCTGTTCCTGACCCGCGGCGACACGGTGATGGTGGCCAGGCCCACCTATCTGGGCGCCCTGCAGGCCTTCAACGCCTACGAGCCGGCCTATCTCGACCTGCCCGAACGCGCCCTGCGCGACGGCGTGGACGCCGCCGCCCTGATGGCCGGCCGCGAGCCCAATCCCCTCGGCTACTTCGTCCCCGACTTCGCCAACCCCACCGGCGAGAGCCTGACGCTCCCGGAACGCGAGGCCCTGCTGGACCTGGCGGCCGAGCTGGACATGACCCTGATCGAGGACGCCGCCTATCGGGAACTGCGCTTCGACGGCGAGGCCCTGCCCACCCTGCTGGCCCTCGACATCGGCCGCGCCGGCTCCATCGAGGCGGCCCGCACCCTCTTCTGCGGCACCTTCTCCAAGACCATCTCGCCGGCTCTGCGCATCGGCTGGGTCTGCGGTCCCAAGGCGGTGATCGAGAAACTGGTCCTGCTGAAGCAGGGCTGCGACCTGCACGTCTCCACCATCAACCAGATGGCTATCCACGCCACGGTGTCGGAGGGCTACGAGCAGAACCTGGGCGCCCTGCGCACCGCCTATGGCGCCAAGGCCGCCGCCACCCTGGCCGCCCTGGAGCGCCACATGCCGGCAGGCGTCACCTGGTCGAGGCCGCAGGGCGGCATGTTCGTCTGGCTGTGGCTGCCGCAAGGCATGGACGGCAAGGTCCTGCTGGAACGGTCCCTGGCCGAGGAGCGCGTCGCCTTCGTGCCCGGCGAACCCTTCTTCGCCGAGGTCCCCACCGCCAACGCCATCCGCCTCAGCTACTCCCTGCCCACCGACGCGGAGATCGAGGACGGGGTGAGGCGCCTGGCCGCGTTGATCGCGCGGTCGTAGGAGATGCTCCCCTCCTGGGGGAGCTGGCGCACAGCGCCGCCACATCGGCGCTGCACCTGGGGAGGACCTAGCTAGTCCAGCCCGTAGGCCCCGCGCTCCAGCGCCCGGAGCAGGGACAGCACCTCGGGATCAGCGAACGGGAGCAGCTGGGTCATCAGCACCCCGCCCTGCCCGGCCTCCGGGTCGGCCCAGTAGTAGGTGTTGGCCAGGCCCGCCCAGGCCAGGCTGCCGGCGCCGCGTCCGTCGCCGGTGGGCTCGGGCGTGATCATGGTGGCCAGGCCGTGGCCGGTGGCCATGTGCGGATAGAGGTCGAAGTCGTTGGACATGGTGGCCATGGCCGACTTGATATAGCCGGCCTTGTGGGCCCCGCTATGGCTCTCCGACAGGCTGCGCAGGGTCCTGGCCGACAGCACCGGGCCGCCGTCTCCCAGCAGCATGCGCAGGAACTTGCCGTAGTCGGCCGCCGTCGAATAGAGCCCGCCGCCGCCCGACAGCACCTCGGGATTGGCCGGCAGGCCGAAGGGTATGGCGATCAGCGCCCCGTCCGGGCCTCGCACATGGACGCTGGCCTTGCGCGGCGCCTGGCCTTCGGACAGGGCGAATCCGGTGTCGAACATCGCCAGGGGCGCGAAGATGTTCTCCGCCAGATAGGCGTCCAGGCGCTGCCTGCTGGCCGCCTCGATGACGATGCCGGCCCAGTCGATGCCGATGCCGTAGATCCAGCCCTGGCCGGGGTCGAACATCAGCGGCTGGCGGTGGGCGGCGCGGCTGCCGGAGTTGGGATCCAGCGCCCCCTCGGTCTGGGAGAAGGCCAGGAATTCCGGATGGGAGAAGGTGTAGGCGAAGCCGGAAGTATGGCTCAGCAGCTGGCGCAGGGTGACGAAGCCCTTGGCGGGCCGCAGCCTGGGCTTGCCCTCGGCCACGCCCTCCAGGACCTGCAGATCCTTCAAGTCCGGGCATAGCTCGCCCAGGTCACCGTCCAGGGTCAGCTTGCCGCGCTCCACCAGCTGCAGCGCCGCCACTGACACCACCGCCTTGGTCATCGAGGCGATCCAGAACACGGTGGCGCCGTCCATCGCCGCCGGTTGACCGACAGCCCGGAGCCCCGCCGCGTGCTCGTAGGTCACACCGTCTCGGTCAGTGACCAGGGCCACCGCACCGGCGATCTTGCCCTCATCAACGGCCTTGGCCAGGGCCGCCTCGAAGGCCCGAAAGCTCACAGCCCCAGCACCATCTTGGCGATGATGTTGTGCTGGATCTCGTTGGAGCCCGCATAGATCGAGGTCTTGCGGTAGTTGAAGTACATCGGCGCCACGGTGGCGGCGTAGTCGGGCCCGGCGCGGGCCTCGTTCCGCTCGCCGCGGATCTCGGCGAAGGTGTCCTGGACGAAGGGCTGGGCGTAGATCCCAGCCGCCTCCAGGGCCAGCTCGGTGATCGCCTGCTGGGCCTGGCTGCCCTCCAGCTTGAACATTGAGGACGCCGCCCCCATCGCCTCGCCGGCCGTGCGCGCCGCGAACATCCGCAGCTCGGTGGCGTTCAGCGCATCGACCTTGATCTGGGTCTCGGTCAGCTTGCGCCGGAAATCGGTGTCATCCAGCATCCGCCCGCCGCCATCGGACCGCTCGGCCCCGGCGATCATCTTCACCCTGGCCAGCATGTTGGTCAGGCCCGGCGCATAGGCGTTTCCGCGCTCGAACTGCAGCAGGTACTTGGCGTAGGTCCAGCCCTGGTTTTCCTCGCCGATCCGGTTGGCCACCGGAACCCGGACGTTCTCGAAGAAGACCTGGTTGATCTCCTGCTCCCCGTCCGGCGGACCGTCGAGGGTCGGCAGGGGCACGATGCTGATCCCCGGCGTGGTCATGTCCAGCAGCAGGAAGCTGATCCCCATCTGCTTGATCGGCTCAACGGAAGTCCGCACCAGGCAGAACATCCAGTCGGCGTGCTGGGCGTAGGTCGTCCAGATTTTTGAACCATTCAGTATATAATGATCGCCGTCGCGCTCGGCCTTCATGGACAGCGAGGCGAGGTCCGATCCGGAGCCCGGTTCGGAATAGCCCTGGCACCACCAGACCTCGCTGGAGAGGATCTTGGGCAGGTGCTGTTTCTTCTGTTCGTCGGTTCCGAAGGCCATCACGACGGGTGCGCACATCCGCACCCCCATGTTGGAGGTGTCGGGCGCGCCGGCGAGCGCCATCTCCATGTCGAAGATGTACTTCTGGGCATGGGTCCAGCCGGACCCGCCGTATTCGACGGGCCAGTCGGGGGCCATCCAGCCCTTCTCGTTCAGCCGCTTCCACCAGCGGACCTGGCCGGCCTTGTCGATATGGGCGTTCTTGGCCTGGGCCATGTGGGCCCGCATGTCATCGTCGAAGGCCTGGGCGATGAAGGCGCGGACCTCGTCGCGAAAGGCGAGGTCACCTTGCGAGAAGTCGAGGTCCATGCTCCCCGCCTCCTAAACGCCGTCGAGGTATTCGATCTCTGGGCGGCCGCCCATGCAGGGGCCCATCTTGGCGCCCGCGGCCTTGAAGTAGTCGGTGCCGCCGTGGGCGGTCAGGGACTCCTGGTCCTTGTAGAGCTCGAGGACCTTGTAGATCTGCGGATCGGTGCGGCTCTTGGTGAGCTGGTAGGCGATGTTGCCGGGCTCATTGGCCCGCACCTGCTTGGCGAGGTCGGTGAAGATCGCCTCGAACTCCGCGTTCTTGCCTTCAGCGACCTTCAGGACCGCGATCACACCAATCATGCCGTTCTCTCCCAACGCTTGTTTGAGGCGACGGTAGAGGGCGTGCTCTACGCCTGCAACCCCTACGCGGCGTCAGCTTGAGAGGACGACCACACCCCTCACCGCTCGTCCCGGCGAAGGCCGGGATCCAGGTCGTAGGTCATGGCCTCAGCCAGGAATCCGGAAGGCAGCAGATGTATCTGGGTCCCGGCCTTCGCCGGGATGAGCGGGGATATTACCGCCGCTCGTTCCAGCCGTAGGCGACCCAGTGGTGGCCGCCCAGGTTGCGGGCTTCGATGATCCCGTCGTCGCGCTGCGCATGGGCCGTGCGCTTGGCGCGCAGGGCCAGACCGGCCAGGGCCAGCAGGGCCGAGGACATCACCGCGATCACCACCACCGTGGCGGCGGCGAACAGGGCCAGGACCGCGGCGATGACGACAGCCGCCGTGGTGGCGAGAGCGCCGCCCAGCACCGCGAAGCTGCGGAGCGCCGAACCGTGCTTGCGGGCGAATTCCCTGACCATGGCTTCCTCTGGCGCCACCTCTTCCGGTGGCTGCAACGATTATGTTGTTCGGGCGACGCCCGTCGTCAACGCTTCACAACTCAAAAACCAACGAAATCTGACCTATGCCGCCCCTTCGAGCGCCAATTCCCGGCGCTCGCGCATGATGGTGTCGAAGGCGGCGTTGATGGAGGCGGCCTTGGCCTCCGCCACCTCGATGAACTCCGAGGGCAGGCCGCGGGCCCGCGCCCGGTCGGGGTGGGACACCACCAGGGCGCCCTTCCAGGCGCTGCGGACCGCATCGTCGGGCGCGTCGTGGGGCACGCCCAGCACGCCATAGGGGTCGTCGGCGCCCAGACCCAGATGGGTCGCCCTCAGCCGTCGGAACACCAGGGGCGAAAAGCCGAACAGGCTCGAGACGCTCTCCAGGTAGCTCAGCTCGTCATGGGTCACCGCGCCATCCGAACCGGCGATATGAAACAGGCCGTCCAGCACATCTTCCAGCAGGGTCGGGCAGTTGCGGTAGCGCTTGGCCAGGCGGGTCGCATAGCTCTCGTAACCCCGGGTCGTCTGGCGGGCGAGATCATAGAGGCGATGGATGTTGCGCTCGGACGCGGCGTCAGTCTGGAACACCTCGGCGAAGGCGTCGAACTCGCCGACGCTGGCCCGGCCGTCGACCTTGGCGAGCTTGGCGCCCAGGGCCGTGACAGCAGTCGTGAAGGTGGGGTCCTCGCCGGGCAGACCCGGAGGACACTCATCGCAGTCTTCGCAACCATCTGGGCGGCGGACGGCGAGCCCAGCAATGTTGCGCCAGAAACTCATGGGAGTATCGACAAGCCTAGTTCCGCACTGCGGCGAACACAACGCGCATCGCACCCGAGGCAGGTTAAGTTTTGGACAGACTCTGGAATTTCTGGATCGACCGCGGCGGCACCTTCACCGACGTGATCGGCAAGGCGCAGGATGGCGAGGAGGTGTCGCTGAAGCTGCTGTCCAGTTCGCCGGCCTATGAGGACGCCGCCGTCGAGGCCATGCGCCGGGTGCTGGGGGCGGCCCCAGGCGCCCCCTTCCCGGCCGACCGGGTCGAGGCCATCAAGATGGGCACCACCGTGGCCACCAACGCCCTGCTGGAGCGGCGCGGCGCCAGGACCCTGTTCGTGGCGACCCAGGGCTTCGCCGACGCCCTGGCGATCGGCGACCAGGCGCGGCCCGACCTGTTCGCCCTCAACGTCGTGCGCCCCGAGCCGCTCTATTCCGGTGTCGTGGAGGCCCGCGAACGTCTCGCCGCCGACGGCGCGGTGGTCGAAGTCCTCGACCGCGACGACCTGGCCGCCAAGCTCAGGCACGCGGTCGCTGAGGGCTACACCGCCGCCGCCATCGCCTTCCTGCACGCCGATCTCAATCCGGAGCACGAGATCGCGGCTGGGGCCCTCGCCCGCGCCGCCGGTTTCGAATTCGTGGCCCTGAGCCACGAGGTCTCACCCCTGCCCCGCTACATCCCCCGCGCCGAGACCACCGTCGCCGACGCCTATCTGACCCCGATCCTGCGCGCCTATGTGGAGAAGGTGGCCGGCGCTGTGGCCGGGGCGCCGCTCTACTTCATGACCTCGGCGGGGGGCCTGGTGCGGGCCGCCGCCTTCCGGGGCCGCGACGCTGTGGTCTCGGGGCCGGCCGGTGGCGTGGTGGGGGTGGCGCAGACCGCCCAGGCCGCCCATGCCCAGCAAGCGCTCGGCTTCGACATGGGCGGCACCTCCACCGATGTTTGCCGTTACGCCGGACGCCTGGAGCGCCGCGACACCGCGCGCATCGCCGGCGTCAAGCTGCGCAGCCCCATGCTGGACGTGGAGACGGTGGCGGCCGGCGGCGGCTCGATCCTGTTCTTCGACGGTCTGCGCGCCCGGGTCGGGCCCCACAGCGCCGGCGCCAATCCCGGTCCCGCCGCCTATGGCCGCGGCGGCCCGGCCACGGTCACCGACGCCAACCTGGTGCTGGGCCGGCTCGATCCGCGCTTCTTCCCGGCGATCTTCGGCCCCGCCGCCGACGCGCCCCTGGATGTCGAGGCCGCCCGCGCGCGCCTGACGGAACTCGCCCACGCCATGCAGGCCGACAGCGTCGAGGCGGCCGCCGAGGGCTTCGTGGCCATCGCCGTCGAACAGACCGCCCAGGCCGTGCGCCGCATCTCCACCGAGCGTGGCTTCGATCCGCGCGGCCACGCCCTGGTGGCCTTCGGCGGCGCGGCGGGCCAGGTCGGTTGCCAGGTGGCCGAGGCGCTTGGCGTGGATGAAGTCCTGTGCCCCCGCCACGGCAGCGTGCTCTCGGCCTGGGGCATCGGCCAGGCGCGGGTCACGGCCCTCAAGCAGGCCGGACTGGACGCGGCCCTCGACGAAGCCGGTCTCGCCCGCGCCGCCACCCTGTTGGAGGGCGTGGAAGCCGACGCCCGCCAGGCCCTGGCCGACCAGGGCGCCGACGACGGCGCGCTCACCCGCACCCTGCGCCTGCGCTACGACGGCGCCGACGCCGAACTGCCCACCGCCCTAGGCCCCCTGGCCGAGGTGAAGGTCGCCTTCGAAACCGCCCACCGCCGCCTGTTCGGCTTCGTGGAGCCGGACCGAACGATCGTCATCGCCAGCGTCGAGGCGGAGACCATTCAAAATACCGCTCATCCCCGCGACCGCGAAGCGGCGGCGCGAAGCACCCAAAGCGGGGGCAGCCCATCTCCAGTCAGCGGGGATGAGCGGATCGAGATGTTCGCCCACGGCCAAACCACCCCCGCCCCCATCGTCGCCGCCGAGACCCTGACCACGCTGGACGGCCCGGCCCTCATCGTCCGCCCCGACACCCAGATCGCCCTGCCCCTGGGCTGGCGCGCGGTCGCCGAGGCCGACGGCCTGATCCGCCTGACCCGCGCCGGCGGCGTCCAGACCCGCGCCATCGCCCTGGACCGCCCCGACCCCATCACGCTGGAGCTGTTCAACCGCCGCTTCATGGGGGTCGCCGAGGCCATGGGCGCGGCCCTGGAGCGCACCGCCCACTCGGTGAACATCAAGGAGCGGCTGGACTTCTCCTGCGCCCTCTTCGACGAAGGCGGCGGCCTGGTGGCCAACGCCCCGCACATGCCGGTCCACCTGGGCTCCATGGGCGCCAGCGTGCGGGCCGTCCGCGACCGCCATCCCACGCTGAAGCCCGGCGACGCCTTCGCCCTGAACAATCCCTATGCCGGCGGCACCCACCTGCCCGACATCACCGTGGTCATGCCGGTCTTCATGCCGGGCGCGCAGACCGCGGCCTTCTACGTCGCCGCCCGCGGCCACCATGCCGATGTCGGCGGCGTGCAGCCGGGCTCCATGCCGCCGTTCTCGAAGACCATCGATGAGGAGGGCGTCATGCTGGACGCTATCCCGATCATGCGCGGCGGCGGTTTCCTGGAGGCCGACACCCGCGCGGCGCTCGCCACCGGGCGATGGCCCTCCCGCGCCCCGGACCGCAACATCGCCGACCTCAAGGCCCAGATCGCCGCCTGCCAGGCCGGCGCCGCGGCCGTCGCCGGGATGATCGACGGCTTCGGCGGCGGCGTCGTGGCGGCCTACATGACCTTCGTGCAGCAGAACGCCACCGCCAGCGTCCGCCGGGCCATCGGCAAGCTGTCGAACGGCGAGGCGCGGGTCCCCATGGACGGCGGCGGCCAGATCGTCGTGGTCACCACGGTGGACGCCGAAGCCGGCGAGGCGACGCTCGATTTCCGCCAGTCCGCCGACCAGCTGCCGTCTAACTTCAACGCCCCCTCGGCCATCGTCGACGCCGCGGCCCTCTATGTCTTCCGCACCCTGGTGGACGACGACATCCCGCTGAACTCCGGCTGCCTGGCGCCCCTGAACATCCTGACGCGGCCCGGCTCCATGCTGGCGCCCGCCTCACCCGCCGCCGTGGTGGCCGGAAATGTCGAGACCAGCCAGCACGTGGTGGACGCCCTCTATGCGGCGCTGGGCGTCATGGCCAACGCCCAGGGGTCGATGAACAACTTCACCTTCGGCGACGAGACCCGGCAGTACTACGAGACCCTCTGCGGGGGCGCCGGCGCCACGGCCGATGCGGATGGAGCCAGCGCCGTCCACACCCACATGACCAATTCCCGCCTCACCGACCCGGAGATCCTGGAGCGCCGCTTCCCGGTCCGGGTCGAGACCTACGCCATCCGCCGGGGCTCCGGCGGGGACGGTCTGCGAAGAGGCGGCGATGGCGCGGTGCGCCGCATCCGGTTCCTGGCGCCCATGGAGGCCGCCCTGCTCTCCACCCGCCGCGACCACGCCCCCCAGGGAATCGCGGGCGGCGGCCCTGCCCTGGCGGGCGAGCAGCGTTTGTTCGGGGCCGATGGCGCGGTAAAGGAACTTCCCGGCTGCTTCTCGGTTACAGTCCAGCTTGGCGACGTGATCGAGATCAAAACCCCCGGAGGCGGAGGCTTCGGATCACGCCCCGCCTCCTGATCGACACAGTTTCAAGGTTCCAAGGCCTCATGTCCGCACTCATCGCCGCCCTCGCCCTGTTCGCCGCCGCCGAGCCCACCGCCGCCGGCGGCGCGCCCGCCGAACTCACCCTCACCGAGGACATGCCCTATCCGGCCGGCGCGCCCCGCGACGACTATGGCCTGGTGGGCTGGTGCTACGGCGCCCTGCGCGGCTACGTCGATCTGCACGACCAGATGATGCCGGACGTCACCGAGATCGAGAAGTCGCCCCCCAGCAATCCCGAGACCACCCTGGCGCAGAAGCTGGCGGCCTACGAAACTATCCAGGTCCGCGCCAAGCAGGACATGAAGCTGTTCGCCCGCGCCATGGAGGCCGCCGAGCGCGCCAGCCTCAAGCCCATCAACATCCTCGGCGCGGCCGCGGTGAAGAAGGGCCACAACGCCTGGGCCGCCGCCGCCAACATGCCCAAGCGTCAGGTCGCCCAGAACTGGATGGGCTGGACCCTGCCGGTCCGCTGCACCCCCACGGCCCACGCCCTCGAACAGCGCGCCAAGCTGATGGGCAAGACCTTCCAGGTGAACACCGACCCGGCCGAGCTTGAGCCCACGCCGGCGCCTGAAAGCGCGCCCGTCGAAGCGACCCCGGAGACCGCGGGCGCCGTCGCCCCGACTCGGTAAGCCAGAGTCCCGACTTTTCTGACGCTGTAAGCGAACCGCCCCGGCTGTCGAACCGACTCCGGCGGCGGTTTTGCGCGTGCCTGTTGCGGAAAAACGACAGCGCGACCTTTCTGCCGTAACGTCAACTTTTTACCGACCGGCCGGACTGTTTCTAAAAGCCTTTTTCTGGCTAACTTCGAAGTTCGGGTACGTTTTTGACGTAACTCAGAAAACTGAATCTCGGTTTCCAACTAGTTTTGACAAGACGGTCAGCGATAGTTTGCTTCCGCGTCAACTCTGACAGAAAAGAGACTTGAGTTTAGGGACTGTAGACGCTCTTACCCCGCCAGCGATCTGTCATTACTCAGATAGATAACGCAGTTATATTGAAACAGGGGAAACGCGTGCTTAATACCAGATACCTTGCAGGGGCCTCCTCTATTGCGTTGGCCGCCGTCATCACCCTCAGCGCCGGCCAGGCCTTCGCCCAGGACGTGGACGCCGAAGTTTCCGAAGTCGTCGTCACCGGCTCCTTCATCGCCGGCTCACCGGAAGACGCGGCCCTGCCGGTAAACGTCATCGGCTCCGACGAAATGCAGAAGCAGGGCTCGCCCTCGACGGTGGACCTGATCAAGTCGATCCCCGCGGTCAGCGGCGCCATCGGCGAATCCAACCAGTTCGGCGCCGGTCAGACGACGGGCTCGGGCAACATCAACCTGCGCGGCCTGGGCGCGACCCGCACCCTGGTGCTGATGAACGGCCGACGCATGGCCGTCTCCCCCGGTGGCACCTCGGTCGACACCAACCTGATCCCCACGGCCGCCATCGGCCGCCTGGAAGTCCTGAAGGACGGCGCCGCGGCGACCTACGGTTCCGACGCCATCGGCGGCGTGGTCAACTTCATCACCCGCACCAACCTCGACGGGTTCGAGGTGCGCGGCGACTATTCCCACATCGACGGCTCGGACGGCAACGACTACGGGACCTCCATCGCCTACGGCTGGCGCGGCGACCGCGGCAACATCCTGCTGACCGCCGGCTATCGTCACCGCTCGGAACTCAGCACCCGCGAGCGCGACTACACCCAGCGTTCCATCACCGAGAACCCGCAGGGCGGCTGGTCCAGCTTCGGCAACCCGGGCCTCTATCTCTCGAGCACGAACGGCGGACTGAGCTTCACCAGCCCCTATGTCGACCCGTCCTGCAACGCCATCTCCGGCCCCGGCACGGCGGCGAGCTGCAACTTCAACTACATCGGCTTCGACAACCTCACGGAGCGTGAAGAGCACTACCAGCTCTACGGCGAGATCAACTTCGACCTCACCGACACCACCACCTTCCACATGGAAGCCCTCTATGCCGGCCACGACGTGCCGGAAGAGAAGTCGTCGCCGTCCTATCCGCCGAACAACTTCCCGACCTCGGGCCTGACCACCAAGGCCCAGGGCAACGGCTTCTTCATCCCGTCGTCCAACCCCGGCCTGCAGGCCCTGATCGCCAAGGGCCTGGCCCCGGCCTCGGCGGCCACCTCGGGCCTGTTCACCTCGATCGCCTGGCGTCCGATCGGCGTCGGCGGCAACGGCCTCTACGACAACGGCGGCAAGGAAGATAAGCGCAAGTTCACCGCCTATCGCCTCTCGTCGGGCCTGAAGGGCAAGTTCGAGAACGGCATCGGTTGGGACGCCGGCCTGACCTACATGGAAGACTGGAGCGACATCGCCACTCCGGACATCCTGATCTCCCGCCTCCAGCTCGCCCTGCGCGGCCTGGGCGGCGCGGGCTGCAACCCCTCCACCGGCGTCGCCGGCGTGGGCGCCTGCCAGTACTTCAACCCCTTCTCCACCGGCACGGCGGGCAACGTCCTCGACGGCCGCGCCAACCCGAACTACGTGGCCGGGACCGTCAACAACCAGGCGATCCTCGACTACCTGTTCGAGGACTATTCTTACGAGACCCGCACCAAGCTGTTCGCGGCTGACCTGGTCTTCAACGGCGAGCTGCCCATCGACTTCGGCGCCGGCCCTCTCGCCTGGGCCGCGGGCACGCAGTACCGCTGGAGCTCGATCGAGCGTCAGACCAGCGACTACACCAACATCGCCGTCACCCCCTGCACCGACTCTCCGGTGAACCCGGCGGCGACCTGCGTGAATCAGTACGGCGGCTTCTCCTTCTTCGGCCCGCTGACCGACTACAACCTCGACTACGGGGTCATCGCGGGCTTCGGCGAACTGCAGGTTCCGATCTTCGACAGCCTCACCGCCACGCTCGCCGTGCGCTACGAGGACTACGGCGGAAACATCGGCGCCACCACCAACCCCAAGGTCGCCGTGAAGTGGCAAGCCACCGACTGGCTGGCCTTCCGCGCCTCGGCGGGCTCGACCTTCCGCGCCCCGCCGCAGACCCAGATCGCCCCGTCCGTCACCACCTCGCTGGCCTACACCACCGCGGCGGCCGGCTACCGGGCCTATGACGTCTATGGCAACCCGAACCTGGAGCCGGAAAAGGCCAACACCCTGAACGTCGGCGCCATCCTCGAGATCGGCGACTTCAACGCCACCCTCGACTACTGGTCCTTCGACTTCGCCGGTCCGATCGACAACGAGAGCGGCTCGGGCATCATCAACGCGCTGTTCCCGAACGGCACGTCGACGACCCTGCCCAACAACTGCGGCGTGGCGGCCTATGCCGGCCTTCGCAACCGGATCACCTTCAACGACATCAATTCCGACGGAACCCCTGATTGCCTCCCCTCGGCGATCAACCGGACCCGCCTGAACGTCGTCAACGGCCCGGACCTGAAGACCAGCGGCCTGGACTTCGCGGCCAGCTACAAGGCCCGCGACGTGCTGGCCGGCGGCGACCTCTCCTTCGGCCTGGATCTGACCTACGTGCTCAAGTACGAGGTCGCTCCCACGGTCATCGAAGGCGTCACCGTCAAGCCGGCCCGCGACTATGCCGGTACGATGGACTACCTCGGCTACGGCTCGCAGCCGCAGTGGAAGGCCACGGTCTTCGGCGAGTACACCAACGGCGACCACAACCTCCGTTGGACCCTGCGCTACATCGACGGGATGATCGACACCCGCGTCGGCACCTCGACCTTCACGGCCACCAGCCCGCTGGGCCAGAAGATCGACGCCTTCGTCACCAACGACCTCAGCTACCGCGTCTTCCTGCCCTGGGAGACCACGCTGACGGCCGCGGTGATCAATGTCTTCGACGCTGACCCGTCCTTCGCGCGGCTGGACCTCAGCTACGACCCCTTCACCGCCAATCCGCTCGGCCGCTACTTCAAGCTGGGCGTCACCAAAAAGTTCTAGAGGTTCTTCCCCCTCGAGAACTTAACTCAGAGGGCGGCGTCCAAGGACGCCGCCCTTCTTTTTGTCCGCTACAGATCCTTGCGCATGAACCAGCGCGGGAACATCGACGCTGGTCCGTCGATCTGGCCGAACACCGCAAACCCCAGCCGCTCATAGAAGGCCCGCGCCTGGAAGGCGTAGGTGTCGAGCCACATATTGTGGCAGTTCCGGGCGACCGCCTCGGCCTCGGCCTGGGCCATCAGCTCGGTTCCCAGCCCCTCGCCGCGCGCGCCCTCAGGGGTCACCACCAGCCCGATATAGAACGATCCCCAGAGCGAGAGAGCCCACAGCCCGCCCAGCACCGCCTCGCTGTCCGGTTCGGTGATGGTCAGGGCGAAGGGCGCGCCTTGCGCGTCGCCCACCGTCTTCTCGTTGAAGGCCAGCAAGGGCGCCCAGATGGGCATGTAGGCGTCGTCGGGGCTCGCGGCCCCGCGAATGATCAGATCCATGTCTTGTCTTTCAGATGATGCGCGCGCGCAGGCGCTCAGGCGCGGCCCTGGCGGACCACGCAGTCAGGTCGAACGGGCTGGAGGCGCGGTCAGACCGCGACGAAACCGATCATCATGACGTCAGGCTAGCGGGCCCACGCCGTGGTGGAAAGCGCCCTACTTCTTCGGCGGGTTGGCGCTCAGGTCCATGATCAGCTTGGTCAGCAGATAGAGCCGGGGCGTCACCGACCTCAGGTCCATGAACTCCTTCTCGGAGTGGAAGCCCCCGCCCACCGGGCCGAGCCCGTCCAGGGCCGGCGTGCCCGCCTCATAGGCCAGGGCCGATTGCGAGGCGCCGCCATTGCCGCCGGTGGCGAGCTTCAGGCCGAGGCCCGCATAGATCGCCTGGGCGCGGGCGGCCAGGGCGTCGGTCGCCGGGTTGCTGGCCAGCGGCGGGAAGGCGTTCTCGCGGCTGACCGTCACCGTGGTGTCGGGCACCACCGTGGACTTGGCGCTCTCCTTGACTGCGGCCTCGACCCTGTCGAGATCGGCCTTCTGGCGGGCCCGGATATTGATCTGCCCCCGCGCGGCCTCGGGGATGATGTTGTGGCGCGTGCCGGCCTGGATCGTGGTCAGGTTGACGGTCAGCCCGTCGCCGGAGCGCGGGAAGCTCTCCACCGCGGCGAGCTGATGGATCAGTTCGACAGCGGCGTTGCGGCCGTCCTGGGGCGCGACCCCGGCGTGGGCGGCGCGGCCCTTCACATCGATGTTCAGGGTCATGGAGCCCTTGCGCCAGACCGTGATCACGTCCGGCGCGTCGCCCGGCTCCAGGTTTAGCTCCGCATCGTGGGCGCGCACCAGCCTGTCGATCAGGGCGCGCGTGCCCGGCGAGCCCCGCTCCTCGCTCGTGTCGAGGAGGAAGGTGATCCGCTCGAAGTTCGTGAAGCGCAGGTCGCGCAGGATCTGCAGCGCATACAGGCCCTCGATCACCCCGCCCTTCTCGTCGGCCACGCCGGGGCCGCGAGCGTGGTCGCCCTCCACCGAATAGGACCACTTGGCCACCGTGCCCGGCCCGAACACCGTGTCGATGTGGCCGATCATCAGGATCCTCGCCTTGCCGGTCCCGGTCAGGGTCGCCACCGTGTTCTCGGGCAGGCCGGGGATCTCGGCCGGCACGGTCTCGATGGTCATGCCCAGGGCCTTCAGCCTCGGGACGAGCAGGGCCGTGACCTTGCGCCCGCCCTCGATGTCGCCGGTGCCGCTGTCGATGTTCACCACCTGCTCCAGCAGGTCGAGCTGGCCCGCGCGGGCCTTCTCCGCGGCGGCCCACACCTTGGCGTCCTTGCCCGCGGCCAGGGCCGGCCCTGCGCTCACCAGCAGGGCGGCCACCGCCGCCATCGCAACCCGACTCGCACCCATTCCGTCACTCCCGATCCCAGGGCGCGGAGTGTGGCGCTCAGGCGCCCGCAATCAAGCCGAAACCGAGGCTCGGCCAAGCTTACGGGAGCTTAATTTGCCCTCCTCCCGCGGCTTGCCTATCAGCGCCGCAGTCAGGGAGACCCTCATGCGTCGTCATCTGCTGGCCGCCGGCGCGGCCCTCATTCTCGCCACCGGTCTCTCCGCCGCCCAGGCTCAGCCCGCGTCAGCGCCCGCCACGGCGCCCGCCGTCAAGCCGATGGACGCCGCCGAGCGCCGCGACGTCGTCGAGAAGCTGGCCAAGACCCTGGACGCCAACTTCGTCTTCCCAGAGGTCGGCGCCCGCTATGCCGCCATGCTGCGCGCCAACCTGGCCAGCGGCGCCTATGACGGCCTGACCGACCCCGACGCCTTCGGCGCAAAGGTCACCGCCGACCTCCAGGCTGTGGCCCCGGACGGCCACCTGCGCCTGGCGACCCAGACGGCTTTCCAGGCGCGCCGGCCGTCGCCCGCCGATGTGCCGGCCAGCGCCCGGCCTGTGGGCCCGCCCGGCCTGGAGGAGACCGCGATGATCGGCGATGTCGCCTATCTCCGCTTCAACCAGTTCACCGGCGATCCGGAGACGGTCCGCAAGGCCCGCGCCTTCCTGCTGGCCCACGCCGACGCCAAGGCGGTCATCATCGACGCGCGCCCGCACCGCGGCGGCGGCCTCGACGAAATGGACGCCATCCTGCCGCTGTTCTACGCCAAGACCACGCACCTGGTTCGAATGGACACCCGGGCCGGCATCGAGGACGAGGGGCCGATGGCCGACGGTCCGACCCTGGTGCGCCAGACCTCCGCGCCCACCCTGGTCAGCCACGACCACGTCGTGATCCCCGACACCACCGAGACGCGCCTCCAGACCGCGCCCATCTACTATCTGACCTCCCGGCGCAGCGCCTCGGCCGCCGAGCACCTGGCGCTGGCCTTCAAGCGCACCCACCGCGCCACCCTGGTGGGCGAGACCACCCGCGGCGCCGGCCACTATGGCGGCCTGCTGGACATCGGCGACCGCTTCGCCGCCTTCGTCCCCGTCGGCCGCTCCTACGACCCCGACACCAACTGGGGCTGGGAAGGCAAGGGCGTCACCCCCGACGTGGCCGTCCACACCGACCAGGCCCTGGACGAGGCCCTCAAGCTGGCCAAGGCCAAGGGCGCATCCGTAATCAGCGATCCTTCTCCCCTTGCGGGAGAAGGTGGCCCTGCGGAGCAGGGTCGGATGAGGGGTCGATAGGCCTCCCGGGTTAGGGCGTTGCAGTTCGCGCGGAGAGGGGAGCGTGACCCCTTGTCTGTTGGGGTGGTGCTAGATTGTGGCTGTCTTCCGGGACGTCCGCCTGGCGTTGGCGCGCCAGGCGGACTGTCGGTGGAGGGACCGCTAACCCCTGAGCTATTTAGCTGAGGATGAGCAGGGTCGCCACTGACGTTTCCATGACCCGGATGGTTGCAGGGACTTTGAGGTCCGGAGCCACAAGGAGGGGTCGGTGGAACAGGTTCAGTCTAACACGAAGGTTGCGGGCGTCGATGTGGGCAAGCA
>NZ_JAUYAF010000076.1 GCF_030693625.1 Phenylobacterium sp.
GAGGTCATAGTCCTCGACCCGGGCCGTGAACTGCGGAAAGCGGTTGAGCTCGGCCATGGCCGAGCGCCAGTCGTAGCGCTCGGTCCAGTGTTCACAGAGGCCCTTCAGATAGGTGGCGTCGCAGCCATAGGCCCAGCCGTCGGCGACCTCGGGGATCGGCGGCCAGGGATAGGCTCGCACCTGATCCAGCACGACCTGGACGTCGGCCTCGGGCCAGGTGACTTCGAAGGGTTGGATATTGGCCACGTGCGTTTCCCCAGACTGTTGCGGGGAACCTCGGCCAGTGACGCAGGGGCGGTCAAGCCTTACGGGCGCAGCCCTCGTGCGAGGGCGCCGTTCAGGTGACGGTGTAGCTCCCGCGCGGCGCCCGGGGGGATCTTGCCGGCCAGTTCCAGCCCCACCGCGCCGTGAGCGGCGGCCCAGAACATCTTTCCGATCTCCTCTGGATCGCCCTGCAGCACGCCCTCGGCCACCAGGGTTTTCACGTACTGGGTCTGGGTCTCGTGGGCGCGGTGGCCGGCCGCCACCAGGTCGGGATAGTTCTCGGCGTGGGGCTGATCCAGGTCGAACATCAGCTTGTAGGTCTGGGGATGTTCGAAGGCGAAGTTTAGATAGGCCTCGCCCACGGCCGCCCCCTTGGCTCGCGCGCCTTGCGTACTTGCGTAGGCGTCTTCCAGGGCCTGGGCGAAACGGTTGAAGCCGTTGGTCCGCACCGCCGCCAGGATGTCCTCCTTGTCGGCGAAGTAGCGGTAGGGGGTCATGGGGCTGACCCCCAGCTCAGAGGCCAGCTGGCGCATGGTCACCGCGTCAGGGCCGCGCTCGGCGAACAGCTTCTCGGCCGCCTCGCACAGGCGTTCACGGAAGTCGGCGACATCGCTTTCGGACAGGACGCGGGGCATACCGGAAACTCTAGCAAACAAACTGCTTGCAAGGCGTTACCTCTTACGCAATAAATTTACAACGTAAGAAACAAAACGGGGGAAACGATGGCCGGTTGGGACCTGTTGGTGGACCGCAAGGACCTGCGCAAGGCGCAGATCATTTCCGCCGAGGCGCCGGCCCTGGCCGACGGCGAGGTCCGCCTCGAGGTCGAGCGTTTCTCGCTCACCGCCAACAACATCACCTATGGGATCATCGGCGACGCCTTCGGCTACTGGAAGTTCTTCCCGGCGCCCGACGGCCTGGGCCGCATTCCGGTCTGGGGCTTCGCCACGGTGACGGAATCCAGGGCCGCCGACGTGCCCGTCGGTCTGCGCCTGTTCGGCTATCTGCCGATGTCCACCCGCTTCGTCATGCAGCTGGTCAAGGCCCGCAGCGGGTTCGTCGACCGCGCGCCGCACCGGGCCGAGCTGCCGCCCACCTACAACGCCTACAACGAAGCGCCGGCCGATCCCCTGGACGACCACCGCGCCCTGCTGCGGCCCCTGCTGATGACCAGCTTCCTGCTGGACGATTTCCTGGGGGAAGACGAAGGCCTGACCTCGCTGGTGCTCTCCAGCGCGTCCAGCAAGACCGCCCTCGGCCTGGCCTGGTTCGCCAAGGCGCGCGGCCGCGAGGTGATCGGACTGACCTCGCCCGCCAACGCCAAGCTGATCGAGGGCCTGGGCCTCTACGACAAGGTCCTGACCTATGACGAGGTCGCCGCGCTGAAGACCCGAGGCCCCACCGCCTTTGTCGACTTCGCCGGCGATCGCAGCGGGACCGCCAAGGTTCACGCCGCCCTCGGCGGCGGTCTCATCCGCAGCATCATCGTGGGCGCCACCCACTGGGAGGCGGGCGGCGGCGGGCAGGTGGAGATCGCAGGCCCGACGCCGACCCTGTTCTTCGCGCCCGACCAGATCCGCAAGCGCATGGCCGACTGGGGCCCCGGCGAGGTCGAGAGCCGCTTCGACGCGGCCCTGCGCGCCTTCGTCGCCGACAGCTCCTGGCTGAACCTGGTGCAGCACCAGGGCCAGCAGGGCCTGACCGAGGCCTATCACATGGTCCTGGAAGGTCGCGTGCGGCCCCAGGACGGACACATCATCACGCCGGCCTGAACCGGTCACTTAGAGGGAGACACGCCATGGACGGCGAGGTTCGCATCAATCCCTATCTCGGCGGCAACTTCGCCCCCGTGCGGTCCGAGGACGACTTCGATCTGCAGGTCACCGGTGAGATCCCGGCCGGCCTGCGCGGCACGCTTTACCGCACCGGACCCAACCCGCAGTTCGAACCGCGAGACCCCAACTATCACTGGTTCACCGGGGACGGCATGCTCCACGCCTTCCGGGTGGAGGACGGCAAGGTCAGCTACCGCAACCGCTATGTCCGCACGCCGAAGTGGGAGCTGGAGCACGAGCACGGCCGCTCGCTGTTCGGCGGCTTCAACCCGATGCTCACCGACCCTGTCGCCGCCGGCAAGGACAGTGGCGTGGCCAACACCAACATCCTCTGGCACGCTGGTCACCTGCTGGCCCTGGAAGAGGGCCACATGCCCTTCGAGGTCGCCCCTGGAACCATGGCCCCCAAGGGTTATGCGGAGCAGTACAAGGGCCGGGTCACCGCCCACCCGAAGATCGATCCCAAGACCGGCGAGATGGTCTGGTTCGGCTATGGGGTCGGCGAGGCGCCGCTGTCGGCCGGGATGAGCTACGGGGTCACCGACGCCAGTGGCGTGGTCAGCCGGCGCTCGGACTTCCAGGCGCCCTATTCGGCGATGATCCACGACTTCCTGGTCACCGAGAACTACGTGCTGTTCCCGGTTCTGCCGCTCACCGGCAGTCTCGAACGGGCCATGAAGGGCCTGCCGGCCTATGCCTGGGAGCCGGAGAAGGCCGGCTATGTCGGGGTCATGCGCCGCGACGCCGATGTCTCCACCATCCGCTGGTTCAACGTGCCCGCCTGCTACGTCTTCCATCCGATGAACGCCCATGAGGCGGACGGCAAGATCATCGCCGAGGTGGCCCGCTACGACGCCGCCCCGCTGTTCCCCATGGCCGATGGATCGCCCGGTCTGCGCACCGCCGCGCGCCTGACCCGCTGGACCTTCGACCTGGCCGGAAGCAGCGACGCCATCAAGGAGGAGGCCATCGACGACCTCGACTGCGAGTTCCCGCGCTTCGACGAGCGGCTGGCGGGCGGCGCCTATCGCCACGGCTTCTATGCCGGCGACACCACCAATTCGAAGTCGGTGAAGCTGAACGCCATCGCCCACCTGGACCTCGCCACCGGCAAGCGCCAGGTCCACGCCTTCACCGGCGGCGATCTGACGTCGGAGCCGGTCTTCACGCCGCGCTCGGCCGACGCAGCCGAGGGCGACGGCTGGCTGACTGCGGTGGTCTATCGCGCCGCAGAGGACCGCAGCGACTTCGTGGTGTTCGACGCCCTCGACGTCGCCAAGGGCCCCATCGGCATGGCCCACATGCCCCGCCGCGTGCCCTTCGGCTTCCACGGCAACTGGGTGGCTGACTAGACAAACCCCGTCATCCCGGACGCCGATAGGCGATGCGGGACCCAGGGGCGTGCGCACCACCCCTGGGTCCCGGCTCTCCGCTTTGCTGCGGCCGGGATGACGTCGATAGGAGCTTGCTCCGGCGCGCACACGCTCCCACCATCGCGCCATGACCTTCCTGGTGCGACCCGAGCCGCTTCCCCATCCCCGCCTGCGCGCCGCCTTGCGGTGGTCGCTGGCGGTCATCTACATCGCCTTTGGGGTCGTACACCTGCGTAGCGCGCCGGGCTTCCTGGCCATCATGCCGGCCTGGGTTCCTTATCCGCTGGAGGTGGTGCTGATCACCGGGGTCTGCGAAATCCTCGGCGGCCTGGGCCTGCTGATCCCGCGCCTGCGGTGGATCTCCGGCGTCATGCTGGCGCTCTACGCGATCTGCGTCTATCCGGCCAACCTGCATCACGCCTTCGGCCAGGTGGAGGTGGGCAGCCTGCCGTCGAGCTGGTGGTATCACGGACCGCGCCTGGCCTTTCAGCCGGTGTTCGTCTGGTGGGCCCTGTTCGCCGGCGGCGTGATCGACTGGCCACTTCGGAGGACACCCGCATGAAAGCCATCTGGTACGACCGCACGGGTCCCGCCCGCGAGGTGCTGGAACATGGCGACCGCCCGACCCCGGAGCCCGGACACGGCCAGGCCCTGATCCGGGTGAAGGCGTCTGGGGTGAACCCCTCCGACGCCGGCATGCGCGCGGGTCCGGCCGCCATGGCCTATCCCCGCATCACCCCCAACAGCGACGGCGCGGGCGTGGTCGAGGCGGTGGGGCCGGGCGTGGCGGCGACCTGGGTTGGCAAGCGTGTCTGGTTCTACAACGGCCAGCGCAACGGCCGCGCCTTCGGGTCCGCCGCCGAGTACATCGAACTCGACACCGACCTCTTGATGGAGCTGCCCGACAGCGTGTCGTTCGCGGAAGGCGCGACCCTGGGCATTCCCTGCATGACCGCCCACCGCAGCCTGTTCGTCGCGGGCCCCGTCCAGGGTCGCACGGTGCTGGTGACCGGCGGCGCGGGCGCGGTGGGCAATTACGCCGTCCAGTTGGCCAAGTGGGCCGGCGCCACGGTGATCGCCACGGTCAGTTCGGAAGAGAAGGCCGACCGCGCGCGGGCCGGCGGCGCCGACCATGTCATCGACTACCGCCAGGAAAAGGTCGCCAGGCGGGTCCGCGAACTGACCGGCGGGGAGGGCGTCCACCACGTCGTCGACGTCGACTTCGGCGGCAATATCGCCACCACGCTGCAGGTGGTTCGAGTCAACGGATCGGTGGCCTTCTACGCCACCAAGGGGGCCCGCGAGCCGGTGGTCCCGGCCGGCGCCCTGATGGGGCTGAACCTCGGCGTCCATGGGGTCTATCTGCCGATCTCTCCGCCCGAGGCCCGCAAGCGCGCCCAGCAGGACATCACCCGCTGGATCGGGACCGGCGAGCGCATCCTCTCGGTCGCCGGCCGTTTTCCGCTGGAGGATTGCGCCGGCGCCCATGAGCTTGTGGAGGCGGGCTCCAAGGTGGGTACGGTGGTCGTCGAGCCGTGACTCCAGCCGAGACCGCCATCCGCGCTCGGCGCAAGCTGACCAACAAGCTGATCGCCGCCCACGAGGCCGCCCGCCTGCGGCCCTTCCTCGCCTCGGACATCAACCTCATCGCCGGGGACGGAAGCCTGATGGTGGGGGTCGAGTCGGTGCTCGCCGCCTTCGACAGCCAGTTCCGCGATCCCAGCTTCGTCACCTATCTGCGCACCACCGAGGCCGTTCGCCCTGACCAGGACGAGGCCCGCGCGGCGGAGACGGGGACCTGGGTCGCCACCTGGCGCGGCTCGCCGACCCTGACCGGGACCTATCTGGCGGTCTGGAGGAAGGTCACGGGCCAGTGGGTGATCGAGTCCGAGCTCTACGTGACCCTCACCGAAACGCCCGCCTGACCCCATGCAGTCCTGCAGAGCGGGTCTGCGAAACTGACCCCTCCCGCTGTGGCCAAGCTCACCCCATATACGGGCTGTCGCCGCTCCCCCGGCGACGCCTACCGCACTTGGAGACGACCCGTGAAAATCCTGTGGCCGCTGCTCACGCTGGGCGTGACGATCAGCATGGCGATGACGACCTGGTCAGGTCACGCCTTCGGCTAGACCCTGACCTTCCCACGACGAGCGAGGCGCGGCTGTTGTGCGCCTCGCGGTGGAAGCCGGCGATCTTCTTGTATTCTCCGGGCCCGCTCGCAGACCGGTCAGACGCCTCCGACCCCGAGCAGGTCGTCGCTCCCCTAGACCAGGGTCCCGTGGCAGTGCTTGAACTTCTTGCCTGAGCCGCAAGGGCAGGCCGAGTTGCGGCCGGTCTGCTGCCAGCCGTCCGGCAGGGCCGCGACGGGCAGGGCCTCGCGCTGGGCGACCGACAGGCCTTCGGGCAGGGCGCCCATCTCGGCGGCGTTCTCGCCGGTCAGCGGATCCATGTGGACCTCGGTGTAGTTGCTCAGCGGCGCGGGCTCCTCCGGCTCGGCGTAGCTGAACTCCACCGTCATCAGCCAGCGCGTCACGTTCTGGCGCAGGTCCACCAGCAGCTTCTCGAACAGGGAGAAGGCCTCGGTCTTGTACTCGTTCAGCGGGTCGCGCTGGGCGTAGCCGCGCAGGCCGATGACGTTGCGCAGGTGGTCCAGGTGCATCAGGTGCTCGCGCCACTGCAGATCGACCATCTGCAGCAGGAAGCTCTTCTCGATATTGCGCATCTGGTCGGGGCCGACGGCGGCCTCCCGCTCGACGGCGCGCGCGTCGGCCGCCTTCTGGAGGCGCTCCTGGATTTCTTCGTTGGCGATGCCGTCCTCAGCCGCCCACTGGGCGATCGGCAGGTCCATGCCCAGCATGCTCACCACATGCTCGTGGAGGCCCACGACATCCCACTGCTCAGCATAGGCCTTGGGCGGCAGATGGCGGGTCACCAGGTCCTCGATGGTGTCCTGGCGCATCTCCGTGACCACTTCGGAGAGATCGGCGGCGTCCATGAATTCGGCGCGCTGCTCGAACACCGCCTTGCGCTGGTCGTTCACGACGTCGTCGTACTTCAGCAGGTTCTTGCGGATCTCGTAGTTGCGTTGCTCGACGCGCTTCTGGGCCGTGGCGATGGCGCCGTTCAGCCACTTGTGGGTGATCGCCTCGCCTTCCTGGACGCCGAAGGTGCGCATGATCCCGTCGAGGCGCTCGCCGGCGAAGATGCGCAGCAGGTCGTCCTCGCAGGACAGGAAGAATTTCGAATGGCCGGGGTCGCCTTGACGGCCGGTGCGGCCGCGCAGCTGGTTGTCGATCCGGCGGCTCTCGTGGCGTTCGGTGCCCAGCACGAACAGGCCGCCGGCGGCCAGGGCCTGGACCTTCAGGTCGGCGATCTCGGTCTCGATCTCAGCCTTGCGCTTGATGGCCATCTCGGGCGTGACCTCGATGCCCAGGCCGAGCTGCTCGTCACGCCACTTCAGCACCCGCATGTCGACGTTGCCGCCCAGCTGGATGTCGGTGCCGCGACCGGCCATGTTGGTGGCGATGGTCACCGCGCCGGGGATGCCGGCGTCGGCCACGATCAGGGCTTCCTGCTCGTGATAGCGGGCGTTCAGCACGTTGTGCGGCACGCCCTTGACGGTCTTGCCGCTGGCGTCGGTGAAGGTGTGCTCCTTCAGCAGCTCCGACAGGGTCTCCGACTTCTCGATGGAGACGGTGCCCACCAGGATCGGCTGGCCCCGCAGGTGGCATTCCTCGATCTGTTTGAGGATGGCCAGATTCTTCTCGGCCTCGGTGCGATAGACCTCGTCGTCGTCGTCGATCCGCGCCACCGGGCGGTTGGTGGGGATCTCCATGACGTCCATCTTGTAGATGTCGCCGAATTCCTGGGCCTCGGTGGTCGCCGTGCCGGTCATGCCCGACAGCTTCCCGTAGAGGCGGAAGTAGTTCTGGATGGTGACCGAGGCCAGGGTCTGGTTCTCGGGCTGGACGTGAGCGCCTTCCTTGGCCTCGATGGCCTGGTGCAGGCCCTCCGACAGGCGGCGGCCCTGCATCATGCGGCCAGTGAACTCGTCGATCAGGATCACTTCGCCGGAGCGGACGATGTAGTCCTTCTCGCGGGTGTAGAGCACGTTGGCGCGCAGGGCCTGGTTCACGTGGTGGACGATCGAGACGTTGGCCGCGTCATAGAGGCCCGCCGAGTCCTCGGCCAGGTGACCGCCGGACATCAGGATGTCCTCGATCTTCTCGGCGCCGTCCTCGGTGAGGATGACCTGCTTCTGCTTTTCGTCGTGGTCGAAGGTGGTGGGGTCCTTGATCAGCTCCTTCACCAGCAGGTCGATGGTCTTGTAGAGCTCGCTGCGGTCCTCGGTGGGCCCCGAGATGATCAGCGGCGTGCGCGCCTCGTCGATCAGGATGGAGTCGACCTCGTCGACGATCACGAAATGGTGGCCGCGCTGGACCATCTCGCTGGCGTCATAGACCAGGTTGTCGCGCAGGTAGTCGAAGCCGAACTCGTTGTTGGTGCCGTAGGTGATGTCGGCGTTGTAGGCCGCCTGGCGCTGGCCCTGGGACAGGCCGTGCACGATGTTGCCGCTGGTCAGGCCCAGGAAGCTGTAGACCTGACCCATCCAGTCGCCGTGCAGCTGGGCGAGGTAGTCGTTGACGGTGATGACGTGGACGCCCTTGCCCAGCAGGGCGTTCAGATAGACCGGGGCGGTGGCCACCAGGGTCTTGCCCTCACCGGTCCGCATCTCGGCGATGCCGCCCTGGTGCAGGACCATGCCCCCCACCAGCTGCACGTCGAAATGGCGTTGACCCAGCACCCGCCGGGCGGCTTCGCGCACGACGGCGAAGGCTTCCTCCAGCAGCTGGTCCAGGGTCTGGCCCTTGGCCAGGCGCTCCTTGAACTCCGCGGTCTTGGCGCGCAGCGCCTCGTCCGACAGGGCCTGCATCTGGGGTTCGAGCGCGTTGATCTTCGCGACGCGGGCCGTCATGGCCTTGACCTTGCGGTCGTTGGAAGAGCCGAAGAACCGTTGGAAGAGCATGCGAGGGGAACGTCCGGATGATGCGGGGCGGCGGCGGCGGCCACACGGGACCCTTCGCCTGCCCGGAAATTCCGCTCTTTTCAGGGCGCGCGAGACTTAAGCAGCGCTCCACCAAGTGTCAACGCGGCTGGGGTGAGCAAGCCTAACGCTCAAGCTCGGGATTCGCCCAAAGAAAAGGCCCTCCCGGTGAGGGGAGGGCCCGATCTCGTCGTTCAATTCGGCTTTCGAGGTCTAGTAAACTTCGAACAGGCCCGCGGCGCCCATGCCGCCGCCGATGCACATGGACACGACGGCCCACTTGGCGTTCCGGCGCTTGCCTTCCTGCAGCACGTGGCCGGCGAGACGGGCGCCGGTCATGCCGTAGGGGTGGCCGATGGCGATGGAGCCGCCGTTGACGTTGAACTTCTCGGGATCGATGCCGAGCTTGTCGCGGGAATAGAGGCACTGGGAGGCGAAGGCCTCATTCAGTTCCCACAGGTCGATGTCGTCGATCTTCAGGCCGTGGCGTTCCAGCAGGCGCGGGATCGCGAAGACCGGGCCGATGCCCATTTCGTCAGGCTCGCAGCCGGCGACGGCCCAGCCCTTGAAGGCGCCCATCGGCGACAGGCCGGCCTTTTCGGCGGCCTTTGAGTCCATGATCACCACGGCGGCGGCGCCGTCCGAAAGCTGGCTGGCGTTGCCGGCGGTGATGAACTTGTTGTCGCCTTCACGAACCGGCTTCAGCTTGGCCAGGCCTTCCAGGGTGGTGTCGGGACGGTTGCACTCGTCCTTGTCGACCACGAAGTCGACGATCGACTCTTCCTTCGTCTCCTTGTTGACGACCTTCATCTTGGTCTTCAGGGGGACGATCTCGTCCTTGAACTTGCCGGCCTGTTGGGCGGCGGCCATGCGGAGCTGCGATTCCAGGCTGTACTCGTCCTGGGACTCGCGGCTGACCTTGTAGCGCTCGGCCACGATGTCGGCGGTGTCGATCATCGGCATGAAGACGCCGGGATACTGTTGGAACAGGGCCGGGTCGTTGTTTTCACGCGAACCGCCGCCGCCGGGGAAGGAGAGGCTTTCCACGCCGCCGGCCACGACCGCGTCGGCGCCGTCATTGCGCACGTAGTTGGCGGCCGTCGCGATGGTGTTGAGCCCCGAGGAGCAGAAGCGGTTGACGGTCACGCCCGAGGTGGTGATGGGCATGCCGGCCAGCAGGGCCACCTGGCGGCCGAGGTTGCCGGCGCCGTGGGCCACGTTGCCGATCACGCAGTCTTCGATCGCCGAGGCGTCGAGGCCGGACTTGGCCACCGCGTGCTTCACGGCGTGGGCGCCCATGGTCATGGTCGGGGTCATGTTGAAGCCCCCGCGACCCGACTTGGCCAGACCCGTGCGGGCATAGGAAACGATTACGGCTTCACGCGTCATGAAATATATCCTCCCGAAAAATGGACCACGTCGGCCTGAATGTTTGGGGCCGCGCAGGTTTAGATCGGCGGCGACCTTTGCATCCCGTGGCGTAAATGGCTAGAGCGGGACGGCTGGACCCCCGGCATTTTCGACCTCGAGGTATGGCCCATGGCGCTGGGAAGTTTCACCCGCATTTCGCACCCGGTCCGCACGATGATTGTCGTGTTGGCGGCGACCCTGATGCTCGCTTCCTGCGGGAAGGGCCCCGGCGCGGAACATCCGCCCGAACCCGGTGACGCTGCGGTGGCCAAGGTGGACGGCCGCACGGTCTGGGCTTCCGACGTCAAGCGCGAGGCGGTGGCCCAGGGCCTGATCGGCGAGGGTGAGCCCCTGGACGTTTCATCCGACCTGTTCCGCCGGGTGATGGACGAGGTGGTGGACCAGAAGCTGCTGGCCAGCGAGGCGCTCAAGCGCAAGCTGGACAAGGACCCCGCCGCCCAGCGCCGCCTGGCCGCCGCCCGCGAGCGTATCCTGGGCGACATGCTGGTGGAGAGCACCGTCTCCGACGCCGTCAACGAGAACGCCATCCGCGGCCTCTATCAGGAGCAGCTCAAGCTCGCCAAGCAGTCCGAGGAGTTGAAGGCCCGCCAGATCGTCCTGGGCAGTCTGGCCGAGGCCGACGCGGTCAAGAAGCTCCTGGCCACCGGCGCCTCCTTCGAAGCCCTGGCCATGGAGCGCTCCACCGACGCCGCCACCCGCTTCAACGGCGGCGATCTCGGCTACTTCACCACCGACGTCATGCCCGAGGCCTATGACGCCAACCTCAAGGTGGCCAAGGCCGGCCAGATCGTCGGACCCTTCGAGGTGGACGGCGGCTGGGCCCTGGTGAAGGTCGAGGACCGCCGCCTGGAGCAGCCCATCACCCTGGAAGCCGCCCGGCCGCAGATCGTGCGCTTCCTGACCTATGATCAGGTTCGCGACCTGCTGGAGAAACTGCGCGCCCGCTCCAAGATTCAAACCCTGATCCGGCCGCCCCAGGATGTGCCCGGGCAGCCCAAGGAGCCGGCCAACGCCCCGCCCGTGGCGCCCGGCGCGGCGGCGGTCTCAGCGCCCGCGGCGAGCGCCAAGCCTGCCGCCGCCGCCCCCACTGCAAAGAGCCCCGCCCAACCCGAAGCCAAGGCGGCCAAGCCATGACCCGTCCGCCCGCCGAGAAGCCTGCCGGCAAGTCTTCGCCCCCCAAGCCGGCGGCCACTCCCAAGGCTGCGGGCAAGACCCCCGCCGCCATCGCCCTGGAGGTCGCCTCCAAGCCGGTGGAGGTGATGGGCCAGACCATCGAACGCGCCCGCGCCGCCCTCAAGCGCGCTGACAAGCAGCCCCAGGCCGACGCTCCCCCGGCCACCCCGGCGCCCGCCAAGGGCGCCCTGCCGGTCTCGCCCCTGGCCGTGCCGTTCCCGAAGATCCCGGCCATCCCCGGCGTGCAGATCGCCACCAGCCGCGCCGGCTTCTACAAGCACGACCGCGAGGACCTGCTGGTGATGCGGTTCTCCAAGGGCACGTCCGTGGCGGGCGTCTTCACCCGTCACGGCATCGGCTCGGCGCCGGTGGACTGGTGCAAGAAGCATCTGGAGATGTCCAAGGGCGCCGATGCGCGGGCCCTGGTGGTCAACGCCGGCTGCGCCAACGCCTTCACCGGCAAGCCGGGCGCCGACGCCGTGCGCCGGGTGGCCTCGGCCGTGGCCAAGCGCTTCGACTGCCGCCAGCGCGACGTGATGGTGGCCTCCACCGGGGTGATTGGCGTGCTGCTGGACGACGCCAAGATCACCCAGCGCCTGCCCGACATCGAGGCCAAGCTCGCCGACGACAACTGGGCCGGGGCCGCGCGGGCCATCATGACCACCGACACCTTCGCCAAGGGCGCCTATGCCGAGGCGATGATCGACGGCGAGAAGGTCAAGATCGCCGGCGTCTGCAAGGGCTCGGGCATGATCGCGCCGGACATGGCCACCATGCTGGCCTTCGTGGCCACCGACGCCGCCATTTCGCCCGCCGCCTTGCAGACGCTCGCCAGCCTCTACACGCGCACCACCTTCAACTGCGTCACCGTGGACGGCGACCGTTCCACCAACGACACCCTGCTGCTGTTCGCCACCGGCCAGTCCGCCGCGCCAAATATCAGCCGCGCCGGCGACAAACGCCTGGCCGATTTCCGCGTGAAGCTGGAGGCTGTGCTGCTGGACCTGGCCCTTCAGCTGGTCCGCGATGGCGAGGGCGCCAGCAAGTTCGTGAAGATCAACGTCACCGGCGCCGAGAGCCCGGCCTCGGCCCGCAAGATCGCCCGCACCATCGCCGAGAGCCCGCTGGTGAAGACCGCCTTCGCCGGCGAGGACGCCAACTGGGGCCGCATCGCCATGGCCGTCGGCCGCGCCGACGAGCCCATCGACCGTGACCGCGTGAAAATCCAGTTCGGCCCCCTCATCGCCGCCCAGGACGGCCTCGTCTCGCCCACCTATGACGAGGACAAGATGAGCGCCTACATGAAGAACCAGGAGCTGGAGGTCAGCGTCGACGTCGGCGTCGGCAAGCACGCCGCCAGCGTCTGGACCTGCGACCTCACCAAGCAGTACGTCGCCATCAACGGCGACTACCGAAGCTAGCCCACCGCCGCGAGCCGGGGCGTCTCCCCCCAGCCCGTCAGGAACTCAGTGAGGTCGGCCAGCGGGACGGGGCGAGAAATCAGGTAGCCCTGGATGGCGTCGCAACCCATCAGGGCGAGGGCGGCCTGGACGTCGGCGGTCTCCACCCCCTCGGCGACGACGCTCATGCCCAGGCTGTGGGCCAGGTCGATGGTGGACTTCAGGATCAGACGGTCGCGCTGGCTCTGCGCCACCGCCACCACCAGCGACTTGTCGATCTTGAGCTCATCGGCGTCGAGCATCTTCAAATAGGACAATGACGACAGGCCGACGCCGTAGTCGTCGATGGAGACCTTGAGGCCCGCCGCGCGGAACGCGGCGATGGAAGCCGTCGCAGCGGTGGGGTTTTCGATCACGGCGGTCTCGGTGATCTCCAGGCAGATGCCGTGGTCGCGGCCCGCCATCATGGCCTGGACGTTGTCGCAAAAGCCGCGGTCGGCCAGCAGCCGCCCGGAGAGGTTCACAGAGACCACGACGTCATGGCCCGAAGCCTTCAGGGCGGCCCGGTCCCGCAGGGCGCGCTCCAGGGTCCACTCGGTCAGCTCGCGGATGGCGCCCGTCTCCTCGGCGATGCCGATGAAGCTGTCGGGCGCGATCGGGCCCCGCACCGGGTGCCTCCAGCGCACGAGGGCCTCGACGCTGTGCACCGCGCTATCGGTAAGGGTGAGTTTCGGCTGGTAGTGCAGGCTGATTTCGCCGGCGTGCAGGCCGCGACGCATCTCGGTCATCAAGGCGAGGTTGAGCGAGGGGTCCACGTAGGTCTCAGCCTCGAAGGTCACCAGGCGGCGGTTCAGCCGCCGGGCTTCGTCCAGGGCCAGGGCGGCGTTTTCCAGCAGCCGTTCAGGGTCGTCCTGGGTTGAGGTGCGGTGCGAGACCCCCAGCTTGATGAAGGCGTCCACCGTGTGTCCGGCCACTTCGTGACCGGGGTCCAGGGTCTCCAGCCTCTTGAGGTCGGCCAGCAGGGTGTGGGTGTCGGCGCGGTGCAGGACGAGTCCCAGCACCGAGGTGGAGAGGTGGGCGACCTGGCCGTCGCCGCACACGGCCTGCAGCCGGGCGGCGACGCCGCGAACGATCAGGTTGGAGAGGCTGTAGCCCACGGCGCCCCGCATGGTGGGGTAGCGGTCGATGCCGATGGCCACGACCGCCAGGGCGCCCCCCTCGGCGCCCTGCATCCGCGAGGTGACTTCGCTCAGCAAGGCGCGGCGGTTGGGCAGGCCGGTCTCCGGCTCGTGCAGCGCCTGGTGCAGCAGGCCCGCCTCACGCTCTTCGATGATCGAGCGGGCGCGGCGGGCGAGCTCGGCCTGCGTCGCCCACAGCAGGCACGCCAGCTGGGCGGCCACGAGCGGCGCCACCGACAGGCTCACGGGGGCCAGATTCTGCAGCAGGATGGGCAGGGTCAGCAAGCCGACCCCGACCGCCACGTGGCGGCGTGACAACGACCCCCGGGCGGCCTGGTGGTTGGCGCGCAGGAAGAATATCAGCAGGCAGGCCAGGGCGAAGGTCATCCAGGCCGGCGGAGTCGTCATGGCCCTGCCGCTGGTCAGGTTCTCGAACGCCAGGGCGTGGAGATAAACCCCATTCACCGTGCCGGCCTGCGGGGTGGCGAACTCGTCGCCAAGTTCCAGGGCCGTGGCTCCGATCAGGATCGACCGTCCCCGCACCAGCCTTGGATCGAACCGGTTGCTGTAGACGTCCTCGAAGCTGAGGTGGTCGATCTCGCCGACCCTCGCGGCATAGTCGATCAGGAAACTGTCGCGCCGCTGTTGAGGCGTCTGCGCCAGGGAGGCACCCATGGAGGGGCGATAGGTCTCGTCCGCGCCGAAGCCGTAGGTGTAGCGGCGCACGCGGCCATCGGGGTCGATGGGGATGTTCACGCTGGCCAGCAGGGCTTCCGTCGAGAGACCGCGCAGCGGCGAAGTCTCCACCAGGCTGGTGCGGCCGTCCGCGCGCCGCACGGGCTGGACGAAGGTCGGCAGGATGACCGAGCCCGGCCGCGCGGCGATGGCGTCGGCCAGGGCCTTGTCGGTGGTGGCGGTCGAGTTGGCGCTAAAGTCGACATCGAAAGCCACCACCTTGGCGCCCGCCGCCTGCAGGTTGCCGATCGCGGTGGCGAAACGGTCGCGGCCCCAGGGCCAGCGTCCGGCCGCCCGAAGGCTGGGGACGTCGATCTCGACGACGGTGATCTGGTGGCTGGGCGCGCGCTGCAGGGCCTGGAAGCGGAGGGCGGCCAGGGCATCCTCAATGGGGGTGAGGGCGCCGCTCAGCATGGCCAACGCCACGCCGAGCGCCGCCGCGGCCAGGCCGACCTGCGACCGCAGGCGGCCGATCAGATGGCCCAGTCGGCTCACTTGGATCCGCGACCCTTGCCGTTACCGGTCACATCTTCGGCCACGCCGCCAACGGTGCTGATCAGGCCTGCGACCAAGCCGTCCGTGCCGCCGTTGCCGTTTCCGTTGCCGGTGTTTCCGCCGCCATTGCCATTAGAGCCGGCGTTTCCGGTCTCCGTGGCCGCGCCGCCGTTGCCGTTGCCTCCGCCGTTGCCGCTGGAGCCGGTGTTTCCGGTCTCAGCTGCTACGCCACCGTTCCCGTTTCCATTGCCGTTGTTCCCGCCGCTATTGCCATTGGAGCCGGTGTTTCCGGTCTCAGCGGTCGCGCCGCCGTTCCCGCTGTTTCCATTGCCGGGGCCGTTGGTGCCTGGGTTCTCGGGCGGCCCGCCGCCATTTCCGTTGCTTCCCGCACCGTTGGTCAGGGCCGCGCCGCCGCCGTCCGCGGGACCATTCCCGCCCCGGGCGTCGGAGGCTTCGAGTTGGCGATCGTTCTGGGCGACCTCGATTGGGAGGGCCGCCGGCCCGACGGTCTCCGCCCCCATTGCGGCGCTGGCGGCGCCATTGCCCGAGGTGATCGCGCCCGCCTCATTTGCAATCATGGTCGGTCCGCCGGAGTCCACCAGGCCGCCGGACACCGTCTTGTAGTCCAGGGGTTCGATCTTCACGGCCTCAGGCGCGCCCGCGGTGGGGGTCACTGTTCCGGTGACCTGCACCGACTGCGGCGCGTCCCGGGAGACCGCCCCGCTCGATCCCGCTCCGACGTCGCTGCCAAGATCCGAGCCGTTGGAGCGAACCTCCACCAGGCCCTCGGCCACATTCACCGCGTCCGACATCGGCCCCACAACCACGGTGAAGGTCGTCCCCTTCACAATGGCGGCCAACAGGGGCGTATCGACGCGGAAGTGCGGAGACTTCTGCTTGTCCACCTTGAACATCACCGCGCCCAGGTCCTGCATCACCCGGGTGAAGCCGCCGGCGTCCGGCGCCACGGTCATGCGGCTGTTGGGACCGACGACAATCTGCTGCAACCCGTTGTCCAGGGCCGCGCGGGCGCCGAGCGTGGTGGTGATGCTGGAACCCGTGGGCACCGTCTGATTCAACCGGGCCGGGGCGACTTCCGCCCCGGGGACGGTGATCCGCACGGTGCCGTTGACTTCCACCAGCCGCCAGGCGGCGGCTTGGGCCGAACCGGCGGCGAACGCGAGAACCGAACAGGCAAAAAACAGGGCGGTGCGGCGCATGGGTGACCCCAATCTGTGGACCGAAAAATTATCGCTCGCGTCACAAATAACGTCGCTGTGGCTAAGCCTTTGCTAAAGCGAGAAAAAAAATCGAAACGTTAGGGTCTCGTTCACGATGTTCGTTCACCAACGGAGATAGTGGTTCGAAGGAGCGCAAGGCGTGACGTGGACTGGAGCAGGGACGTGGCGCATGGCGGACAGGCCCGTCCTCGCCGCCATGCCTATCGCCGCGGTCATGTTCTTGTCGCTGCCGGTGTTCGCCTGGGCGCAGGATGAAGCGCCCTCGGCCGCCGCCTGCGACAGCCCTGACAGCGGCTGCTTCCAGCTCAACGCGGTCACCCTGGAAGGCCTCACGGTCTATAAGCCCGGCGAGCTGGCCGCGCTCTACCAAGGCTATCTCACCCGCGATGTGAGCACCGCCGACCTGGTCGACATCGCCACGGCGATCACCGACCGGTACCGCGCCGACGGCTACTTTCTGTCTCGCGCCGTCGTGCCGCCGCAGGCCCCGGGCACGGGCGTCGCGCGCATCCGCATCTATGAGGGCTACATCAGCGAGGTGGCCTTGACCGGGATCGGCGCGCCCGCCGCTTCCCCCTATCTTAAGGGCCTTCCAGACCTACGCCCCGTGCGCCTCGCTGAGCTTGAACGCCGCCTGAGCCTGGCCGGCGATGAGCCTGGCGTGCAGATCAAGACCCAGCTGGAACCGGTGCTGGACGATCCGGCCCGCCACCGCCTGGTGGCCGTCGCCAGCCTGAAGCCCCTGGCCGTGAGCACCTATGTGGACAACCGCGGCCCGAAGACCAGCGGGCCCTGGCAGGCCTATGGCCGCGTGGCCAGGAACTCCGCTGTCCGCCCTGGCGATCAGCTGGCCCTGGCGGTGCTCACCGTGCCCAACGACCCGAGGGCCTTCACCTATGGCGAGGTGAGCTATTCCGCCCCCCTGGGCGACGGCGCGCGGGTGCGCGGCACGATCGGCATGGCCAAGGCCCGCGACGGCGCCAACACCCTGTCCACCGACGTGGGCAGCGAGAGCCTGTCGGCGAGCGTCAGCTATCTGACGCCGCTGAAGCGCGACCGCCGGGTCAACGCCTGGACCCAGACCACCCTCCAGGCGCGGCACATCGAGCAGGACTGGACCGACACTGGCGGCTATGCCGACAACGTGGTCGTGCTGCGTGCGGCCTTCAACGCCGACGTGACCGTTCCCGGAGAGTCCAGCAACCTCTTCGCCCAGGTTTCGGCCGGCCAACGGGGCCGACCCGGCGCCGGGCCCGAGGAGGGCCTCTCACGCGCCGACGCCTCGCGCCAGTTCGTGAAGCTCAACGTCCACGGCTCGCACTATCGCGACCTCGGCTCCTGGGCGGGGCTGTTCCTTACCGCGGACGGCCAATGGTCGCCGCACCGCCTTCTGTCGTCGGAGGAGTTCGTGGTCGGCGGCGCGCCCTATGGACGGGGCTACAACTACGCCGAAATCGGCGGCGACCAGGGCGTCGCGGCGTCGGCCGAGCTGCGCGCCGGCTTCAGCCCCAAGCGTGGGTCCTTCAGCTTCCTCCAGGGCTACGGCTTCCTCGACGCGGGCAAGGTCTGGAACCTCGAGCGCTCAGGCGGCGATGCGGACCTGGTTTCCACGGGCCTGGGCGTGCGCGCCCGGGTCGGCGACCGCGCCACCCTGACGGTCGAGGCGGCCCGCCCCCTGACCCGCACGCCCTACGACCGCGTCAAGAAGACCTGGCGGCCGTTCTTCGCCCTCTCCACAAGGTTCTGAGGTCCACGCGCGCACTCCACGGCGCGTCCGCCCTTCGCCCAATGAAAAAGCGCCCCGCCCGGTGGGGCGAGGCGCTCGATCTAGCTCAGACCGTCAGGCCATCTAGTCGATGGGGCTCCAGCGCTTGGCCGGGGCCGCGGCGGCCCCTTCGCGCTTGGGACCCTTGAAGGCCGCCTGGCTGATGGGAGTGGTCGAGGCGCGTTCGCCGCCGGTGCGGGCGCCGTGGGGGTGGCGATCACCGCCGGCCCCGCCGCCGTGACCCTTGGCGGGACGGTTGCGCTGCGCGCGCAGGCCGCCCGGCAGGTCGCTGCGGTTCTGCGGCTTGCGGGCGCCGCCGGCGCCGTTGCGGTCGCCGCCATGGTTCTTGCGGCCGGCCTCGGCCCGCTCGGCGGCCACTTCAGGCATGGCTTGCGTCATGACCATCAGGGCGCGGTCGCCGCGGCGTTCCTCGGTGGGGATGTTCTGGCGCGTCACCTTCTGGATGTCGCGCAGCAGGTTGCGTTCGTCGTCGGCGCAGAAGGCCACGGCCGAACCGCCAGCCCCGGCGCGAGCCGTACGGCCGATGCGGTGGACGTAGCTCTCCGGCACGTTGGGCAGTTCGTACTGCACGACGTGGGTCACGGCGTCGACGTCGATGCCGCGGGCGGCGATGTCGGTGGCCACCAGGGCGCGGACTTCACCGGCCTTGAAGGCGGCCAGGGCGCGTTCCCGCTGGCCCTGGCTCTTGTCGCCGTGGATGGCCGCGGCTTCGACGCCGGCGGCTTCCAGGGACTTGGCCACCCGGTCGGCGCCGCGCTTGGTGCGGGTGAAGACGATGACGCGCTTGAAGTTCTTCTCGGCGAACAGTTCGCAGAGCAGGGCGCGCTTGCGGGCCGTCTCGACGAAGATCACCTTCTGGTCGACCCGTTCCACCGTGGTGGCCTGCGGGGTGACCGAGACCTTCAGCGGATTGGGGTTGAGCAGTTCACCGGCCAGCTTGCCGATCTCGGTGGGCATGGTGGCGGAGAAGAACAGGTTCTGCCGCTCCTTGGGCAGGTACTTCACGATCCGGCGGATGGGCAGGATGAAGCCCATGTCGAGCATCTGGTCGGCCTCGTCGAGGACGAAGATCTCCACGCCGCCAAGCGTGATGGTCTTCTCGCCCAGGTGGTCGATCAGGCGGCCAGGCGTGGCCACCAGCACGTCGACGCCGCCGGCCAGGGCGCGCATCTGGCCGCCATACTTCACGCCGCCGAAGACGACGGCGACGGAGACGCCCAGGTGCTTGCCATAGGCCTTGAAGCTCTCGCCGATCTGGGTGGCGAGTTCGCGGGTGGGGGAGAGCACCAGGACGCGGCAGCCGCGGCGCGGCGCGGGCTTACGGTCGGCGGCCAGGCGATGCAGGATCGGCAGGGCGAAGGCGGCGGTCTTGCCGGTGCCCGTCTGGGCGATGCCCAGCAGGTCCTTGCCGGTCATGACGCCGGGAATGGCCTGGGTCTGGATGGGGGTGGGGGTGGTGTAGCCTTCGTCGGCCAGGGCCTTCAGCAGGGGTTGGGCGAGGCCGAAGTCGGTGAACTTGGTCAAAACGTAAGTATCTTTCACATATGCGCCGAATGCGGCCGCTGGCCGGAGGGCCAGGGTCGCTGAGCGCGGGGTCATTTGTGGAAAGCCCCCGCGTGGCGGGGCGATCTATGCGATCTCTTTCGGCGCTCGACAGGCTGGGACCTTCGTAAATCCCATCACGCGGCTGGAGCGCCATAGCGCTGCGAATTGCTGCAGCGCGGGGCTCATATGCGCCGCGAAGTCCTCAAAGTCAAACGAATACGGCCAAGCTCCTTCGCAGGTGCGGCGCCGGTGATACCTATTCGCGCGCCACCACGCCCGGGTCGTCCCCCGCCGCATAGGGCCGCAGCTCGTAGTTCAGGACGTGGACGCCCGCCCCGATCCTGTAGCGGTCCAGGGTGTCGGGCCCGCAGCTCGCCGTGCCCAGGCCCCGCTGGCGGATGTCCAGATTGACCAGGGTCTCCGCCCGCGGCGTCAGGTCGGTGGTATGCTTGGCGGCGAACAGGTCCTGCGGCGCGAAGTGGCTGGCCGACCCCTCGCAGGCGGCCACGAAGACCAGGCCCACCTCTTCACCCTCCACCGCCATCCAGCGCAGATCGGTGCGGTTGCCGTGCTCCTGCGGCAGGACATAGGGCACGTACTGCTCGCTGACCGTCCCCTCGAACCGCCCGATCCAGCCGGCGGCCTTGCGGTCCACATAGGTGTCTCCCGGCCCCCGCCCGAACCAGGTCAGACGCTCGAAGCCCTCGGGCAGGGCCAGGGTGATCCCCAGGCGGGGGAGGTCGGGCAGTTCGGCGGCCACCTCGAAGCGGTTGCTGACCGCCACCCGCCCGTCCGGCGTGATCCTGTAGTCCTGGCGGTGGAGGATCGCCTCGGCCAGATGGGCGCTGGCCCAGGCCTGGACGATGGTCACCACGACACTGCCCGTTGTCTCGGCGACCTCGATCCTCGCGGGCCCGGGAACCAGGGCGTCCAGCCCCGCCGCCAGCCACTTGCCCAGCGGCTTGGCGTCCTGGTCGGTCCAGCCCTTGATCCCGTCATTGTCGGTGGCGCCGCGCCAGACCTGCAGACGTGGCCCCGCCAGCACCAGGGCATGGTTGCGCCACAGGTAGCGCTCGAGGCTCCCGGAGCTCTTGGAGAAGATGAGTTCGAACCCCTCGCCCCCGACCCGCACCGTCTCCTCGGTCTGCATCAGCACCAGGGTCCCGGTCAGGCGCTCCGGCGGCAGGCCGGCCTTCACGGCCAGGCTGACCGGGAGTTGCGCCCAGGCGACCTCGTGCCCGGCTGGCGCCCAACGGGTCGGCTCGGCAAGCGCGAACCGCACCACCAGGAAGGCTTCCTGGCCGGCCTCGATCTCGGGCCTCGTCAGGTTCAGCGCCACGCTTTCCGTCGCCCCCGGCGCGGTCGGCAGCCTGGGCAGCTTGCCCTCGGCCACCACCCGCCCGTCGACCTGCAGGGCCCACGATCCCGTCAGGTCCTCGAGCGTCGCGAAGTCGCGCTTGTTGGTCACCGCCAGCCGTTCGCCGTCCCAGGCCACGCTGACCGGCTGGGCGAGGGTCTTGAACTCCCACAGGGCCGGGTGCGGAACGCGGTCGGCGCCGATGATGCCGTCGCAGCAGAAGTTGAGGTCGTTGGGCGTATCCCCGAAGTCGCCCCCATAGGCCATGAACGGTCGCCCGTCGGCGGTCTGCTGAGCGATGCCGTGGTCAACCCACTCCCAGATGAAGCCGCCCTGCAGGCCGTGGTGGGTCTCGAAGGCCTCCCAATAGTCGCTGAGCGATCCGTTGGAATTGCCCATGGCGTGGGAATATTCGCACAGGATCATCGGCCGCCGGTCGGCCGGGTCATCGGCCTTGGCCCAGGCCACGATGTTGTCGATGGGCGGATACATGGGGCAGACAATGTCGCTGGCCATCGCCCCCGGCGCGCCGCCCGCCTGCATCCCGCCCAGGGCCGCGATGTGCTGCAGGGCGGCGCTGGGGTCCCAGCCCCAGATCGCGCCCTCGTAGTGCAGGGGCCGCGAGGGATCATACTGCCGGATCCAGCCGGCCATGGCGTCGTGGTTGGGGCCATAGCCGCTCTCGTTGCCGAGCGACCAGAGGATGATGCTGGGATGGTTCTTGTCCCGCTCCACCATGCGCAGGCCCCGCTCCAGGAACTGGCTGGCGTAGCGGGGATCGCGGCAGAGCCCATGCAGGAAGTCGTGGCTCTCGATATCGGCCTCGTCCACCAGATAGAGGCCGTACTCGTCGCAGAGCTCGTACCAGGCCGCGTGGTTCGGATAGTGGCTGGTGCGCACCGCGTTGACGTTGAATTGCTTCATCAACAGCACGTCGGCCAGCATGTCCTCGCGGGTGATGGCCTTGCCCCGGACCGGATGGTGCTCGTGGCGGTTCATGCCTGCGATCATCACCGGCTTGCCGTTGATCAGCAGCTCGCGGTCGCCCAGCTCCACGCGGCGGAAGCCGACGCGGACGCTGGTCGCCTCCACCGCCGGCCCGTCGCCCCGATGCAGCGAGATCACCAGGGTGTAGAGGTTCGGCGTCTCGCTCGACCACAGGCGTGGGGCGGGGACGGCGCTCTCCAGGGTCACCTGGCCCAGGGCCGGACGATAGGGACTGTGCCCCTTCACCGCCGACCAGACCTTCTTGCGCAGCGGCGCGTCCAGGACGGGCACGTCGCCGTCATAGAGCTGCGCCTCCACCTCCCAGCCGTTGTCCGGCTCGGCCGTGAAGCCCAGCTTGACGGTCACGCTGAGCGCGCCGGTGGCGTGGTCGTCCTCGAGGCCCGCGCGGGCGAAGACGTCGGCGATGTGGGTGGGCGCCGAGGCGATCAGTTCGACGTCGCGGTGGATGCCCCCCATCCACCACTGGTCCTGATCCTCGATATAGGAGGCGTCCGACCACTTCACCACGGCGCAGGCCAGCAGGTTGTCCGCGCCGGGCTTCACGAAAGCGGTGACGTCGAAGTCCTGCGGCAGGCGGCTGTCCTTGCCCATGCCGACCGCCTGGCCGTTCACCCAGACATAGAGCACGCTCTCGGCCGCCCCGATCCGCAGCACGATGCGCCGCCCGTCCCAGTCGGCCGGGACCTCGAAGGCGGTGCGGTACAGTCCCGTCGGGTTCTCGTCGGGCACATTGGGGGCGGCCAGGGCGAAGGGCATCTGGACGTTGGTGTAGTGCGGCCTGTCGTGGCCGTGCATCGTCCAGTTGGACGGCACGGGCAGGGCGCCCCAGCCCGCGTCGTCGAAGTCGCGGGCGGCGAACTCGGCCGGGATCGCCTCGGGCCGGTCCACCAGCTGGAACTTCCAGTCACCGTTCAGGGAGCGGACAAAGGGGGAGGACCTGCGCGCCAAGGCGCTCTGCATATCGCCATAGGGCGTGAAGCTGGCGCGCGCCGGCAGGCGGCCCACCGACACGGTTTCCGGGTGAACCCAGGTACGCACCGCACCCTGAAACAGCAGCTCCCTCACAGGTCGAGACGGTAGATCTTGGTGGCCGTGCCCGAGAACAGCGCCGTCTTCTCCGCCGCCGAGGCCCCCTTGGCCAGCACCTTGAAGGCGTTCCACAGCACGTCGTAGTCGCAGGTGCCGATATCGACCGGGAAGTTGCTCTCGAACATGCCGCGATCAGGTCCGAAAGCCTCGATGCAGGTTTCGATATAGGGCTTCCACTCCGCCGCCAGCGCCTCCGACGAGGTCGGCGGGTCGGACATGAAGGAGGAAAAGCCCGGGAACACCATCGCCAGGCCCCCCAGCTTCACCGCCACATTGGGGAGTTCGGCGAGCGCCAGGATGTTCGCCTTCCAGATCGGGAAGCGCTCCTCCCGCTTGCCGGCATAGCTGGCGATGCCCAGCGGGGTGCCGACGTGGTCGAGGATGATCTGGGTGTCGGGGAAGGCGCGGGCCAGGTCGATCAGGTCGGGAAGCTGCGGCTCCAGCATCCAGGCGTCGAAGGAGAGGCCGAGCGGCGCCAGCTGCGCAAAGCCCTCGCGGAACTTGGCCGACATGTAGAGGCCGCCCTCCTGCCGGGCCAGCGGCCCCAGCACGTCCTTGTCGGGATCGGACGACGCGCTCTGGCGGATGCCCCGGAACCGCCCGCCGCCGGCGGCGATATGGGCCTCCAGCACCTCGCGCACCGCCCCGCCGAGATTGCAGTCGGCATGGCCGACGATGCCGGCGCAGGCCAGGACATCGCCGTAGAGGCCGCTGGCTGACATGGCCGCGACGCCGTTGACGAACTCGGTCTCGCCGACGGGCCGCATGGCCGGCGTGGCGCTGCGCCGGTACATGGAGCCGCACTCCATATAGACGGTGGCCTTGACGTTATGGCCGCAGGTCATGTCGGCCAGCAGTTCCGGGAACAGGTAGCGCGGCACGCGCCGGGTCACGTGCTCGAAGCCGTGCTTGGGCGGTGGCAGGGCGGCCATCAGGGCCGCGGGCCGGTCCCACAGGTGATGGTGCGGATCGACGATCGGCAGGTCCGGCTCGAGGATGGTCTCGCGGCTCATGCTTTGTGGTCCTTGAGCGCCGCGACCGCGTCGGCGATCAGGGGCAGGCGGTCGTTGCCGAAGTACATGTCGGTGCGGTTCACGAAGATGGTCGGGGAGCCGAAGCCGCCCCGGGCGATCACCTCCTCGGTGTTCAGCCGCAGCTGATCCTTGACCGCGGGCTCGGCGATGCCTGCGAGGAAGTCCGCCGGGTCGATCCCGACGGCGTGGCAAATCTCCGCCAGCACCTCGTCCTGTGAGATGTCGCGGTTGTCAGTCCAGTAGGCCCTGAACACCGCGTCGGCGAAGGCGACGAGCTTGCCCTGCGGCGCGAGCCATATGCAGCCGCGCATGGCTTTCACGCTGTTCACCGGGAAGACCTTGGGCGGGAAGGCGATCCTGACGCCGGAGTGCCGCGCCCAGTCCTCCAGGTCCTTCTTCATGTAGCGCGCCTTGGCCGGTACCGGTGTGGCCCGCTGCTCATAGACCGAGGGGTTCACGGTGTTGAAGATGCCCCCCACCAGGATCGGCCGCCAGTCGATCTCCACCCCCAGCTCCGCCGCCATCGGCTGCAGGTTGTGGAAGGCCAGATAGGTCCAGGGGCTGGAGCAGTCGAAGAAGCACTCGATCATGTGGCGGCGATCCCAAAGAGGTTCTGCTTGGTCTGGGCGTCCATCTCGCCCGGCCGCGCCATCCGGCCCACCGAGGTCCCCGCCACCACGCCCGGCCGCGCCCGCACCGTGGCGAACCAGCGCTTGATATGGGGATAGTCGTCCAGGGTGAAGCCCTGCGCCTTGTGGGTGATCAGCCAGGGGAAGCAGGCCATGTCGGCGATGGAATAGTCGTCGCCGCCCACATAGGCGCCTGTCCGCCCCAACTGGCCATCCAGCACGCCGTACAGGCGCGCGGCCTCCCGCTCGTAGCGGTCGATGGCGTAGGCGATCTTCTCCGGCGCATAGAGCTTGAAGTGGCCGTTCTGGCCCAGCATCGGCCCCAGCCCACCCACCTGCCACATCAGCCACTGCATGACGCTGGAGCGGCTCCTCACATCGGCGGGCAGGAAGCGGCCGGTCTTCTCGGCCAGATAGACCAGGATGGCGCCGGTCTCGAAGACCCCGATCGGCGCCCCGCCGTCGGCCGGGTCCTGGTCGACGATGGCCGGGATGCGGTTGTTGGGGCTGAGCTTCAGAAAGTCGGGCGCGAACTGCTCGCCACGGCCCAGGTTCACCGGATGCACGGCATAGGGCAGGCCGCACTCCTCCAGCATGATGCTGATCTTCCAGCCGTTGGGCGTGGCGGCATAGTAGAGGTCGATCACCGGCGTCTCCCGGGCCTCTCAGGGGGCCTTGGGTCTAGACTACCTGCCCTGTCGCGCGACGCCACCGTCACCCCGCGTCATTCGTCCCGGCTGTTGCATTTCGTCTTCCGGCCCGCGATGCAGGCGCCATGGCCGATCCCAAACCCATGGTGCTTGTCGCCGCCGCCGCCCTGATCGATAGCGACGGCCGCGTGCTGATCGCCCAGCGGCCGGAGGGCAAGACGCTCGCCGGCCTCTGGGAGTTTCCCGGCGGCAAGCTCGAGCCCGGCGAGACCCCGGAAGCGTGCCTGATCCGCGAGCTGGAGGAGGAGCTGGGCATCGGTGTGACCCAGGCCTGCCTGGCCCCCTTCGTCTTCGCCAGCCACAGTTACGAATCCTTTCACCTCATGATGCCACTCTACCTGTGCCGTCGATGGGATGGCGTGATCACGGCCAGGGAGCACGCGGCGCTGGCATGGGTGAAACCCTCAAGACTCGGCGACTATCCGATGCCGCCGGCCGATGCGCCGCTGGTGGCCTGGCTGCGCGATCTCATCTGATCGCCTTCCTGCGGGACGATCGCGGGGCCACCATGATCGAGTACGCGATCCTGGCCGGCGTCCTGGGCATGGCGGTGGTGGCCGCCATCGGCGCCTTCCAGACCGTGCTGTTTGACCTGATGAACAAGGCCGCCACCGCCATCGAGACGGCCATCAGCTAATCAACCGCTCACCCCGGCGAAGGCCAGGGCCCAGATGCATCCACCGCGTTCAGAATGCTTGGCCCTGAGGTGTGACCTCCGACCTGGGTCCCGGCCTTCGCCGGGAGGCGCGGAGATGGGGAATTTGCGCGGCGGTTGCTCTAAACCCTTCGCCATGGACGCCTGGCTTTCCGACTTCATCGCCGCCGAGGGCTTGCCTCCGGACTTCGCCGAGACCGCCCTGGCGATCTGCGCGCCCCTGGCCGCGCGGATCGTCGCCGACGCCCGAACGCCGGGCTTCGTCGTGGGGGTCTGTGGGAGCCAGGCCAGCGGCAAGTCGACCCTGACCGCCGTCCTGCGTCGCGTGCTGGAGGACAAGGGGCTCAAGGTGGCCTCTCTCTCGCTGGACGACCTCTACCTCACCCGCGCTCAGCGCCAGGATCTGGCGCGCGAGGTCCATCCGCTGCTGGCCACGCGCGGTGTGCCGGGAACCCATGATGTGGCCCTGGGCCTGGCGGTGCTTGATGGCCTGGCCGGCCCGGGCGAGACCCTGCTGCCCGCCTTCGACAAGGCGGCCGACGACCGACGGCTCCAGGGCGCGCCTGTCGCCGGGCCGGTGGACGTCATCCTGTTCGAGGGTTGGTGCGTCGGCGCCGTTCCGCAGGCTGATATCGCTGCGCCCATCAACACCCTGGAGCGTGACCGCGACCCCGACGGCCGCTGGCGGACCTTCGTCAATGACGCCCTCGCCGGCCCCTATCAGGACCTCTTCGCCCGCATCGACCTGCTGGTCCTGCTGAAGGCGCCCAGCTTCGAGGTGGTCCTGGCCTGGCGCCAGGAGCAGGAGGCCAAGCTGCGCGCCCGCCTGACCCGCGAAGGCGGCGACCTGAAGCGCGCCATGACCGACGCCCAGGTCGCAGACTTCATCGCCCACTACGAACGCCTGACCCGCCATATCCTGGCCGAGATGCCGGGCCGGGCAGACATGGTGGTGGCGCTGGATCAGCAGAGGCGGCCGGAGGCTACGGCCGCTCCGCCGCCGCGTCCCGCGCCTTGAACTTCTCGATCTCCTCGCAGCGCCGCTCCTCCATCACCCTGCGCCACTTGGCCCTCAGGACCGCGGGGCGTTCGGGATAGCGGTCCTCCAGGAACTCGGCGCCGGTCACCCGGTCGGCGCGGAAGGAGCGGAAGTCCTGGCGCATCTCGCACCAGGCCATCAGCATCCGGACAGTGTCGTGATAGCCGATGGTCACCGGCCAGATGGTGCGCTCGCTGTCGCGGCCCTGCTCGTCCTTGTAGTGGATGGCGATCTTGCGGCCGGCGTGAATCTGGGCGCGGACCTGGGCCATGTCGATGGCGTCGGGCTGGAGCTTCCACGACTTGGCGGCGCCCAGGGACGGGGCGTCGATATAGGGCCGCAGGCGTTCGGGAATGGCGGCGCTGATCTTGGCGATCAGGTCCTGGGCGGCCATGGCGAGCGCCGCGTCCCCCCGGCTGGCCACCCACTGGGCGCCCAGCACCGCGGCCTCGATCTCGTCAGGCGTCAGCATCAGGGGCGGCAGGTCATAGCCCTGGTCCAGCACATAGCCGATGCCCGCCTCGCCGCGCACCGGCACCCGCTGGGCCATCAGGTCGGCCACATCGCGATAGACCGTGCGCTTGGAGGTCTCCAGCTCCTCGGCCAATGCATCGGCGGTCACTGGACGGCGCGAGCGGCGCAGAATCTGGATGATCTGGAACAGGCGGTCGGCGCGTCTCATCGGGCCAAAGCTCCACTGTTGCCGCCACTACGGTGGCAGCAGGATGGCAATAGAACCCGGATCAACGCAACCGGAGAAACGCCATGATCAAGCTGAAACTCGTTAGGTAACCGAACCAGTTTTGGGGGTCGCCGGAACAACTTCACCTGGCGCCTAAAGTTCAGTCCTCGTCCCGCGGCAGCGGCTGTTCGATCGTCCCCAGGGCGTCGGCCAGCCGCATCTTGGCGCTGCCGGGCTTCAGGGGCTGCTGCTGGCTGGCGTCGGGGGTCCAGCCGGTGAGCGTCAGGATCTCGAAGGTCGCGGGCGCCCGGCCGTCCGGCTCGGCGAATCGCTCGACATAGATCTCCATCGCTCGCGCCAGCAGGGTCTTGGTCAGGGCGCGCGGGTGGCGATCGGCCAGGACGCTGGTCTCACCCATGGCCCGCAGGTCGGCCAGCAGCTTGATGGGATGGGAATAGCGCACGGTCACCCGGTCCACGTCGACGACGGGCAGCGCAAAGCCTGACCGCTGGAGCAGGCCCGCGGCGTCATAGGCGTCGGCGAAGGGCGAGATGCGGCTCGCCGCGCCGCCGGTCAGCTCGATCTCCGCCGACAGCAGGGAGGCCCGCAGCTCTGTGAGGGTCGCCCCGCCGAACATCGAGCCGATGAACAGGCCGTCCGGCTTCAAGGCCCGCCGGATCTGGATCAGGGCGCCCACCACGTCATTGGTCCAGTGCAGGGCCAGGGTCGAGACAACCAGGTCCAGCGACCCGAAGGCGAAGGGCAGGCGCTCCTCGTCGGCGACGATGCGCGGACCGTCGCGGCCGGCCAGCATGGCCGGCGAGAGGTCGGCCTCCACCAGCAGGCCTACCCGGCTCGCCGCATCACTCGCCCTCAGCGCCTCACGAAAGGCCCCGTTGCGGGCCCCGAGGTCGACGGCGCGCGGAAACTCCCGCAGGATCGCCTCCAGGCGCACCACGGCGTCCTCCGCCGCGCGGCGCTTGAGGAAGTCGGCGTTTCCGTAGCCGGGCGCGGCGCGGGTCAGGCGGGCGCGCAGCTGGGCGCGGTCGAAGAGCAGGGGCGGGGCGGACATGAGCCTGCAAGATGACGTGTCGGAGGCCTGGTGGAAACCAGGGCCGCGCATGAAATCCGCCGCGCGGACCGCTTTGGACCTCCTGTTCCCGCCTCAGTCCCTGGACGACGGACCTCGGCCGCTGGCCACCGGCCTTACCGCACCCGGCTGGAGCCAGATCACCTTCCTCGCCGACCCGGTCTGCGACGGCTGCGGGACACCGTTCGAATATTCCCTGGGGGAGGGGGTGCGATGCGCCGCCTGCCTGGCCAAGCCCCGCGCCTTCGCCCGGGCCCGGGCCGCCTGCCTCTATGACGACGCCTCGCGCGGCCCGATCCTGCAGCTCAAGCACGCCGACCGCACCGATCTGGCCCCCCCTTTTCGCCCGCTGGATCAGCCGCTCGGCGCGCGACCTGATCGCCGAGGCCCACGCCATCGCCCCGGTGCCGCTGCATCCCACCCGTCTGCTGGGACGCCGCTATAACCAGGCCGCCGAGATCGCCCGGCCGCTCAGCCGGCTGTCCGGCGTGCTCTATCTGCCCGATGCCCTGACCCGGGTGCGCGCCACGGAGACACAGGGCGGCAAGTCCGGCTCCGGTCGGCGCAGGAATGTGGCGGCGGCCTTCGCCGTGCCGCCCAGCCGCGCGAAACAGGTGGCGGGCCGGCGAATCCTGCTGATTGATGACGTCATGACCACCGGCGCCACCCTCGAAGGCTGCGCGCGCGCTCTGCTCAAGGCCGGGGCCGCCTGCATCGACGTGGCGGTGGTGGTCAGGGTGAAAGAAGCGGCGAACACCCCCATATGAGATCCTTCAACCTCTTTCGGCGTTAGTGGAGCCATGACCCAAGTCACCATCTACACCAAGCCCTTCTGCCCCTACTGCGTCCGCGCCGTCTCCCTGCTGGAGAAGAAGGGCGTCGAGTTCACCGAGATCGAGGCCGCCTTCGACCCGGAGAAGCGAAAGGAAATGATGCAGCGGTCCAACGGCCGCGCCACCTTCCCGCAGATCTTCATCGGCGAGGAGCACATCGGCGGTTGCGACGACATGATGGCCCTGGAGCGGGACGGCAAGCTGGACCCCCTGCTGGCCGCTTGAGCCTTGCCAAGCCGGGCGTTGCGGGCTTGTAGATAGCCCATGACCTTGCGCGTCGGACTGATCCAGACCCGGACCCCCGCCAGCCACGCCGCGGCGCTCGACCACCTCGCGCCGCTGGTGCGGGAGGCCGCCGCCAAAGGCGCGACCTTCATCGCCACGCCCGAGGCCAGCAACATCCTGCAGAAGGACAAGGCGGCCCTGCTGCCGCAGCTCAAGCTGCTGGCCGAGGATCCCGTCGTCCTCGGCATGCAGGCGCTCGCCAAGGAGCTCGGCGTCTGGCTGCTGATCGGCTCGGCTTTGGTGCTGCGCGAGGACGGCAAGGCCGCCAACCGCGCGGCGCTCATCTCGCCCAACGGTGAGATCACCGCCACCTACGACAAGCTGCACATGTTCGACGTCGACCTGCCCACCGGCGAGAGCGCGCGCGAGAGCGAGACCTACGAGCCCGGCGACCGCGCCGTCACGGCGCTCGCCGGCGAGACGCCGCTCGGCCTGACCATCTGCTACGACATGCGCTTCCCGGCGGTCTATCGGGCCCTCGCCCTGGCCGGCGCCCAGGTGATGATGGTCCCGGCCGCCTTCACCCGGCCGACGGGCGAGGCGCACTGGGAGATCCTGTTGCGCGCCCGGGCCATCGAGACCGGCAGCTTCGTGCTGGCGCCGGCCCAGGGCGGCTTCCACGAGGACCGCCGCGGCACCTGGGGCCACACCCTCGCCATCGCCCCCTGGGGCGAGATTCTCGGCGAACTGGCCCATGACGAGCCCGGCGTCCTGGTGGTGGACCTCGACCTCGCCGCCGTCGGCAAGGCGCGTTCCGCGATCCCGGCGCTCGCCAACGCTCGGGCCTTCGCCCCACCGGCGGCCCTCGCATGATCCGCTATGCGCTCGCCTGCGACCACGCCCACGAATTCGAGGGCTGGTTCGGCTCGTCGGAGGACTATGACGCCCAGGCCGACGCCGGCCAGATCGGCTGCCCGACCTGCGGCTCGACCGCCGTCACCAAACAGATCATGGCCCCCATGGTGGCCGGCACGAAGCGCAACACCCCAGACATGACGCCGGCCGCCCGCGAAGTCATGATGCAGGCGATGGCCGAGGTACGTCAGCACGTCGAGGACAACTTCGACTATGTCGGCGACACCTTCGCCGACGAGGCCCGCGCCATCCACGCCGGCAAGTCCGAGAACCGCGGCATCTACGGCGAAGCCACCCCCGCCGAGGTCCGCGACCTCAAGGAAGAAGGCGTCAACATCGCCCCCCTGCCGTCTGCGCCGGTGAAGAAGGCGTCGCTGAACTGACCTAGCCGGCCTCCTTCCAGGCCTCCGCCAGACGCGCCCGCACGAAGTCATCGACCTCCTGCGCGGATGAGAGTTCTAGATGGTGCGTGAAGCGGCCGGGCCTGGGCTCCACGACCTCCTTCCAGCGCAGTGAGGCGTCTCGTCGCCGCAAATAGACCGACAGGACGAGCGGCGCTCTTGCTCGCCTCAGGTACTGTTCCGGCCGCCAGGTCGCGGCGAAGGGATGTGCGCGAGAAAAGCCCACCTGACTCTTCCCGACCCGCACCCGCGCCGGGCCGATGGCCTCCACGGCGGCCTGGACGGCCTCATGAACGGCGCGAGCTTCGGGATGCCTCGCGAAGAAATCATCCACGGTCATGAGACGCTTCTCCAGCGCGCAACCCACGATACGGCAGCATTGGGCGCCGTCACATCCTTGCTCCCCGTGACGCCCCTGCCTAGGGTCCCGCCCAACAGTCGATTGGGGCCTTCACATGATCCGCACCGTCCTCCTCGCCGCGCTCGGCGCCGCGACCCTTTCGGCCTCCGCGGCCCAGGCCCAGACCCGGCCCGACCAGGTCGCCTTCCGTGCGCTCTACAAGGAGCTGGTGGAGACCAACACCACGCTCTCAGTAGGCAGCTGCACCGCCGCCGCCGAGAAGATGGGCGCGCGCCTGAAGGCCGCCGGTTACGCCGACAAGGACGTCCAGGTCCTAGTCCCCGCCGAGCGTCCCAAGGACGGCAACCTCGTCGCCACCCTGGCCGGGACGGATGCAAAGCTGAAGCCGATCATGCTGCTGGCCCACCTCGACGTCGTGGAGGCCAACCGCGCCGACTGGGAGCGGGACCCCTTCACCCTGATCGAGGAGGGCGGCTATTTCTACGCCCGGGGCGCCAGCGACGATAAGGCCATGGCGGCGGTCTTCACCGACAGCCTGATCCGCTACAAGGCCGAGGGCTTCAAGCCGCGGCGCGGCCTGCGCCTGGTCCTGACCTGCGGCGAGGAGACGTCGGACACCTTCGACGGGGTCGAGTGGCTCCTGAAGCACCATCGCCCGCTGATGGAGGCGCAGTTCGCCCTGAACGAGGGCGCGGGCGGGCGGCTCGACGCGGAGGGCAATCGCCAGTTCCTCGGCGTCCAGGCCGGGGAGAAGGTCTATCAGGACTTCACCCTGGTCACGACCAACCCCGGCGGCCACTCCTCGCGGCCGTCGAAGGACAACGCCATCTACCACCTGGCCGCCGCCATCGACCGGCTGGCCGCCTATGACTTCCCCATTCGGCTGAACGACGCCACGAAGAACCACTTCGAGAAGATGTCGATGATCGAGGGCGGCGCCTCGGGCGCGGCCATGGCGGCCGTCGCCAAGGATCCCACCAACGCCGCGGCCATCGCGCAGGTGATCAAGGACGCCAGCCGCAATTCCATGATGCGCACCACCTGCGTGGCCACCATGGTCGACGCCGGCCACGCCCCCAATGCCTTGCCGCAGCGGGCGCAGGCCAATGTGAACTGCCGCATCCTGCCGGGTGAGAGCCTGGAATCGGTGAAGGCCCAGCTGGTGAAGGTGTTCGCCGACGACAAGATCGCCGTCACCATGGTGGGCGTCCCCAGCCCCGTCTCGCCGCCGCCGCCGCTGACCCGCGCGATCCTGGGTCCCATCGAGCAGGTCTCCAACCAGATGTGGCCGGGCGTTCCCCTGGTGCCGACCATGAGCACCGGGGCCACGGACAGCCGCTTCACCAACGCCGCCGGCATCCCCAGCTACGGTCTCTCAGGCATGTTCGGCGATCCGGATGGCGGCGGGACCCACGGTCTGAACGAGCGCATCCGGGTCCGCTCCCTCTATGAGGGCCGGGATTTCCTGCATTCGGTGGTGAAGCTCTACGCGACCCAGAAGTAAGGCGAGCAGGGCCTCTTCCCGTCCTCCGGAAAAACTGGCATCTCTTCTGCCAATAGTTTTCCGGAGGATGCGATGGCGGCGAAGATCGGGGCGACCCTGGCGGACTCCACGCCCTACTGGCCGCCGCAGCCTACGCCGCCGAAAGGCGCGCCCAACATCCTGGTCGTTCTATTCGACGATGTCGGGTTCTCCGACTTCGGCTGCTACGGCTCGCCGATCAAGACGCCCACCATCGATGCGCTCGCCGCCGACGGCCTGCGCTATACCGGCTTCCACACCACGGCCATGTGCTCCACCACGCGGGCGGCGCTGCTGACCGGCCGGAACCACCACTCGGTGGGAATGGGCTGCCTCTCGAACTTCGACTCAGGCTTCCCGGGCTATCGCGGCAAGATCGCCCGCGAGGCCGGGACCCTGCCGGAGATGCTCAAACCGCACGGCTATTCCACCTACATGGTGGGCAAGTGGCACGCGACGCCCCTGACCGAGACCGGCCCTTCGGGTCCTTTCGACGGCTGGCCCCTTGGGCGCGGCTTCGACCGCTTCTACGGCTTCATGGACGCCGAGACCGACCAGTTCGCGCCCGAGCTGGTGCGCGACAACACCCCCATCGAGCAGCCCACGAGCTATGCCGAGGGCTATCACCTGACCGCCGACCTGGTGGACCAGTCGATCCGCTTCATCGCCGACCACCAGGCCGATGCCCCGGACAAGCCCTGGCTGCTGTGGCTGGCGCCCGCCGCCTGCCACGCCCCGCACCAGGCGCCGCAGCACATCATCCGTCAGTACGACCCGGTCTTCGAGCACGGTTGGGACGTGGAGCGCGAGCAGCGCCTGGCCCGCCAGACGGCGATGGGCATCGTGCCGCCTGACACCGTCATGCCCGACCGCAACGACGGCATCCGCGCCTGGGACGACTGCCTGCCGGACGACAAGCGGGTCTTCACCCGCCTGCAGAGCGCGTTTGCCGGCATGCTCGACCACGCCGACCGGCATCTCGCCCGGCTGGTGGCCTTCCTGGAGGAGGCCGGCATCAAGGACGACACCCTGATCGTGGTCATGTCCGACAATGGCGCCAGCCAGGAGGGTGGGCCCCTGGGCATGGTCAACGCCATGGGCTCCTACAATCTGAAGTTCGAGCCTATGGCCGAGAAGCTGGCCCGGATCGACGACATCGGCGGGCCCGACAGTCATTCCAACTTCCCGCAGGGCTGGGCCATGGCCTCCAACACCCCCCTGCGCCGCTATAAGCAGAACACCCACGGCGGCGGTATCCGCGATCCCCTGGTGATCTCCTGGAAGAACGGCCTGGCCGCGCGCGGCGAGCTGCGGACCCAGTTCGCTCATGTCAGCGACTTCACGCCCACCCTGCTGGACATCCTGGGCCTGGAGCCGCCGCAGGTTATCGCCGGGGTCCCACAGATGCCGCTGGAGGGCGTCAGCTTCGCCGCCTCCCTTAAGGACCCCTCGGTTCCCAGCAAGGCCAAGTCCCAGCACTTCGAGATGTTCGGCCACCGCGGCCTCTGGAAGGACGGCTGGAAGGCCGTGGCCTTCCACCCGCCCGGCACGCCCTTCGACACCGATGTCTGGGAGCTCTACCGCCTCGACGCCGACTTCTCGGAGACCCGCGACCTCGCCGCCGCCGAGCCGGAAAAGCTGGCCGCCCTGGTGGCCGAGTGGTGGAAGGCCGCCGAGACCTACAAGGTCCTGCCGCTCGATGACCGCTTTGGCCCCCGCTTCGCCGAGAACGCCCTGCGTTATCACGGCGCCCGCAAACGCTTCGTCTTCCACCCCGGCATGGGCCACCTGCCCGCCGACGTGGCGCCGGACGTGCGCAGCCGCTCCTACGTCATCGAGGCCGAGGCGGTGATCCCGCCGGGCGGCGCGGACGGGGTGCTGCTGGCCCACGGCGACGCCACCTGCGGGTACTCCTTCTATGTCCAGGACGGCCGGCTGCATCACACCCTGAACGTCGGTGGCGCCTTGGCGACGGTCAGCTCCGCCGAGCCCATCGCGCCAGGTCTGCGCAAGCTCGCCCTGCGCTGCCGCCAGGGCTCCGACGGCCGCACCTTCACCCTGGCGATCGACGGGCGCGTGGCCGGCGAGGTGAAGACCCATATCGGCTTCGCCACCTTCATCTCCTGGTCGGGCCTGGATATCGGCCGCGACCGGGGCAGCCCCGTCGCCCCCTATGCCGCCCCCTTCACCTTCACCGGCAAGCTGCGGCGCGTCGTCGTCACCATGGACGCCGACCAGGACCTGGACGGCGAGCTGCTGGGCGAGGCGGAGATGGCGCGGCAGTAAGCCTAGGCTGGCGGCACGGCCTGAGCCGCGGCGTAGAGCATTTCGACGACCGCCTCCGGGGTGGCCGGCGTGTGGCCCGCGAGCCAGGTGCTCAACAGGCCCAACTGTCCCCCGGCCAGCTGGGCCGCGAGAAGAGTTGGGTTCCGGATCTCCGGCCGGGCCCGCAGCCGCGCCTCGATGAGACCGGCCAGCGTCTTGGCCAGCAGCGGCCGGGTCGGCGCCGCGAAAAGGACGGCGCCCACCCGCCGGTTCTCCCAGAAGTGCTCCACCACCGCCAGCAGGCGCGCGTCGTCGTGCTGCGGCCCGAGCATGTCGGCCAGGACCCCGAAGGGCCCCGACAGCCCCGCCTTCAGCAGGTCGTCCTTGCCCTCATAGTGCTCGTAGAAGGTTGAGCGGCCGACCCCGGCGCGGGCGATGATGTCGGCCACCCTGAGTTGGTCGTAGCGGCGCTCCAGGACCAGCTCGACGAAGGCGTCGAAGAGCGCCGCCTTGGTGCGCTGGATCGGCCGGCTGTCTGCGAAATCCATCAAGACCACCTCCGCGCCGGACAACGCGCGCGCCATGTCCGGAAACTGGACAATCCTTGGGCCGTGTCCGGCCCGGACGGGCCGGACTAACGCTAGAGGTTAGGGCCAGGGCGGGGCTGCGCAAGGCCCACGCCAATCCGATGGAGCCCACCCATGGCTGCTGAACACGCCAATCGAAACCCTCACGGACACATGTGGCTGATGGCCGTGGTCGGCGTCGCCGCCGGCCTGGCCTTGATGGTCTTCGCCCCCAGGCTGGCGGTGGTGTCGAATTCCCTCTTGCTGTTCGCCGGCTTCCACATCGTCGGCGGGGTGGTCGTACTCAGCACCCTCTTTGTCTCGGGTCTGAGCAACCGGCTCCCTCGGCTGACAGGTGCGGCGCGTTCGGCGCGGGCTTACGACTTCGGCTGGGGGCCGGGCTGGATGAACGGGCTGGCCATCGCCGCCCTCATCACACTGGCCGCCGCCGTCCTTCTGCAGCTGACGCGGCCGGGAACCTGGCCCCTGGCCTTCGCCCTCGTGGGTCTCTCGGCTCTCCTGCTGGTGGGCAATGCGGTGATGCGCGGCTTCCGCCGCACCGACCACGTGGTCCTGCCCATGGTGGACCTGTTGTCGAGCGACCATGACCTCGTGCTCGACGCCGGTTGCGGCAGCGGGCGGACCACCATCGCCCTCGCCCGCACCCTGAAGTCGGGGCGGGTGGTGGCCTTCGACCGCTTCGACGCCGGCTATATCGACGGCGGCGGTCGGGCCCTGCTGGACAACAACCTGAAGGTCGCCGACCTCACCGGGCGAGTCGACATCGTGAGCGGCGACCTGACCGCCATGGCCTTCGCCGACAACCACTTCGACGCCGCCGTCAGCACCCACGTCTATGATCACCTGGGGAGTGGGAAGGCCGGCGCCCTTTCGGAAACCCTGCGTGTGCTCAGGCCGGGCGGCCGGTTCCTGATGGCGGTCTGGGTTCCAGGCCTCGCCATGTTCGCCGTTGGCAACGTCTTGTCCCTGTTCCTCACCAGCAAGGCGCGGTGGCGGGCCCTCGCCGCGAACGCGGGGTTCCAGGTCATCGACGAGGGCATGTTCAACCACACCTGGTTTGTTCTGCTGGAGAAACCGCGGGCCTAGACATCAGGGTTGTCATCGGAGGTTGGCGGCATGATCTAGCAAGCCTGCTTCGGAGCTGACGCCATGGCCTACGACTACCTCGACCGGCTCGCCACCCCCAGCGTGCAGTCGGCCCAGGCGGCCAATGGCGCCCGCAAGATCTGGGAACGGTTCGAGGGCGAGCGGACCTCCGACCGGTTCACCGAAAATGAAGCGGCCTTCATTAGCGAGCGCGACAGCTTCTACCTTGCCAGCGTGTCGGAGAGTGGCTGGCCCTATGTGCAGCATCGCGGCGGCCCGCGGGGTTTCCTGCGGGTGCTGGACGAGACCACCCTGGGCTTCGCCGACTATCGCGGGAACCGCCAGTATATCAGCCTGGGCAATGTCGTCGCCGACGACCGGGTCGCCCTGATCCTGATGGACTATCCCAACCAGGCGCGGCTCAAGATCCTGGCCCACATGGAGGTCCGCGACCTGGCCGCCGATCCTGAGCTGGCCGCGCGCCTGACCGACCCCAGCTACAAGGGACGCCCGGAGCGGGCGTTCGTGCTGAAGCTGGAAGCCTTCGACTGGAACTGTCCGCAACACATTACCCGGCGCTTCACCGGCCCGGAGATCGAGATGGTGCTGGGACCCATGCGCGAGCGGCTCGAGGCGCTGGAGGCCGAGAATGCGGCGCTCCGGCTCCAGGCCGCCGGCCGGCCCTAACTTTTCCGGCCGCCACGCTTGTGTGGCGAAAGGGCCACACCTACATCGAGGCCGTGGAGGTTGCGCTTGATCAAGGCGGCCCCGCTAATCCGCCTTACGAGGGGACCTCATGAATATCGACCTCTATTCCGACCGCGCCAAACAGGCGATCCAGTCCGCCCAGAGCCTGGCCATGGCCAGGGGGCACCAGCAGCTCGCGCCCGAACACCTGCTCAAGGTTCTGCTTGAGGAGAAGGACGGCCTCTCCCGCGCCCTCATCGAGAGCGCCGGCGGGCGGCCCGATGTCGTCGAACCGGCGACTGACACACTGCTCTCCAAGCGTCCCCGCGTGGAGGGCGGCTCGGGCCAGATCTACATGGCCCCTGAGACGGCCCGAGTCTTCGCCGAGGCCGAGAGCGGCGCCAAGGCGGCCGGCGACGCCTTCGTCACCACCGAACGCCTGCTGATCGCCATCGCCAAGGAAGGCGGGGAGGCGGGCAAGGCCCTGTCGTCCGCCGGCGCCACGGCGCCTGGCCTTGAGGAAGCCGCCAAGGCGGTCCGCAAGGGCCGCACGGCCGATAGCGCTTCGGCCGAGGAAGGCTATGACGCCCTCAAGCGCTACGCCCGTGACCTGACCCAGGCGGCCCGTGACGGCAAGCTCGACCCGGTGATCGGCCGCGACGAGGAGATCCGCCGCACCATCCAGGTGCTGCAGCGCCGCACCAAGAACAACCCCGTGCTGATCGGCGAACCCGGCGTGGGCAAGACCGCCATCGTCGAGGGCCTGGCCCTGCGCATCATCAACGGCGACGTCCCCGAAGGCCTGAAGGACAAGAAGCTCTTGTCCCTCGACATGGGCGCCCTGATCGCTGGGGCGAAGTACCGCGGCGAGTTCGAGGAGCGCCTGAAGGCGGTGCTCAACGAGGTGATCGCCGCCGAGGGCTCGATCATCCTGTTCATCGACGAGATGCACACCCTGGTGGGCGCGGGGAAGAGCGACGGGGCGATGGACGCCTCCAACCTGCTTAAGCCGGCCCTGGCGCGGGGCGAGCTGCACTGCGTCGGCGCCACCACCCTCGATGAATACCGTAAGCACGTGGAGAAGGACCCGGCGCTCGCGCGCCGCTTCCAGCCAGTCTTTGTCGACGAGCCCACGGTGGAGGATACCGTCTCCATCCTGCGCGGCCTCAAGGAGAAGTACGAGCTGCACCACGGGGTGCGGATTTCCGACAGCGCCATCGTGGCCGCCGCCACCCTGTCGCACCGCTACATCACCGACCGCTTCCTGCCCGACAAGGCCATCGACCTGATTGACGAGGCCGGCAGCCGCGTGCGCATGGCGGTCGACAGCAAGCCCGAGGAACTCGACGAGATCGACCGCCGCGTCGTGCAGCTGAAGATCGAGCGCGAGGCCCTGACCAAGGAGACCGACGCGGCTTCCAAGCACCGCCTGGAAAAGCTCGAGGAGGAACTCTCCGAGCTTGAATCCGAGTCCCAGGAGATGACCGCCAAATGGCGCGCCGAGAAGGAGAAGGTCGGCCAGTCCGCCCAGCTCCGCGAGGCCGTCGACCGCCTGCGCGCCGAGCTTGTCGCCGCCCAGCGCCGGGGCGACCTGCAGCGCGCCTCGGAGATCGCCTATGGCGAAATCCCGGGCCTCGAACGCCGCTTGGCCGAGGAGGAGGCCAAGGAGCCCACCGACGCCGTCAGTCCCGAGGTGGTGGACGCCGAGCAGATCGCCGCCGTGGTCAGCCGCTGGACCGGGGTCCCCGTCGAGAAGATGCTCGAGGGCGAACGCGAGAAGCTGCTGGCGATGGAAGACGCCCTGAGGGGCCGCGTGGTCGGTCAGGAGGAGGCCCTGGTCGCCGTCTCCGACGCCGTCCGCCGCGCCCGCGCAGGGCTGCAGGATCCGGCCCGGCCCATCGGCTCGTTCCTGTTCCTCGGCCCGACCGGCGTGGGCAAGACCGAGCTCACCAAGGCTCTGGCCGAATTCATGTTCGACGACGAGGCCGCCATCACCCGGATGGACATGAGCGAGTACATGGAGAAGCACTCGGTCAGCCGCATGATCGGCGCGCCCCCCGGCTATGTTGGCTACGACGAGGGCGGGGCGCTCACCGAGGCGGTGCGCCGCAGGCCCTATCAGGTCGTGCTGTTCGACGAGGTGGAGAAGGCCCACCCCGACGTCTTCAATATCCTGCTGCAGGTGCTGGACGACGGCCGTTTGACCGACGGCCAGGGCCGCACGGTCGACTTCCGCAACACCATCCTGATCATGACCTCCAACCTTGGCTCGGAATTCCTGGCCGGCCAGTCGGAGGGCGAGGATGTCGAGGAGGTCCGGCCCATGGTCATGGACGTCGTGCGCCGCCACTTCCGGCCTGAGTTCCTGAACCGGATTGACGAGATCATCCTCTTCAAGCGGCTGGGCCGGTCGGAGATGGACAACATCGTTGGTATCCAGATGCAGCGGGTGGAGAAGCTGCTGGCCGCCCGCCGGATGTCCATCACCCTGGACACTGCGGCCAATCACTGGATCGCCGATCGCGGCTACGACCCGGTCTATGGGGCTCGGCCGCTCAAGCGGGTGATCCAGAAGGAGCTGATCGACCCCATCGCCAAGAAGCTCCTGGCCGGGGACTTCCAGGACGGCTCGGTGATCGAGGTCGGCGCCACGGACGAAGGCCTGCAGATCGGCAAGGCGAAAGTGCACTAACGTAAAAGGGTCCCGCTCATTGCTGAGCGGGACCTGATTTTACTGCGGGTCAGACCAGCCTAGAGCCTGCAGCGGGTCCAGACGCGACCCGTGAAGTACATGTCCCGGGCCGGGTTGTAGCTGCGGTAGCGAATCTGGCAGGCGCGGACATGCCCGTACCAGCTGTTGGAATGACGCCAGTGGCGCGGTGGCGGAGCCGGCTGGCGGCCCCACCGGTGGTCCCAGCGGCCATAGCGGTTGTCATAGCGGTCATTACGATTGCGAATGCCGTCGTTGTCGCGGTCCCGGTCGTAGCGATTGTGAATACCGTCGTTGTCGCGGTCCCGGTCATTGCGGTTGCGGATGCCGTCTCCGTCGCGGTCGCGGTCGTACCGGTTCGGAACGCCGTCGCGGTCGAGGTCGCCGTAAGGTCGGGGTTGGGCCGAAGCCGTGCTAACGCCGGCGGCGGCGGCCAAGGATATGGCCGCCAGGCCGATAGTGATGAGTTTGCGCATCAAGTCTCCCTTGGGGTAACCGTCCCGCTGGAGTTAACGCCCCGGTAATGGGTTAGTTCGGCAAAAGCCGCCAATCTGTGCTAAAGGGGCTTATGACTGATCGCGCCCCTGCTGTTCGCGTCTGCGAACGTTCGCGCGTTTTCCCAGACCAGTAAGGAGTCGGCGCTATGCCCGAGGAACAATTCATCCAGATGTACGTCCGCGATTTCGCCACCATGGCGTCGCGGGTCGAGGCCGGCTCGGACATCGAGGCCCAGCTGAACAAGCGCATCACGGAGACCCGCTCGCACGCCGCCCTGATGGACGCCCGTAAGGCCGAGGGCCACTTGGCGGCGGTCATCGAACGCCTGCGCTCGGAAGCCCGCAAGGACGCCTCCCAGGCGGTGAAGAATACGCCCGATCCGGTCGCGGCCGCCGCGCGTCGTCAGGAATTCATGCTGCGCGTGGCCGACATGCTCGATTCCGAGATGGCCGAACCCGAGAAGCGCGGCGCCGCGCGCTTCTAGAAGCCGCTTGCGGCTTATCTTCAGCATAGCTGGCCCAGGTCGTGACCTACGACCTGGGTCCCGCATTGGCTGCTTCGCGCCGCCGAAGATCGGTCGCGGGGATGAGCGGGTCTTTACAGTTCGATCGCCACTGGCCGGCCCGCGCGGATCTCCACGCGGCGCATGATCGCCATGTCCGGACCACTGCCGCCGACGGGCTTGGCGACCGTAATCACGAACCAGGCGCCGTTCGCCAGGCCCTGGAAGTTGAAGCGATCCGACGCGTCGCAGGTGGTGCGGCGGACAAAGGCCGAATAGTCGCCGTTGGGGGCCGACGGCGTGCGCGCGCGCACCTGTTCGGCCGGCAAGGCCGAGTGGTCGGGCGAGTTGTAGAGAATGGTCATCCGCCGGCGCGTCCACAGCGTCTCCGGCGTCAGCACCACGCCGGCGCCCGCGCAGGTGTAGCGCGCTACGCCGCTGCGGAAGGTCATGCGCCCATCGATCCGGCCTCGGCCCGGAACCGCCGACCAGGCGAAGTCGCCCGGACGGAAGACGCCGGCCGACGGCGGACCGCCGGACCCCGGCGGGGGTGGCGGCGGCGGACCCAGCGGAGCTGTGGTGGCGCAGGCCGAAAGCCCAACGAGGGCGGCGGAGATCAGGAGAAGACGTGCGGGGGTCATGACCGGCGCACCATAGGCAAGGGGAGGGGGCCGCGCCAAGGGGGTTCGTGGGTCCATGACCCTAGTCGTCGCCGCGTACCTTCCCCCGCGTCGCCTTGACCCCGCCGCGCTTGACCTTGGAGTCCACGCGCCGCGCCTTGGCCGCCTTGCTGACCTTGGTCTTCTTGCGCGGCGGCGGCGGTGGTTCGGCCGCCTGGCGGATCAGGTCCAGCAGGCGGGCCAGGGCGTCGGCCCGGTTCCGCTCCTGGGTGCGGTGGGTCATGGCCACCAGCACTAGCACCCCGTCCAGGGTCACCTTGCGGCCCCCCAGCTTCATCAGGCGAATGGCCACGTCGTTGGGCAGGGACGGCGAGCCGCGCACATCAAAGCGCAGTTCCACGGCCGTCGACACCTTGTTGACGTTCTGACCGCCCGGACCCGCGGCGCGGATGAACCGCTCCTGGACCTCGTCGTCGTTCAGAGTGATATCGGGGGTGACTTCGATCATGGGTTCCAGCCGCGCCTGCGACTCGCTAATCTTGGGCCATGCGCAACCTAGCGGCCCATATGCAGCTTTGCACCGCCCCGTCCGGGCTGGCGAGAACTGCTGTGCGCTAGGTTTCGTACCACACCGCAGATCACCAGCCCCGCCGGCGACGGACGGGGCTTTTTTCATGGCCCTCTCCGCCGACCTTTTGGAGAGAGACATGAGCGACATCCTGATCCGGGCTCGAGAGCCTGCGGACATGGCCGACATCACCGAGCTGCTGAACCAGCCCCGCGCCATCTGGGGCACCCTGCAGATGCCCTTCGTCAGCCTCGACGCCCGCCAGAGGCGCGCCGCCTCAGGTGCGCCTGGAGACCTGCATCTGGTGGCGGTGATCGACGGCAAGGCGATCGGCTCGGCCAGCCTCAACCGCTTCGAGAACCGGCGCGTCCACGCCGGGTCCATCGGCATGGCCGTGCACGACGCCTATGCCGGACGCGGGGCGGGCTCGGCCATGATGGCGGCCATCGTCGGCCAGGCCGATAACTGGCTGAACCTGGCGCGGCTGGAGCTGAACGTCTGGTCCGACAACACTCGCGCTATCGCGCTCTACGAGCGCTTCGGCTTCGAGCGGGAAGGCGTGTTCCGGAACTACGCCTGGCGCGACGGCGCCTATGCCGACTCCGTGGCGATGGCGCGGTTGCGACCGTGACCTACTGGCAGGCCAGGCAAAGCCCGCGCGCCTCCAGCGTCACCACCCGCACGGCGTAGCCCGCGGGTGCGGCCGCGGCGATCTGGGCGTCGAGGTCAGGTTCGAACTCCTCGGCCGCCCCACAGCATTCGCAGATCAGGAAGGCGGCCCGGTGTCCCTGGTCGTCGCGGCGGCAGGGGACATAGGCGTTCAGGCTCTCGATGCGGTGGGCGAAGCCCAGGCGCTCGAGGAATTCCAGGGCGCGGTAGACGGTGGGAGGCTTGGCCGGTTCCCCATGCGCGCCGAAGGCGGCGATCAGATCATAGGCCTTCAGGGGGCCGTTGGCTTCCAGCAGGAGCTCCAGGACCCGGCGTCGCGGGGTGGTCAGCCGCTCCTGGGTCTCGGCGCAGCGGGTCTCAGCCGCCACCAGGGCATGGCGCAGGTCCACACCCTTGATGCCCGGATGCGCGCCGTCCTCGTGGTGGCACTCGGTTCCCATGCGTTCTGGCTACCCGTCCGCGCGGTTTCCCGCAACCAGCGGAATATGGGGAGGTGAGGCCCAAATGCGAAGGCCGGGATCATCGATCCCGGCCCAAGCCCTGGTCCTATGCGTCTTCAGTCTCGGACGGGGGTCCGCCTTCGCCGCCCTCGAAGCTGCGCGGGGCGCGGCGACGCTTGGGCTTGGCGGGCGCATCGTCGGTGGACGCGGCGGCCGGCGGGGTTTCCGCCTTGGGCGCGCGCGGCGCCCGCGGGGTGGTGGGGGCCTTCAGGAAGGCCGGGGCGTGGCTCTCGCCGCCGTCGTCATCGCGCAGCACCGGAGAGCTGTGGGTCTCGGGCGGCACCAGCGGCGCGGCCTGGGGTTCGACCACGGCCAGCGGGTCGCGCTCCGGACGCTCCTCGCGCGGCGGCCGGTCATCACGGTCGCGCCAGCGGTCGCGGCGCGGACGGTCGTCACGGGGCCGGTCGTCGCGATTGCGATTCTCGGCCTGAGGGCGATCCTCGCGGGGACGGTCGTCCCGGGGGCGGTCATCCCTGGGCCGGTCGTCGCGCGGACGGTCGTCGCGGCTGCGGTTCTCGTCGCGGGGCCGGTCGTCCCGGGGGCGATCGTCACGCGGACGGTCGTTGCGGTCCTGGCGGTCGCCGCGCGGGCGATCGTCGCGATTGCGGTCCTGGTCCCGGGGCCGGTCGTCGCGGCTGCGAGTCTCGTTCTGGGGGCGGTCCTGCCATCCGTTGTTGCTGCGGGCTTCGGTCGGCTCGGCGCCGATCTCGCCGCTGGCCTCTTCCTTGTCGGCCTTCTCGGCGGCGTCGGCGTCAGCCTGGGCCGCGGCCTGGGCGCCGCTCTCGTCCTCGAAGTCGATGTCGAAGCCGGAGGAAAACTGGTCACGGCCCAGAATCTCGCTGGCCGCACGGGTCGGCTGCATGGCGCGGACGACCCGGAAATAGTGTTCTGCGTGCTGCAGGTAGTTCTCGGCGAGGACCCGGTCCCCGGCCGTGGAGGCGTCTCGCGCCAACTGCTGGTATTTTTCGAAGACGTGCTGGGCGTTGCCGCGGACCTTCGAGCCTTCCGGCCCGTTGGAATCGAACGCCCGGTTGGCGTTCTGCTGCTGGGGCTTGCCGCCGCCCCCGCCACCACCGCCGCCGCGATTGCGACCGCGCTGACGCTTCATACCCTTGAAATCTCTCATTATTCGCTAACCGTTCCGCCGGCGCTCCAGCTCATGCCAGGATTGCGCGGGCTTGCCTTTTCGTCTTGCTCAGGTCCTTGAGGACCCGAGAATTCGTGTTGAAGACGTAAGTGTTTCCCCGTCTTCCGCCCTGACTTGAGGCGAGCGCCACTTAAAGCCGCGCCTGTCGGTGTGGTGCTCGATTCCTGCTTTTCAGGAGGCCGAACCCCGGGCGCCGACGAATTGGGTGGAGACAGGTATCTGATCTACCGATTCAGCCCCGAGTTTCCAAGGGATTTTTCGTGCCGATGACAACGCGATCGCGCGTGGACAGGTCGGGGATGGTCGTCACCCCCTGCGCGCCGGCCGCTCGGAACAACGCCTCGACCGCCTGTTTCTGGTCGTAGCCGATCTCCACGGCGAACATCCCGCCCGGCTTGAGCACCCGCAGAATCTCCGGCGCCAGCAGGCGGTAGTGGTCCAGGCCGTCGGCTCCGCCGTCCAGGGCGAGGCGGGGTTCGTGGTCACGGACCTCCGGCTCCAAGGTCTCGATCACGTGCGTGGCGATATAGGGTGGATTGGAGACCACGAGGTCAAAGCTCGCGTCCCCCAGCCCCGCGGTCCAGTCGCTCCGGAGCAGGGCCAGGCGGTCGGCCAGGCCCAGGTTGGCGGCGTTCTCGCGCGCCACCGCCAGGGCTTCTTCCGAGACGTCGATCCCCAGTCCCTTGGCGGCCGGGCGCTCGGAGAGGATCGCCAGGATGATCGCGCCCGACCCAACCCCCAGGTCCAGGACCGAGAAGGCCATCTCCTCCGGGAAGGCCGGCAGGACGGCGTCCATGATGGTCTCGGTGTCCGGTCGCGGGGTGAGCACGTCAGGCGTCACCGACAGCATGATCTTCCAGAACCCCTTGCGCCCCAGGATGTGGCTCACCGGTTCGCGGCGTTCGCGCCGCTGCAGGTAGTCGGCGAGCGTCGCCTCCTGCTCGGGGGTCAGTTCGCGATAGGGGGTGGTGACGATATCGGCGCGGGTGGCGTCGGCGGCGGCCTCCACCAGCAGGCGGGCCTCGATCACCGGGCCGTCCAGGCCCGCGGCCTCCAGGCGCTGCTTGGCGCCCTGCCAGGCCTGCAACAGGGTCAGGCTCATCGGGCAGGCTCCATCTGGGGGGCGGTGCAGGCGTCGCCCACGGTGATCTGGCCGCCGTCGGTGACGTGCATGTAGATGCCGCAGAACATGTGGCCGTAGTTGTCGAACAGGGCCTTCACCACATCCATGTCGCGCTCGGCGGTCTCCGGGTCCACGTGGGTGGCGGCGCAGCGAATGATCGGCTTGAACACCTTGGCGCGCGCGAACCCCAGCATTAGTTCGCGGCCCGCCCACGCCATCTCCGCCCAGGGCTCCCAGCCCTCGACGTAGAGGTTGGCGCGGAACCTCAAGGGATCCAGCGGCCGGCCGATCTTCTGTTCGAGGTCGCGCAGGCTGGCCAGGTTGATGATGGAGACGTGGCCCAGCGGGTGGTCCATGAACCGGTGGCCGGGCGCCTCGATCACCCTCAGCTCCCCACGCACCTCGTCCCCCAGCAGCGCGGTGAGCCAGGTGGCGAAGCCAGCGCGCCCGGCTTCATCGGCCATCGAGCCCTGGAAGTCAGGCTGGCCCTGCGCAACCGCCCGCAGGACGCCGGTCGTCTCGTCATAGGCCGTGCGGGCCTTGGCGACATGGGCGATGGCCATCAGGACGGCGAATTTCTGCTTGGGAATGAACGCCGGGGCCTGCGGATTGAAGCCCGAGGGCCCGTTCTCCACCGCCCACAGGCGATCGCAGGGGAAGGGCTGGCCGACGCTCAGCATCGCCTGGTTCAGGCGCTCGGGGGTGAAGCCCTTGATCGGGTGGCGATAAAGGGCGGCGACGTGACCGGTCATCCCGCCCTGTTGCCGCAAGCCTCCGTCGCACGCAACCGCCGCCGCGCCACATTCATGGCGCAGCTTGAGGTCAGCCTGCCAGGCCGATAGCCTCCGCCGGACGGAACGGCTATCGCGGGTAGGTGTTCAAGCGGTGGCTTTGCGCCTGGAGGGTGGGAGACGTGCGCAGGCCGTTCTCGAAGAAGTGGACCAGGGAACGGCTGGCGCCCTTGGCGTTCCAGGCCGCGCCCTGGGTGGCGCTCGCCGCCCTGGCCGCCTTCTGGCCGCGTGGGCGCCGCGACCCCAAGCCGGGGCTCAGTGTCCAGGTTCACGCCGAGCCCGAATCCTTCGACGCCGCTGAGCCTGGCCGCGGCCGTCTGGCCGCCGCCCCGCACCACATCCCCCTGCGCGGCTGGAAGGATGTGCTCTGGCGCACCTATCGCGAGATCACCTGCGACCGGCTGCCCGCCGTGGCCGGCGGCGTGACCTTCTACACCCTCCTGGCCCTGTTCCCGGCCATCGGCGTCTTCGTTTCGCTCTACGGGTTGTTCAACGACGTCACCGCCGTCCAGGCCCAACTCAACCAGTTCGCGGTCGTGCTCCCGGGCTCGGTCATCGAGATCGTCGGCGACCAGATGTTGCGCCTGGCCAACCGTCCCACCGCCTCCCTCAGCGTGGCCTTCCTCATCAGCCTGCTGCTCTCGGTCTGGAGCGCGAACGCCGGGATGAAGGCCCTCTTCGACGGCCTGAACATCGCCTATGACGAGGCCGAAAAGCGAAGCTACGTCGTGAAGACCGCCTTCACCTACGTCTTCACCCTGGGTCTGCTGGTCTTCCTCACCCTGGTCAGCGCCATTCTGGTGGCCGTGCCGCTGTATCTTGAGGGCGCGGGCCTGTCGGAGTTCGCGGTAATCTGGCTGCCGCTGCGCTGGCTGGTGATCCTGGGCCTCGCCGCCACCGCCTTCTCCATGGTTTATCGCTATGGTCCCTGCCGGGCCCGGGCGCGCTGGCGTTGGGTCAGTACGGGGGGCGTGTTCGCCGCCGTCATGTGGCTGGTGGGCTCCCTGGGCTTCTCTTGGTACGTCAATAACATCGCCCACTTCGACGTCACCTACGGCTCCCTGGGCGCCGTCATCGGCTTCATGCTGTGGATCTGGTTCTCCGTGATGGTGGTGCTGATCGGCGCAGAACTGAACGCCGAGATCGAGCACCAGACGGCGCTGGACTCCACCACGGGCCCCGACCAACCCATGGGGGTGCGTGGCGCGGCCATGGCCGACACAGTGGGCCTGGCCTTCCATTTTGACGCCAGGAAGGTGCTGTCCAAGGTCTGGGTGGACGGGACTGATCAGGCCGAGCGGGTGCTGACCGCCGCCCGGCTGCGCAAGCCTCAGCCGAACTCGTCTTCCAAGGCCGACAACCGCGCGGCCTGATCCTCGGCGATCAGCGGATTGATCACGTCGTCCAACTCGTCGCCGCTGATAACCCGCGCCAGGTTGTAGAGCGTCAGGTTGATGCGGTGGTCGGTGACGCGGCCTTGCGGGAAATTATAGGTGCGGATCCGTTCGGAGCGGTCGCCGGACCCCACCTGGCTCTTGCGGGCGTCGGCGCGGGCGGTGTCGAGGGCCTCACGCTGCTGATCGTAGAGACGGGCCTGCAGCACCTTCATCGCCCGCGCGCGGTTCTGGTGCTGCGATTTCTCCGACGAAGTCACCACAATGCCGGTGGGCAGGTGGGTGATGCGCACCGCGGAGTCGGTCTTGTTGACGTGCTGGCCGCCGGCCCCGGACGAGCGGTAGGTGTCGATCCGCAGGTCGGACGGGTTGATGTCGATCTCCACGTCCTCCACCTCGGGCAGGACGGCGACGGTGGCGGCCGAGGTGTGGATGCGGCCGCCGGCCTCGGTGTCGGGAACCCGTTGCACGCGGTGGACGCCGCTCTCGAACTTCATGCGGCCGAACACGCCGTCGCCGGTCACCGAGGCGATGATTTCCTTGTAGCCCCCGACCTCGCCCTCCGAGACGCTGTCGATCTCCACCCGCCAGCCGTGCAGGGTGGCGTAGCGCTGGTACATGCGGAACAGGTCGCCGGCGAACAGCGCCGCCTCATCCCCGCCGGTGCCGGCCCGGACCTCGAGAATCGCCGAAGCGTTCTCATCCTTGTCCTTGGGCGCCAGCAGCAGGGCCACCTCGTGCTCCAGGGCCGGCAGCTTGTCGCTGAGGATCTGCAGTTCGTCCCGGGCCATGGCCGCCATCTCGGGATCGCCCGACGCGGCCATTTCCTCCAGCTCGGGGCCCTCGGCGCGGACGCGGGCGAGCTTCATGACCGCGTCGGCCACGGGCTTGAGCTCGGCGTGCTCCTTGGACAGGCGCACGATCTCCTGGCCGTCAGTGGCGGCGCCCATTCGGGCCTCGATCTCGCGGAAGCGGTCGAGAACCTGGTCGAGTCTGGCTTGGGGGAGGCGCACGGAGGGATCACCGGAAGAAACGGAGGTTTCCTCTAACCCTCCGCCGCCGCCTTGCCAAACTTCTGATGGCGGGCGGCTCGCGCGAGACGCGAGCTGACCTTGCCAAGCTGACGCTTTGGTGTTCGTTAACCATGATCATGGGGGCATGTCGTTCAGGTTGTTTCAGGCGTCGCGCTGGCGGGCGCGGGGAGGGCGAAGGTGAGTGATCACCCCGCGTCTCCCGCTGCTGGCGCGCACCCGAAGCCGGCCATCTGCCGCTGCGGCCTTGGCGGTTTCGCCCAGCCGATGGTGATCTGCGCCTGTCCGGTTCATTCGCCCGCGCCACCCAAGCCGGAGCCGCCCAAGAAGCCGCCGCCGCCGACCTTCAGCGACCAAGTGCCCGAGGCCTTCACCAAGGGGTTCAAGGATATCTGGGCGGGGGTCGCCGCGGGCCGCTCGCCGGTGGGCCTGATCGCCGACTGTCGCATGCTGCTGGCCGTCCTGCTCACCGAACTGGAACGCCGCGCCGGGGTTTCGGCGCCCAGTCGCGGCTGGTTCGGCGGCGCGCCCCAAGCCGGCATGAGGGCCAAGATCGACTCGCTGGTGGCTCGGCACGTCCTGCTGAAGGGTGTGGCCGATCTCGCCCGGCGGATTTCCCAACTGGAGCCGGGCGCGGAGGTCAACGCCCTCTATCCCATGGGCGATCCGGCCCAGGCCCGGGACTACATGAATCTCATCTGGCAGGTGGCCGACCAGGGATTCGAACAGGACCGCTGGAGTCGCACCGGAGAAGCCCCCCTGCGTGTGGCCCCCGTCGCAAAGGATGGCCATTGAGGGAGATGTTCGCCTCACACCCAATCTGGCCGCCGAAGGTTCGCCTACTGAGGGTTGCGGGGTTTCCCGACGCGGGGCCCGCGCCTATGGTCACCCCATGCCGTCGATCCTAGAGCCCGAGAAAAGAAGGCCGCGCCGGACCATGTCCCGTAAGGGCGTGGACCCCATGGTCGGCGAGATCGCCGAGGCCCTGCTGCATCTCGGCGGCTCGGCCCACCGCGACCGCGTGCTGGAAGTCCTGGCCATGAATCGCGCGTCGGAGGGCGAGGTGCAGCTCAGCCTGCGGGCCCGCGCCGTGGCGGCCTTTGACGCCCACTCGGGCTCCGACCGTGACAGCCGGGGCGTCCGCCCGCTGTTCCGCAAGCCCTTCGGTCCCGGCTCCCACCGCTGGGCCCTGACCGCCGAAGCCGAGGCCTTCCTGCGCGCCGGCGGCGCCGCCCGTGACGTGGCGGCCTCGGCCAGCCTCTAGGCGACCGCCGCCTCCAGGTCCGCGCCGTCGCTCAGATCGACCCCGATTCGCCGGAGCTGGATGAACAGCCGGCGCAGGTTCAGGAAGCTCGCCCGGGTCAGCCGGGTCATCTTTTCGCTGGCCATGACCTGGGTGGGAACGATCAGGCCGCCGTCCACGCGCACCAACAGGCCCTGTTCGATCAGCCCCTTCACCTTGCGCCGCACCGTCTCATTGGGAATGCCCAGGGCGACGCCGGTCACCGGCCGCCGGAGTTCGTCCGGAGGCAGGCGCACCAGGGTCGCCAGCTGGGCCGTGGACTGGGGATTGGTCGCCAGGTGGCCGACATTGGCCTCCACAACGGCGGCGAAGACCAGGGCCGCGGTGATGTCGCCGTCATACTCGCGATTGACCATCTCGACGGCCCGGAGGATGGCCCCTATCGCCATGCGGACCGCGACGCGTTCCCTCAGTTCACTGTCCACGATCAGGCCCCGTTCCAGGCGGCGAGCGCCGCTGACGAACCCCATTATGGTGAAGCTTGACGGGAGCGCGATGGCCCCGACCCCCAGATTGGGGGGTTTTGACAATGGTTTACATTCCATGGGAACGGCCACGGAAAAGGGCGGGCCGACCCAGGTCGACCCGCCCTCCGCGATTGCAGCGCTCGTGAGAGCGAATTTGGACCTTAGGCGCGCACGCCGGTCAGCGGCGCATTGCCGAAGGCGCCGAGCTTCACATTGCCCGACATGCTGTCGCCCGAAACGGTGGCTTCGAATTCCAGCGTCATGGGCATGGGCGAGGTGATGGAGGTGGACCAGGTCAGCTTGTCGCCGTCGACCTTGCCTTCGATGGCCTGCTCACCGGCCGGGGTTTGGGTGGTCCCGGTGAAGGCGCCGCCGTCCGTCTTGATAGAGGCCGTAACCGTCTGCGCGCCCATGGGCGAGTTGATGGTGATCTTCCAGTTGCCGTCAGCGGACATGGTGTCCCTCCCTTATGGTGGCCGGCACCTAACCAAGGCAATCGCCGGGGCGCAAGTGGTGACCCCGGCGTCAACTTTGAATTATTCGCGAACCTGTTCGCTAGTCTTCGTCACCGAAGGAGAAACCGGCTCCGCGCAGGGCGCTTACGAGGCTCAGTACGCGGGCATAGATCTCGTTGTTCCGGTCCATCATCTCCGGCCGCGTGAACACCGCCGATGGGATCACCAGGCCGTCGCCAAGCCGCTCGGCGGCGCCCTCGGCCACCAGCTTCTCCACATAGCGGGCGACGATGTCCTGCGGCATGCACAGCATATCCGCCAGGACCGCTTCCGAGATCGGCCGGCGCTGGCTGTCGGGCGGGATGTCGGTCAGCTCGGCATAGCGTCCCTTGCCGCCGATCAGGTGCTGGGTATTGGCGCTCCAGATGCCGCTGAACACCAGGAACTGGATCATGTCGCCGCCGCTGGTGCGGGCCATGGCGGCCAGCCCTTTGAGCACCTCGTGGGTCATGATCCGCGCCGTCGCGCGGCGATTGTCGCGTCTGGGCGAAGCGTCTGTCATCATGCCACAGGTTCAATGAACGAATGAGCCCGGGGTTCACCACGGGGCGGGAAAGGCGGCCATCGATTGCGCTGAGGGCGCCAGCCTTACTCGGCCGCCTTCAGGATACTGGCGGCGTCCAGTTCGGCGGCCTTGGCCTCGACGAGCTGGACGATGTGCTCGACCATCTGCTCGTTGTCCATCTTGTGGTCGGGCTTGCCCGCCACATAGACCATGCCCGCGCCCTTGCCGCCGCCGGTGAAGCCGATGTCGGTCATCAAGGCCTCGCCCGGGCCGTTCACCACGCAGCCGATGATCGACAGGCTCATGGGCGTGGCGATGTGCGCCAGCCGCGCCTCCAGGGTCTCCACCGTCTTGATGACGTTGAACCCCTGCCGCGCGCAGGAGGGGCAGGCGATGATGTTGATGCCGCGGTGGCGCAGGCCCAGCGACTTCAGCATGTCGAAGCCGACCTTGATCTCCTCCACCGGGTCAGCGGCCAGGCTGACCCGGATGGTGTCGCCGATCCCGGCCCACAGCAGGTTGCCCATGCCGATCGAGGACTTGATGGTGCCCGAACGCAGGCCGCCCGCCTCGGTGACGCCGACGTGCAGCGGACAGTCGATCTGTTCGGAGAGAAGTTGGTAGGCGGCCACGGTCATGAAGATGTCCGAGGCCTTCACGCTGATCTTGAACTCGTGGAAATCGTGGTCCTGCAGGATGCGGGCGTGGTCCAGCGCGCTCTCCACCATCGCCTCGGGGCAGGGCTCGCCGTACTTTTCCAGCAGATGGGGCTCCAGGCTCCCGGCGTTGACGCCGATGCGCATGGAGCAGCCGTGGTCGCGGGCCGCCTGGATGACTTCACGCACCCGGTCGGGCCGGCCGATATTGCCGGGATTGATCCGCAGGCAGGCGGCGCCGGCCTTGGCCGCCTCGATGCCGCGTTTGTAGTGGAAATGGATGTCGGCCACGATCGGGACCTTCGAGGCCCTCACGATGGTGGACAACGCCGCCGTGGACTCCACGTCGGGGCAGGAGACCCGCACGATGTCGGCCCCGGCCTCCTCCAGCTGGCGGATCTGGCCGATGGTCGCGTTGGCGTCGGCCGTCAGGGTGTTGGTCATCGACTGCACGGTGATCGGCGCGTCGCCGCCGACCTCCACATTCCCCACCCGGATCTTGCGAGAGGGCCGGCGCGTGATGGCGCGCCACGGACGGAGGTGGGTGTGATCGTGACCGGTCATGATGTCGGGGAAAATAGGCTCCTCGCCGCGAAATCCCAAGCCCTGCGTGGCGCCTCGGCGATCATGCGGACATGACCGCGAGGCGACGATCCACAATACCGCTGCTGGCCGCCGGCTGCGCCGTCCTGCTGGAGCGTGTCGAGATCCCCTGAGGGACTATTCCGCTGGGGCCGCCAGCTTGGAGACCAGGGTCTGGGGCGCGGGCAGCAGGCCCTTGCTTTGGCCGGCCACGAACACCTGGACCGCCGACGGATCGGCGACGTCCACGGTCAGGCCCTTGAGCATGGGCGCGCGATAGGCTTCCCCGGCCGCGAGCTGGCGGGCGAAATAGACCGAACCGTCGGCGCCACGCACGATCACCGAGGTGGGCCGGCGCACCTGCAGGGTGACCACAGAGCCCGCCGCCGGGGCGCCGTAGACCGGGCCCGCCGGAACGAAGGTGGCCGAGAGCGGCGTCGCCGAAACGGCGGGAACCACCGTCTCGGGATTGGCCTTGGCCAGCTTGGCGGCGTCGTCGGCGGCCTTGCTGGAGCCATCGCCGGCGGTGGCGGCTTCCAGGCCCGGGGTTTCATAGGGCGTGGGGGTGGTGGATTCCACGGGCGCGGGCAGGGGCGCGCCGAGCGCCACCGGACCGCCGGGGGGCGCAGCAGCGGGCAGGCCGACGGCGGAGGCTTCCGGCGCGTTCGCCGCCGGTGGCGCCTGCTCGTTCATGGCCCGCTGGGCGATGTTCCACATGATGATGGCGCCGACGATCAGCAGGCCGACGATGACGATCGCCATGACCCGCGGGTCACCGTCGCGCCGCACGCCGACCGGCGCGCGCAGGGGTTCGTCAGGGGCCGGCTCGTCCAGCTTGAAGCGCTCGACTGCGGCCTCGCCGTCCATACCCAGCGCGTTGGCGTAGGCCCGCACATAGCCGATGGTGAAGGGGCGCGAAGGCAGCTCGTCCAGGCGCATCTCTTCGATCGCCGCCAGATAGGCGCGGCGGATACGCGTGGAGTCGGCCACGTCCTGCAGCGTCAGGCCGCGAAACTCGCGTGCCGACTTCAATGCCGCGCCGATGTCAGGTCCGGTGTCCATGGTGGGCATGTAGGAGTCCGCGAGACCGGGATCGCGATCCCCGTCCGCTCGCAAATTCAGATTTGTAACCCCGCCAGTATCGAGAGGCATGGCTACCTGACACCCCACTGTTTGACCGCGGCTTAACTTCGCGGTTGCGCCCCGCTCCGCCTAAGTGCGGAGTTGTTAATACAACAGACTAGGTATCACGCTAGACTACGGAATTCAATGCGTTATTTGGTCACTCATGGTTAACTCGCGCTGAAGGCGAGGCGCGAAAGCTGGCCGTTATTTTGCGTCATCTGGTGCCGCCTGCGCCAGATTGGGACAGTCCGGCTCCGCCCGATCGCGGCCTCGCGGCCCCTTACCAACCCTTATGAGGGCAAACCTTCCACTCAGGTCGGGTGGGCGGGGAGGGATCGTCTATAACGGCGCGCCAGCCAGGGGGAAGAGAAGATGCGTGCCGATGAGGTTTCCAAAAACAACCAGGCCGGCTGGGACCGCCGTGTCGAAGAACAGGACGTCTGGACGCGGCCCGTATCCTCGCAGGACGTGGCCCGCACCCGGCTGGGCGACTGGTCGGTGGTCCTGACCCCTCATATCCCGGTCCCGCGCGACTGGTTTGGAGAGGTCGGAGGCAAGGACATCCTGGCCCTGGCCTCCGGCGGCGGGCAGCAGGGGCCGATCCTGGCGGCGGCGGGCGCGCGGGTGACTGTGTTCGACGCCTCGGCCCGGCAACTGGCGCAGGACGAGGCGGTGGCGGCCCGCGAGGGACTTTCCCTCACCACACGCCAGGGCTTCATGCACGACCTGTCGGCCTTCGACGACGCCAGCTTCGACCTGATCTTCCACCCCGTCTCCAACTGCTTCGCACCAGAGATCCTGCCGGTGTGGCGCGAGTGCTTCCGGGTGCTGCGGACGGGTGGGGCGCTGCTGGCGGGCTTCATGAACCCCATGGTCTACGTCTTCGACGCGGCCGCCGAGGAACGCGGTGAGCTGATCGTGAAGCACGCCCTGCCCTATGCCGACATCACCCACCTGCCGCCCGACGAGCTGGACCGGCGGGTGGCCCGCGACCACACCGTGGAGTTCAGCCACACGCTGGAGGCGCAGATCGGCGGCCAGCTGCAGGCCGGCTTCGTCCTGACCCACATGTTCGAGGACCGAGATGGCGGCGCGCCCGATACCGGACGCTCCGCCTATTTCCCGACCTGCATGGCGACGCGAGCTGTGAAGTGACGATAAGCAATCGTCATCCCGGTCGCAGCGAAGCGGAGAGCCGGGACCTAGGGGCCGAGCGCTCCGCCCCTGGTCCCGGATCGGCCTTGCAGGCCGTCCGGGATGACGTGGTCAACTAGGCGTTCGCGGTCACCGGCGGCATCTGGTAGGGCGGCGCGCCGGGCGGACGGCCGATCCAGATCTGCCCGCTGCGGGCCATCACCTGGCCGTCAGCGTCGAACAGGGCGACGCCCGCGAAGTGCTTGCGGCCCTCGACCCGGTCGGCCCAGGCGACGACGACATAGGTCTCGCCGGCCTTGGGCTTCACGAGAACCTCGCCGGCCATGGTGCCCAGCAGGCCCACGGGGGTCTCGGTCTTCACCCACCAGGCCATGGAGCCCGAGCAGTCGAGCGCCGCCCAGGTGATCTCGTCGGGCATGGTCCCATCGGGGTTGGCGAAGTTGGCGTGCGGGGTCCAGAGGCCGGCGCAGGTTCCCAGAGGCGCGCCGTCGATCTGGCCGACGTGAACGCCCAGGCCCTCGCCGTCCTCACGCTCGATGCAGCAGGAGAAGCAGCCGCGATGCAGGGACTTCTGCGCGAACCGCGAGGCGGCCTGATAGCGACGGGCCTCTTCCACCGTGGGCGGGGTCGGCGGCATGGGGATGGCGTCGTCGGCGGCCGGCTTGGCCGAGCCGAGCGGCTGGCCCTCGGCGTTGCTCAGCACCACGCTGCCGTCCTCACCGGGGGTGAGGGTGACGGGGACGTCCAGCGGAACCCCGCTGCGCAGCATGGCGCTGCCGCGGCCGCCGACCGCATTGGAGAGCACGCCGCAGATATAGCCGCCGTTGGCGGTGACGGGCGGGCCGCGGAATTGTCTCGGAACAATGATCTCGGACATGGGAAATAGATCTCAGGTTCGTTGAAATGAAAAAGGCTATGTCCGTTCTCTGCCGTCCGACGACGGACTCTGCAATGGGTCTGGGCCTTGGGACGTAGCTCAATTGGCTTGCGGCCTGCCTATTGAGCCTGCGGTTGGCGGCTCTTGTTCAGCAACTCGAGATAGCGGTGAAGGCTCCCGGGCGGCAGGCTTCCGCGGTCTTGAAGCTTGGCGATGAGGTGACCCACTAGGTCGAAGCTGTCGTAGCAGTAGTGAGCGATCAGCGCTGTTCGGCGCAGGATTTCATCGTCCCACGACTCGACCCGCGCGAAGTCCTTCATGTAGACGATGTCGGCCTCCAGCAGCTGGTTGAAGGGAGCCCGGTCGCTGTTTCTGCGCCGCACGGGTGAGATCGACCAGCGTTTCACATCGGTGAAGCAGTGCGGAATGTAGCCTTGGTCACGCATCCAGACGTCGACCTCGCCGAACGATGGCTGGTTCTCGTAGAGCGGGACGAAAGACACTTCCAGCTGGATCATGCAGCAGTCCCGCAGCCGTTCGACGCCATGCTGAAGCACCTGAAGCTCGGCCCCCTGAATATCCATCTTCAGATAGTCGAGGTTCGGCAGGTGCTCCACCGCGTCGAGGCGGGTGGTGGTGACCCGCTCGGAGCCGTGAATCTCACCGAAGGCGGTAAAGCCGTTGAAGAAGGCCAGGCCGGGTGAGGAGGGTTGCAGCAGGGAGGTCATTCCTGACGCAGGACTGGCCAGGTGAAGCATTTGCTCAGAGCCATCGCCCAGGATCTGGGTGAAAAGCGCGAGGTCCCCCCCGTAAATCCGCCTCAGTTCGTCGTGTTGCCGAACGTCGGCGTCAAAGGCGTTGAGCCGGGCAAGGCCGAGGTCGATCAGCTTCTTGTACGGCGGCGTCTCGGCGATGGCCGCGGCGCCGATGTCGGCGACCTCAATCTTGCCGCCACAGCCCAGGAGTTCGGCGATTTCGGGAGGCGGCTCTTCGGGCATGTCCTGGGTTCGTCCGCTTCGCTCGGGCCCTTCTCTTACCGGCGGCCTGTCTGCATGGGGAGTTAATTTGCAGGCGGGCCGAAGCTCCCGGGCTGGGAGGGTTTACTTGGGCGCAGCGTTCGCGGCAGGGTCGGCCAAATTCAAAAGGGAGTGGCGCATGAACCCCAAGGCCGAATTCGACATCATCGTCTATGGCGCCACCGGCTTCACCGGGCGTCTGGTGGCCGAGCACCTCGCCAAGCAATACGGCGTCGGCGGCGACGTGAAGTGGGCCATGGCTGGCCGCTCCGCCGATAAGCTGACCTCGGTCCGCGACGAGATCGGCGCGCCCAAGGACACCCCCCTGATCGTGGCCGACGCCTCGGACCCGGCTTCGGTGAAGGCCATGGTCTCCCGCGCCAAGGCGATCCTCACCACGGTCGGCCCCTACCAGCTCTATGGCTCGGACCTGGTGGCCGAGTGCGCCGCCCAGGGGACCGACTATCTCGATCTCTCGGGCGAGCCCAACTGGATGGCGGAGATGATCGGCAAGCATGAGGCCGCCGCCAAGCAGAGCGGCGCGCGCATCCTGTTCTCCTGCGGCTTCGACTCCATTCCCTTCGAGCTGGGGGTCTACTTCGCCCAGAAGACCGCCAAGGAAAAACTCGGCGCCATGGTCCCCCGCGTGAAGGGCCGGATGCGCCGGATGCTGGGCGGCCTGTCGGGCGGCACGGCGGCCTCGGGCCGCGCCACCATGGCGGCGCTGCAGAAGGACCCCAGCCTGTTCGCCTTGATGATCAACCCCTTCGCCCTGACCCCGGGCTTCACCGGCCCGGCCCAGCCGCCTGGCAACAAGCAGGAGCACGACCCCGACGTCGGCGCTGACGTCGGCCCCTTCATGATGGCGGCGATCAACACCAAGAACGTCCACCGCTCCAACCTGCTGCAGGGCCACCCCTACGGGACTGACTTCGTCTATGACGAGATGTCGATCATCGATCCGAGGGCGCCCGCCGCCTTCGCCGACATGCCCGCCGAGGGCGGTCCGCAGCCGGGTGAAGGCCCCAGCAAGGAAGAGCGGGAGGCTGGTTTCTACGACTGCCTCTTCATCGGCATCGCCCCGGACGGCCGCAAGGTTCAGGTCTCGGTCTATGGCGACAAGGACCCGGGCTACGGCTCCACCTCCAAGATCATCGCCGAGACGGCAATCACCCTCGTGAACGCCCCCGACGTGGCGGGCGGTATCTGGACGCCCGGCGCGGCTCTGGGCGACCGGCTGGTGACGCGGCTGTCGGACAAGGCGGGCCTGACCTTCAAGGTCGAGAGCTGAAGCCCGTCCTGGCGCGTTAGACGCTCAGGACCTTGAAGGAATATCCATGAGCGTTGCGTTCACCAAGGAAGGGGATGCGGAGGCCACCGCTGCCGACCTCCCCGACCGCCCGATCTCGCCGCACCCGAACCTGGTGACGCCGGAAGGCCTGGCCTTCATCGACGCCGCCCTTGCCCAGGCGCGCGCCGACTATGCCGCGGCCCAGCACGCCGGCGGCATCGAGGCCGACCGCACCGCCATGGCCAGGGCCACCCGCGACCTGCGCTACTATTCCGCCCGCCGCGCCAACGCCCAGCTCATCGAGCCCAGTGATGACACCGACACCGTCCGTTTCGGCGGCGGCGTCACCATCGATCGCGAGGACGGCCGCCGGCAGACCTTCCGCATCGTCGGCGAGGACGAGGCCGACCCGGCCCAGGGCACGGTGTCTCACGTTTCCCCCCTGGCGCGCGCCTTGATGGGCAAGTCCGTCGGCGACACCGCCATGCTGGCGGGCGCCGAGGTGGAGATCGTCGCCGTCGGCTAATTCCATGGAACAAGGTTCTCCGAGACTTGGCGCGGGGCCCACAAGCTGCGACATTCTCGGCAGCCGCCCGGGCTGATCGGCCGGCGTGATAGCGTCCCGGGGGGGATGAGATGGCTGCAATTTCTGATGGCGCACCCGCGCCGGTCGGCCGGGACGAGGGCTTTTTCGTCCGGGGCGCCGCCGCAATGGCCCTGCTGATCGTCGCAGGGTTCTCCGTTCAACTGGCGATGGGGCGCTCGAGCTTCTCCGCCCCGCCACTCGTTCACGCCCACGCGATCGTGTTCATGGGTTGGGTCGCGATCTATCTGCTGCAGAACGTTTTCGCGGCGACGGGGCAGGCGGCCTTGCACCGCCGTCTTGGCTGGATCGCCGCGGCCTGGGTGGTGCCCATGCTGATCCTCGGGTTCGCGGTGACGCTCGCGATCGTGCGCCGCGGCGGCGTGCCGTTCTTCTTCCTGCCGCAGCAATTTCTGATCTTCGACCCGGTGTCGTTGCTGACCTTCGCCGGCCTGACCATCGCCGCGATCCTGATGCGCAGGCAGACCGATTGGCACCGCCGCCTGCATTTCTGCGCGATGTCGATCTTGCTCGGCCCAGGCTTCGGGCGATTGCTGCCTATGCCCCTGCTCGCGCCCTGGGCCTGGGAGGCGACCCTTGTGGTGTGCCTGATCTTCCCCTTGGCGGGGATGTGGTTCGACAAGCGTCGCAGCGGCCGCGCGCATCCGGCCTGGAGCTGGGGCGTCGCTGCGATGATCGGCTCCCTGCTGGTGACGGAGGCGATCACCTACAGTCCGGTCGGCGACGCGATTTATCGCGCCGCCGTGGCCGGATCGCCGGGGGCCGCCGTGGCGCCCCTGGCGTTCCCGGCGCCGCCCGGGCCCCCAGCCGCCGGCTAACCCCGCCGTCCCCGGCCACCCGGCCGGATGGGGGAGGGCGCCGACTGGCCGCCGCGCGTACGCACGCCCGCGTCCTGCCAGCGGGGCCGCCAGGCGCCGTGCGCGCCCTTGGTGGCGGACCCCGCCATCGCCTCCCACTTCACGGCGTAGCGGATGAAGGCCAGGGTCTCCGTCACCGCCTGCGGATCGGCGGGCGCCAGCTTGTGGGCCAGCACCGATCGCCCGATGGCCCAGGACCGGTCGATCAGCCCCGCCCATTTCGCATCGAGCCGCCCCTTGGCCCAGGCGCTGGCGGCCTTCTTCGAGGTCACCGTCCCGGTCTCCAGGCTGTGCAGCATCCGGCAGTACTGGGTGACGATGAACGCCTGCAACCAGTTGGCGTCGATGGCCACCGACCCGCCCAGCCACAGGGTGGTCACCCGGCGGAACAGGGTGCGAATCTCCGCCCGCAGGGCGTCGGGCGTCACGGGGTCCACCAGCTGGTCGGGCGGGGGGCCGGCGAGCACGACGCCCTTCTCCCGCAGACACCAGCGCACCACCAGGCTGTTGTCGTGCTCGGACCGCACCAGGCGGCTGGCGCCGTTGTCGAGATAGAGGAACGGATAGGCCCGGGCCGGCATGTCGGCCATGCCCGGATCGGCCCAGCCCGGCGCGCGCGGCTCCTCCGGAGGGTCGCGAGGCTCGGGGCTCCAGCGCCGCAGGACGGCGGCCGGCGCATAGGAGCCCTCCAGATGCTGCGCCCAGGGCGAGGGCAGCTTGAAGAGCTCGGCATGCGTGGCTTGCAGGGCGGGCTGTTGGGCGAGCGGCACGTCGCGGGCGGTGACGATCAGGAAATCGACGTCGCTCTGTTCGTCGGCGTCGCCGACGGCGAAGGAGCCCTGCAGATAGGCCCCCACAAAGTTGTCGCCGAGCACGGCCTGGGCGCGGATCACAAGCTGGTGGAGCACGCCGTTGAGGTCGGCATAGGGGGTCGCGCCCTCGGGCGTCGGGGTGTGGGATTGGGGCATGGAAGATCCGTGGTCGGAACCGGCGCACACGGGCGCGGGCTCGAATGAGAGCAATGATCGGGAAAGCGAGGCGCGCTGGGCGCCGCCCGGTCAGCTGTCTGTGGCCACGAATGAGTCCTCCAACGGGAGGGGAGAGCCTAAACCCGCGTCGCGTCGCGCGTCTAGATGGCGACGGAGGTCTTGCGCGCCAGGGTCTCGATCTCGTTGCGGATCGAGCCCGCCGAGCTCTTGATCAGGGCTGAAACCCCACGCCGGGCCGCCTCGCGGTCGCAGGACAGCACCATCTGCTTCACTGGCCCCAGGCCCGCCGGCGGCATGGACAGCCGCTCGAAGCCGAGCGCCACCAGGACGAAGGCCTCCAGGGGCCGGCCGGCCATCTCGCCGCAGACCGAGACCGGGGTGCCGGTCTCGGCGCAGGCCTGCTGGATCTGCTGCAGGGCCCGAAGCGCCGGCGGGGACAGGAAGTCGTAGCGGTCGGCCACGCGCGGGTTCCCCCGGTCGGCGGCGAACAGGTACTGCATCAGGTCGTTGGTCCCGACGCTGACGAAGTCGGTCATCGGCAGCAGGGCGTCCAGGTGCCAGATCAGCGACGGCGCCTCGATCATGGCCCCCACCTCCAGCCGCGAGGGCGCCGCGCGGCCCCGCCGCTGGGCCCAGGCGATTTCGTGGTCCACCAGGGCGCGCGCCGCCCGGAACTCGTCCACATTGGCCACCAGCGGGAACATGATCCGCAGCGGCCGGCCTCTGGCGGCGGCGATCAGCGCCCGCAGCTGCAGCCGCAGCAGGGCCGGCCGGTCCAGGCCCATGCGGATCGCCCGCCAGCCCAGGGCTGGATTGTCCTCCCGCTCGGCCTCGAGATAGGGCAGCACCTTGTCCCCGCCCAGGTCGAGCGTCCGGAAGGTCACCGCCAGGTCGCCGGCCGCGTCCATGACCCGCCCATAGAGGGCGGTCTGGGCGTTGAAGCGCGGCATCTCCTCGGCCACCATGAACTGGAACTCGGTGCGGAACAGGCCGATGCCCTCCGCCCCGGTCTCGGCCAGGATGTCCAGGTCGACGTCCAGGCCTGCGTTCATCAGCAGGGTGATCTTGGCGCCGTCGCGGGTGAAGGCCGGGGTGTCGCGCAGCTTGGCGAATTCCGCCCGCCGCTGGGTGCGCACCTCAAGCCTGGCCTGCAGCGCCTTGATGACGTCGGGCCGGGGCCGCAGATAGGCCTCGCCGGTCTCGGCGTCGACGATGACGGTGTCGCCCTCCGACACCTTGTCCCGCAGGCCCGCCAGCCGCCCCACGCAGGGGATGTCCAGCGCGCGGGCCACGATGGCCGCGTGGCTCGCCGCCGAGCCCTCCTCCAGCAAAAGGCCCTTCAGCTTGGTGCGGTCGTATTCCAGCAGGTCGGCGGGGCCCAGGTTGCGGGCGATCAGGATGGCGCCCTGGGGCAGGTCGCGAGTCTTGTGACCTTCGCCCGACAGGTGGCGCAGCAGCCGGTCGTTGAGGTCTTCCAGGTCGTGCAGGCGTTCGCGCAGATAGGGGTCGCGGGCCTGGCCCAGGCGGGCGCGGTGCTCTGAACGCACCCGCTCCACCGCCGCCTCGGCGGTCAGGCCGTTGCGCACCGCGTCCTCCAGGCTGCGGTTCCAGCCGCGGTCGTGGGCGAACATCCGGTAGGTGTCGAGCACCTCATAACTGGCTTCAACCAGCCCGTGCTGACCGTCCAGCATCTGGTCGATCTGGGCCTGCAGGCTGGCGACCGCGGTGGACAGCCGGATCTCCTCGGCCGCCACGTCGTCGCTCAGCAGCTTGGAGGTCGCCACCGGCGGCTCGTGCAGGACCACGACGCCCAGCGCCAGGCCGTCGGCGAACTTGGCGCCCTTCAGCCGCTCGGGGCGGTGGGGCACCAGCTCGGCGTTCTTCAGCGCGCCTTCGCTGGCCAGCTCGCTGCTGGCCACCATCTCGGCCAGCACCATGGCGACGATCTGCAGGTCCTCGACCTCGTCGTCGGAATAGACCCGCTCGGTGCGGTTCTGGACCACCAGCACGCCGATCACCCGCCCGCCGCGCAGCAGGGGCACTCCCATGAAGGCGTGGAACGGGTCTTCGCCGGTCTCGGGGCGGTAGGAGAAGGCCGGGTGGTTGGGGGCGTCCGACAGGTTCAGCGGCCGGCCCAGGCGCAGGATTTCGCCCACCAGGCCCTCGCCGGGCTTCAGCCGGGTGACGTGGACGGCGGTGGGATCCAGGCCCTCGGTGGCGAACAGCTCCATGTCGTTGGCGCCGCCGCGCATGTAGAGCGAGCAGACCTCGGCCACCATCGAGCGCGCGATGATGCGCACCACCATGTCCAGGCGTGACTGCGCGGGCCCGCCGCCGGCCAGCGCCTCGCGGATCTGCCGCAGCAGGCTCCGTTGTCCTCGAATGGCGATGCCTGGTGCGGCCATCGGCCCTGCGTCCCTCCCGAAACTCCCGCCCAGCCGGGCGGCCGCGGCCAGCCCGGCCGTCTTGACCGCTCCCTAGCAGCTTTGGACGTCGGAACGGAGACGGAAAAGCGTCGAGTGCACCCAGGAATGTCGCCGGTGGCGCAAGTTTGAGCGCGGGGACCGCGGGGCGATGACGCCCTTTGATCTGGCTCAATGCGGCCGGGGCCCTCCACACCCGACCCTGGGAGGGCCGCGGCGCAACGACGCCAGCGTGCGGGGGAGGGACCATGACGTCATCGGGCGGATTGCTGCGGGTGAGGCGGATCGGCATGGCCGCGCCGTTCCGCTGGCTTGGGGGCGCCTGGAAGGATCTCTGGCGCGCCTGGCCGCCCCTGCTGGCCTACGGCCTGGCGCTGGCGGCCTTCAGTGTGTGGATGACCCTGAGCTTCATAGCCACCGGCGGCGCCTTCTGGGTCTTCGCCCTGACCTGCGGTTTTGTCTTCGTGGCGCCCATGCTGGCCATGGGGCTCTACGAGGCCGGCGCCCTGCTGGCCCGTGGCGAGCGCCCGACGCTCGCCCGCATGCTGTTCGTGCCCCGGGCGCTCTCGGCCGACGTCGCCATCCTGGGGCTCGCCCTGCTGATGATCTTCTTCTTCTGGCTGCAGATCGCCCAGATCGTCTACGGGCTGTCGACCTGGGTCATCTACCGCACGGTGGAGACCCTGACGGCCTTCGCGCTCACCACGCCGGAGGGTCAGCGCATGCTGGTCGTCGGCTCGCTGATCGGCGGGGCCATCGCCTTCCTCACCTACTGCCTGGTGGTGGTCTCGGCCCCCATGCTGCTGGACCGGGGGACCAGCGTCTTCGCCGCCACCATCACCAGCTTCCGCGCCGTGGCCGCCAATTTCGGACCGATGATCGTCTGGGCCCTGCTGATCGCGGCCCTGACCCTGTCGACCATCCTCACCGGCTTCCTGGCCCTGGTGATCGTCTTCCCCTGGCTCGGCCTGGCCACCTGGCGCGCCTATGGTGAGTTGGTGGAGGCTCCGGACGCATCCACGGTGGGGCCGGCTCCGTAGCTGGTCACAGACGAGGAGACGGGCAGATGGCCAATGCGTTTGAGCTGGGCGCGGCGATCCTGGGGGGCCTGGGCGCCTTGGTGGGGATCCGCGCGGGGACCGAACAGCCGCGCTACACCGTTGTCGAGCGGCTCGGAGACTTGGAGGTTCGCCACTACGGCCCTCGGCTCGCCGCAGAAGCCACCGTGTCGGGTTCAGCCACGGCGGCGCGCAGCGCTGGTTTCGAGGCGGTGGCCGGCTACATCTTCGGCGCCAACACCGCCAAGTCCTCCATCGCCATGACCGCGCCGGTGGCCCAGAGCGCGGCGGGCGGTTCCCAGACCATCGCCATGACCGCCCCGGTGACCCAGACCGCCGACGGGGCGGGGTCCTGGAAGGTGCAGTTCATCATGCCGGCCCGCTACACGCGGGCCACCCTGCCGGTCCCCACCAGCGACAAGGTCTCAATCGTCGAGCTGCCGGCCCAGGACTACGCCGTCCTACGGTTCTCCGGCTCGCGCAGCGGCCCGGCGGTGGCGCGCCGCACTGACCAGCTCGCCAGCGCCCTGGCGGGCCAGGGCTGGAAGGCCACCGGCCCGCCCACCGCCTGGTTCTATGACCCGCCCTGGACCCCATCCTTCCTGCGCCGCAGTGAGGTCGCCGCCCCGGTGAAGCGGGCCGGCCAGCCGGGTTCTGCAGCGTCCCGGTGATCTGGTAGCCTGGCGGCGCGCCGAAGGCCGTTCCTGAGGCGCCTCGGCGCCAGCGTCCGCGTTCGTGGGCCGCGGCCCGGTCTTCACTTCACCGCGCCGTGGGCCATCAACAGGGCCTGGACCTCGCGGCACGCGGCCTGCTTGGGTGGATCGTCGTTATAGTATTCGGGGTGCAGGCGCCCCAGCACGGTCTCCCCGGCCGAGCGGAGATTAGGCGAGGCGCCGTGGTTTAGCAGTACCCGGACCATGGGCAGCTGGCAGAAGCGGCCGGAGTCGGCCAGGGCCGTGTTGCCGAACCTGTCCTGCGCGTCGACCGGAAAGCCGTGGTCCAGTAGCAGCTGGGCAATAGCCGCCCCCTCGGCCTCGGAGATGAAGCCGGGGGTGTTGGCGGCGACATGGCTCAGGGTCGAGGCGCCGTTCTTGTCGCGGGCGCCGACCTTAGCGCCCCTGGCGATCAGCAGCCGCGCCGCCGCCGCGCTCTTCACCGAGATGATCGGGGTCTGGCCCTGATAGCCGTGCGAGTCGTTGGCGTCGGCGCCGGCCGCCAGCAGGGCCTCCAGGGCGCCGAGATTGTTCTTCGAAACCGCCGTGTGGATGGGGTGGTAGCCGTACTCGCATGACGCAGTTAGGCTGGCCACGCCCGCCAGCCGCGCCTTGACCTGCGCGCTCGATCCCCCGGCCGCGGCCTGGCAGATGGGGATGGTCTCCTGGGCCGCCGCCGGGCCGGCGAGGAGACCAACGGCGAGCCCGAGGTAGGCGAGGTGGCGCATGGCGTCCTCCAGGAGGGTTGCGCTCAGCCTACACCGGATCCGCAAGCTCGTCGAACGACGTTGTGTCGTTACTCGGGCCGGTTGAGGATCGCGGCCGTGGCCACCATCTCCCCCAGCAGGGCCATGGTCGCCGCGCCGGAGCAGTCGAAGGGGTCCAATTCCACGCGCTTGAAGTACTTCAGCAGCAGGGCGGGGTTGAGCTTGGCGATGCTCACCTGGCCCATGGTCCAGTTGCCGAACCTACGCTCGGAGATCTCCTCGTAGGTCAGCAGCCGGACCTGCTGGTGGCGGTCGTCCCGGACGATGGCGTTGAACAGCTCGCAGACCTCGTCGCGGCCGCCCTCGATCACCTGGATGAACAGGTTCTCCGACACACACAGCAGGCCGGTGATCCCGAGCGCCGGGTTGTTCTTGCGCGACTGCTCCAGGATCAGGTCCAGGCCAGGACCCTGGAGAGCGGCCGACGGGCGGCTGGCGTACAGGCAGCGAACGAGCATCCTCAGCTCCGGTGCTTCAGCAGCGAGAGGAACTCGCTGCGCAGGTTGTGGTCCTTCAGGAAGGAGCCGCGCATGACGCTGTTGATCATCATGGTCTCGTTGTCCTTCACGCCGCGCCAGTGCATGCAGAAGTGATCGGCCTCCATCACCACGGCCAGGCCGTCGGGGCGCACCTTTTCCATCAGCAGGTCGGCCATCTGGGTGATGGCCTCCTCCTGGATCTGCGGCCGTGACATCACCCACTCGGCCAGGCGGGAATATTTCGACAGGCCGATCAGGTTGGAGTGCTCGTTGGGCATCAACCCCACCCACAGCTTGCCCATGATCGGACAGAAGTGGTGGCTGCAGGCGCTGCGGATGGTGATCGGCCCCACGATCATCAGCTCGTTCAGGGCCTCGGCGTTGGGGAATTCGGTGACCGGCGGGGCCGGGGCGTAGCGCCCTCGAAACACCTCGGTCAGGTACATCTTGGCGACCCGCTTGGCGGTCTCCTGGGTGTTGTGATCGCTCTGGGTGTCGATCACCAGGCTGTCGAGCACGCCCTTGAACTTCCCCTCCACCTCGGCCAGCAGCGCCTCAAGTTCCCCGGGCTCCAGGAAGGCGGAGATGTTGTCATTGGCGTGGAAGCGCTTCTTGGAGGCCTTCAGCCGGGCGCGGATCCTCGCGGAAACCGGCTGCGCGTCGGGCGCGTCATTGACAGGCGTCTTGGTCACCGGGTCTCCACTCCTGAACTCTGGGCGCGGGCGCGCGCGGTCTCTGGCGAGGCCTCCGCTCCGACGCCCAATCGATACGATGGCCAAGCTGTTCCAGATGCAACCTCCACCGGAGGACTAAATCGCGGCCGGTCCTGCGGAGATTTCCTGGGGATCGCCGAGATGTTCGGCGTGGTCCGGGTTCGGGTGGACCCGTGCGGCGGGGTGACAAGACGCATTGCGCCGGGATCCGGAAATCTCTGGGCCCCCTCGCCCAACACTATTGATCGGCTGGTTGTCGGGCGACGGCCGTCTGTTTCAGCCCGATAGGGGGCGACTCTGGGGCAAGCGCCCGAGTTCTGTGGGCTGTTTATTCGCCAACCGGATGGAGGAGGAAAGGGACCGGTCAGCCAGCTTGACCGTTCGGCTCGTCTTCGCGCCCGAGGAGCGCCAGACCTGCTTTGCGTCTTGTTCGCAAGCCCCTTTGCTCTGCGAGGCCTGCAAAGCGCCAGGGCAGCGTCTCGCTGGCATGGTATGGGACGAACTCCTCCGACGCTTCCATGAGCTTCGCGGGCACATCGACCGATCGCCGTTCGAGAACGATCTGATCGCTATTTGGAGCAAGGCCGTAGAAGGCCGGTCCGTACTCAGATGCAAACCCCTCAAGGCGATGCAGAGCCCCTTCCTCTTCGAAGGTCATGGCGTAACTCTCGATCGCAAACGGGGCGTTGAAGATGCCGGCGCAACCACATGCCGATTCCTTCTGCCCGACCGAATGCGGCGCAGAGTCCGTGCCCAGGAAGAACTTCGGTGATCCCGACGTCGCCGCGCGCCGAAGCGCGAGACGGTGCGACTCGCGCTTCGGCACAGGCAGGCAATAGTGATGCGGTCGGACCCCGCCCTCAAACATCGCATTGCGGTTCATTCGAAGGTGATGGGGAGTGATCGTCGCCGCAAGATTTGGTCCGCCGCCGATGACAAACGAGACCGCGTCCGCGGTCGTGATGTGCTCGAAAACCGTCTTGAGCCCTGGGAAGGCGACGTTGATTTTGGAGAAAACCCGCTCAATGAAGACAGCTTCGCGATCGAAGATGTCGATGGTCGGGTCTGTGACCTCACCGTGAATCAGAAGGGGCATGCCGATGCGCTGCATGCGCTCCAGGACGGGAAACACTTTGTAGATATCGGTGACACCATGTTCCGCGTTCGTTGTGGCGTGCGCCGGATAGAGCTTACAGGCGGCGAACACCTTTCTGGCGAAGCCTCGGGCTATTTCGCCGGGGTCGGCCTCATCGGTGAGGTAGCAGACCATCAGCGGGTCGAACCTCAAGGCGGGATCGACAGCCTGCCTGATCCGCTGGCGATAGGCTTCAGCGGCCGCAACGGTCAAGATCGGTGGAACGAGATTTGGCATGACGATGGCGCGCCGGAACTGCCGCGCCGTATAGGACGCGACAGCCGACAGCACATCGCCGTCGCGCAGATGGACATGCCAATCGTCCGGTCGCCTCAGGACGAGGCGGTCGTGCTGGGACGGCAGAGTCATGGACGGTGCATCAATCAAAAATGTCGAAGATGTCGCGACGCTTCTTCTTGCGATAGCCGTCGTCGTCGCGGTCGTATCGGCCTGGGTTCTCCGAACGGTATTCACTGGGCGCTGGTCGCTGATACCCGGGCGCAGAAGGCGCCGGACGCCCTGGCGCCTCTCCGGAGGTTATGAGTTTCTCCAGTTCGCCGCGGTCTAGCCAGACGCCACGACAGGTGGGGCACATGTCGAATTCGACCCCGTCGCGGTTAACGGTCGTCATCGCGGCGTTGTCGTTCGGGCACAGAAGCAGCGGCATAGCTTGGTCTCCCAAGAAAAGGCGTCAGCGCCGCTGGCCGAGGAAAGTCAGCAGAAACTGGAACAGGTTCACGAAGTCGAGGTAGAGGCTCAGCGCCCCAAAGCTTGTCGCGGAGCCCAGCGCGGCCTTGTCGCCACCGAGCTGGTAGTAGGTCAGCTTCAGGCGTTGGGTGTCATGGGCGGTCAGACCAGCGAAAATGAGCACACCAATGCCGCTGATCATCAGCATCAACAGCGATGACTGCAGCACGAGGTTGACCAGACTGGCGATGAGCAGACCGACGACGCCCATGATCAGGAAAGCGCCGATGCCGGTCAGGTCACGCTTTGTGGTGTAGCCATAGAGGCTAAGCGCGCCAAAGGCCGTGGCGGTGACCAGAAAGGTCGAGGCCAAGCTCTGACCTGTGTACCGCAAGGCCAGCGCGCCGAACGATGCGCCGATCAGCGCCACGACCGTCCAGTAGAGGGCGCTAGCGGTCCTCGCGGACGCGTTCCGCATCAGGAAGGCCGAGCCCAGCAGGACCATGAGCGGTGCGAACACGAGGATCGTTCCCGCCAGGGTGTAGCCCGAGAGACGTCCGTCCGAGACGACGAACAGGGCGTTGCGCGCCGGCGCCCAGGCGGAGGTGGCCCAGGCCAGGCCCGCCGAGACCAGAAGGCCAAGGGCCATCTTATTGTAGACGCCCAGCATGAACCCCCGCAGCCCGGCGTCGATCGCCATGTTGGGCCGGGTCAGGGCCTGGTCCAGGGTCGGATTCAATTTTTCCATGGGAAGCTCCCTTCAAGGGTTAGGACTAAGCTGCGGGTGGGGTTACTGCAGCGACCCCCGGCCGGGTTCGCCAGAGCGACCAGATGACGCCTGTGGCGAGGATGGCGAAGGTGACACCCAGGGAGATGGCGGGCGGGAACTTCGTCCATCCCAGCAGGTCGGCGACAAAGATCTTCGAGCCGATAAAGATCAGCAGCACAGCCAGAGCCTGCTTCAAATAGGCGAAGCGATGGATGATGGCCGCGAGGGCGAAATACAGCGCCCGCAGGCCAAGGATCGCGAAGATGTTGGAGGTGTAGATGATGTAGGGGTCCGTGGTGATCGCGAAGATCGCCGGCACGGAGTCCACCGCGAAGATCACGTCGGCGACCTCGATGAACAGCAGCGCCATGAACACGGGCGTCACATAGGTCGCGGGACGGCCGGTTTTCTGATCCGGCAGCCTGACGAAGAAGCGTTCTCCATGCAGCTCGTCAGTGACTCGCAGTCGGCGGCGCAGGAAGCGCAGCAGCGGGTTATCCCCCAGGCTGTGAGACTTGTCGGCCATGGCGATCATCTTCACGCCGGTCGCGATCAGGAAGACCGCAAAGACATACAGGAGCCAGGAGAACTCCGCGACCAGCGCGGCGCCGCCGGCGATCATGATGGCGCGAAGAATAATGACGCCAAGGATACCCCAGAACAGCACCCGGTGCTGATACTTCTGGGGAATAGCAAAGTATCCGAAAATCATCGCGATGACGAAGACGTTGTCCATCGCCAGGCTTTTCTCAACCACGAACCCGGTCAGGTATTCGATGCCGGATTGGGCGCCGAGCGTGAACCAGACCCATCCCCCGAAGCCGACACCGAGCGTCAGGTAGCCAAGCGACATCAGCAGGCTTTCGCGGACGCCGATTTCGCGGTGTTTTCGGTGCAGAACACCGAGATCGAGCACCAGCAGCACGACGACGAGTGCGAGGAAGCTCGCCCACATCCACACCGGCTTTGACAGAAAGTCCTGAGTCAGAAAGTCCATGAAGTCTCCGGGGCGCGTCGGTGATCAGACGCGGATGTCGAACGTGTGCGGGCTCACGCGACGCAAGGTCGTGTGGTCACTGACGGTGTTGACAGGCTCGACCGGACGCTCGGTCGAAACACTGCGATGACCTGCGGCCTGACCAACGGTTTGCGTCAGCTGGGCGGCCATGGCCGCAGTCCAGTAAGGTATGGCGGGAGGTCCGATCCTCATGGCTGACGACCTTGATCCGCCACGATTTCGAACGTGGCAGGCTCTAGATTCAGCAGGTCGCAGAGCCGCAGGACGACATCGCGCTCTTCGGCGTCGAAGCCGCCGTCAGCCTCGGCGACCGCGCAGGCGGTCTCAACCAGCAACCGTGAGGGGCCTGGTCGACCAGCGAGACGTCTTACGGCTGCCTCGGCCGCCGCGACGCCATCGTCGAGATCCCGATCAAAGCGTTCGTTGAGGCTCTCGAGGCCCAGCAGGACCTCCTGAACGCCAAACACGGCGACAGCCGGCGATCTGCGCATGCGTTCGACCGTGCGCTGGCGTTCATCCGGTGTGACCCAGCCATCAGCCTGCGCCACGAGGGCGCAGGCCGCGATGAGGGCATCCATTTCGACCTCGTCGCCTGGAGTCCAGACGTCGGTCGCCGAGATGGCGGGGGGAGTTCGATGCTTTTGGGTGGCAAATGTCATGGGCGCCTCCTGAGCGGTCCAGATTCTTGATGGATAGCGGGCTAGCGTCTGCGCGACCTGACCGGCTGAAGGGCGAGGGCGCGGCCCCACATGGAGGGGCGCAGCGTCGGCTGCCCGCTGTACCGCCAAAGCCCGGCGCCCGGAGGTTTTTCCTGGCTGGTGCGGCGAACCGTGCGGCGTTGGCGCCTGACCCTGGGAGGGGTGAGCGCGGCCTGCACCAGCAGCCGCAGGCGACGCAGCCGCGCAAGTATGATGGACAACATGGAGCCACTCCTTCTCGAGGAGGGCGCGCTCGACGCTGGCGCGTCGGTGTTCGACTGGGAGAGAGAAACCGGACCCCATCATCGAGCGCACCCGATGCGATCCGACATCACGATCACGATGATCGTCAGAGGGGCCCGGGCCGCATCAGGAGGATGTCAAATCCGGCTCCCGATCGCCAATGAGAATGCGCGATGAAGCCCATAAGGCTCGCTTATGGACCTTGGAATTGAGCGCCCGCCACGGCCGTGGCATGGGCGGGGTCAGGGTCCCGTCGCGCCCCGCTCGAGGGTGCGCAGGACCTCCTGGGCCAACAGCTTTGCGGGGCCGTCGGTCGCACCGCGCGCGATGACCAGGGCGATCTCGCTGTCAGCCAGCTTGGGGAGCGGTTCGCCGAGGACGATGAGCTCACGCGGCGCCATGGCCAGCGGTAGCACGCCGACACCCAGGCCCGCCCGCAGGGCCGCCATCTGGCCGGCGAGGCTGGGGGAGGTGAAGGCGGCGCGGAAGGGGATATCGGCCTGCTGCAAGGCCGCCAGGGCGCGTTTGCGATAGATGTCCGGCGCGGGGGCGATGATCAACGGCAGGGGCTGCGTCTCAAGAATCGCGGCGTCCTGCGCCACCCACACGAGTGGCTCACGCCAGACGCGAACCCCGAGCTCCGGACCGACGGGCTCTCGCTTGATAAGCGCCAGATCCAGCAGGCCGCGCGACAGTTGGTCCAGAAGGTTCGCCGTGTAGTCCGCCGTCACCGCGAGTGTGATGCGCGGATGACTGCGCGCGAAGCCGCCCAGGATGGCCGGCAGATGCAGCGTGGCGATGTCCTCTGGCGCGCCGAACCGCACTTCGCCTTCGAGGTCGCCCTCACCGAGGCTCGCGACGATCTCGTCATTCACGCGGAGCAACCGTCGCGCCTGCGGCAGCAGGGCGGCGCCTTCTAGGGTGAGGCTGATGGACTTGCCGGTCCGGTCGATGAGGGGTGCGCGAAGCTGGCCTTCCAGGCGCCGGATCTGCAGGCTTACGGCCGGTTGCGTCCGCCCCAACAGCGCCGCGGCCCGGGTGAAGCTGGCGGTCTCCACCACAGCGACGAAGGCGCGCAGCAGCTCCAGGTCGAGGTTCACCAGACGGTGCGGCATTTCATAACCATTCGTTATGTCGGCCATGACTGAAATAAACTGGAGTGAGGTCGAGGTCGAGGCCAAAGAGCGCGCGCTTCAACCCCCTGAATGGTGACCCATGCTCGAATCCGCGCCCGGCCTCGCTTTGCTGATGACCCCGGCGGTTCTGTTCTTCCTGCTCGGCGCCGGAGCGGCCTTTGCGAAATCAGACCTTGCCGTGCCGGAACCGGTGGCCAAGTCGGTGGCGCTCTATCTGATGCTGTGCATCGGGTTCAAAGGCGGGGCGGAGGCCAGGACGGCCGGTCTTGACGGCGATTTCCTGATGGCGGCCGGCCTCGGCGTCGCGCTCAGTGCGCTGCTGCCGCTCGTCGCCTACGGCTTACTCAAGCATATCTCGCGTCTCGACCATCCGACGATCTGCGCCCACGCGGCGACCTACGGCTCGGTCTCAGTCGTCACCTTCGCAGCGGGAGAGGCCTACCTGGTCGCACAAGGCCTGGCGCCGGGGCGTTACATGGCCGCGGTCCTCGCCCTTATGGAGGCGCCCGCGATCCTGACGGCGCTGCTGCTGCTGAATCGCTCGGCCGCGGGTCCGTCCGGTCGCCCAGGCGGCGCCCTGGGGCAGGTGGGTGTCATGAGGGAAGTCGTGTTCGGCGCCGCCACCGTCATGCTGCTTGGCAGCTTCATGGTCGGCTTGGTTTCGGGACCGCCGGGCCTCGCCAAGCTCGATGTCTTTGTCGGTCCGCTGTTTCAAGGGGCCCTCTGCTTCTTCCTGCTCGATACGGGTCTGGTCGCGGCCCGCAGGTTGATGGCTGGCGGCCGGAAACTGACGCCCCCTCTCCTCGGCTTCGCCATAGGGTTTCCGTTGCTGTCTGCGGTCTTGTGCCTCCTTGTCTCCCGATGGGCGGGTCTCGCCGTTGGCGACGGGGCGCTTCTGGCGATCCTGGCCGGATCGGCCTCCTACATCGCCGTCCCCGCGGCGATGCGGCTCGCGGCGCCGCAGGCGGATGCGGGGGTCTATGTGACCTCCTCCCTGGCAGTGACGTTTCCGTTCAATCTGACCCTCGGCATCGCGATCTACGCGGCCGCCGCGACGTGGATCTGGCGCTGAGACCTCGTCACCGAGCCTCCGGTCCGACGGCATCTCTCCAGCCTAGGACGCTCGCGGGGGACCGCCTCGGGCTGACCACTGCGCTTGGCGCCGCTCACCATGGACGGATCACCCTCGCCACCGCCATAGTCTCCCCAACAACCGTCTGGGGAGGCGACGATGCTGCGCAAATACGGGCTGCTGGCCCTGGGGCTGATCCTGATCCTGGCGGGCTCGCTCCTCGCCCATGCCGTCCAGACGACGAACGGCGTCACGGTCACCGATGTGCGGTTTCCGGGCGACAAGGGGGTGGTCATGAGCGGGTTGCTCTACCGCCCGGCCTCTGCCACGGCGGCGACGCCAGCGCCCGCGATCCTGGCCAGCCACGGCTATATCAACACCCGCGAGATGCAGAGCGCCTTCGCCATCGAGCTGTCGCGGCGCGGCTTCGTGGTGCTGGCCATGGACATGACCGGGCACGGTGGGTCCGGCGCCGCCGTCGGCCAGCAGGGCTTTGGCGGGCCGGCCGCCCTGCGCCACCTGCGCGGCCTGGACTTCGTGGACACCGCCAATATCGGCCTGGAGGGCCACAGCCTGGGGGGCGGTCCCGTGGTGGCCGCCGCCGAGTCGGCGCCGGACGGCTACAAGGCCGTGGTGCTGGAGGGCTCGACGCCGGCCATCGGGGCGGTGTTCGGCGCAGCGGCCCAGGGCCAGCTTCGCAACCTCGCCATCGTGTTTGGCCAGTACGACGAGTTCGCCCCCCTGATGTGGCAGGTCGCCAAGGGGGGCGACGTGGAAACCTCGAAATCCCTGCAGGCCATGTTCGGGTCGGCGGGCCCCGTGGTGGAGGGCCGCATCTATGGTGACCCCGCCGCCGGGACCGCCCGGGTGCTGCACAACCCCCCCATCACCCACCCGTGGGAGCACTTCTCCTCCGCTGGGGTCGGCCACGCCGTGGACTGGTTCCAGACGCAGCTCTCGGGCGCGGCGCGGCCCCTACCGCCGGGCGATCAGATCTGGATCTGGAAGGAGGTCGGCACGGGGGTGGGCTTCCTGGGCTTTGTCATCCTGCTGCTGGGAACCTTCCAGGCGCTGCTGCGCCTGCCGGTGTTGGCCGCCCTGGCGCGGCCGGCCGAGCCCGCCGGGACCGAGCGTGGCGGCAAGTGGTGGCTGGCGGCCATGCTGACCGCCGTGGTCCCGGCCGCCACCTTCTTCACCTTCATGGAGATCGGGAACCTGTTTTTCCCCATGAAGCTGTTCCCGCAGTTCATCACCAATCAGCTGCTGGTCTGGGCCCTGCTGAACGCGGTCCTCACCCTGGGGCTCGCCCTGTTCCTCAAGGGCGGCAAGGGCGCCTTCACCACCGACTGGCCGCGCGCCATCGCCATCGCCGTGGCCACCGTGGCGGTGGGCTACCTGTCGCTGGCCGCCGTCGATGCGGCGTTCCAGGTGGATTACCGGTTCTGGGTCCTGGGGCTGAAGCCCCTGGACGGACCCCACGCTCTGATGGCGCTGGCCTACCTGCCGCTCTGGACGCTGTTCTTCCTGGTGTCCCTGCGGGCTCTGCACGCCAACCTGGCGGTGCGCGGCGAGGGAGCGGGCCGCGCCTATCTGACCGCGGCCCTGGCCATGAGCCTGGGCTTTGTCCTGCTGCTGGCCATCCAATACGGCAGCCTGCTGACCACCGGCCAGTTGGCCGTGCCGCAGCAGCCGCTGAACACCATCGTGGCCATCCAGTTCGTGCCGCTGCTGGCCATGGTGGGCGTGATCGCCGCCTTCACCTATCGCCGCACCAACAGCTACGTCCCCGGAGCCCTGATCTGCGCCCTGGTGATCTGCTGGTACGTGACCGCGGGCACCGCCACCCACTGGTCGCCGGAGTTCCGGCTGCCGGGCGCGGCGGCGGCGTCGAAGTAGAGCCGCAGCGCGCCGGGATGCCCCGGCGCGCGTCGGTCTCTAGCGGATCAGGGCGGAAACGACTTCGGAGATCAGGCCGGTGCGGGTCTGGGCCAGGTAGTACTGGTTGTCCACCTGCACCCAGCGATAGCCGGCCGGCGCGGTCCTCAATTGGTACGCGCTGGGGTCGGCCACGTAGTTGGACGGCTTCACATAGCTCAAGGGCAGCCTCTGGCCCTGACGGTAGAGCTTCTTGTACTGGCCGGGGGGCATGCCGCCCGGCTTCTTGGCCAGGCCCGGCGGGGTCCAGGCGCCGCCATTGTCGTGGCGATAGTCCTGATGGCCCTTGTCGTGACCCTTCTTGTGGCCTTGCCCGTGACCGCCGGGTTCTGCGTGGGCGGCGATGGGCGCCAGGGCCAGGGTGGCGACGGCGGCGGCGGCGAGCAGGTTTTTCATTCTTATGTCCTTGGAGGTGGTCCCTCAGGGCTCTCAACGCAGAGCTTCACCGAAGGTTCGCCGACCTAGACCATAATCCGGTAGGCACATCGTCGCGCCCCCGCCAGGATGTGCTCCAGCCGCTCCACCCGGGCCGGCGCCAGCAGCATCTGGAACAGCGAAAGCTCGGCGCGGCAGAAGCCCTGGCAGGCCGCCGCCGCCGCGCAGATCGGGCAGTGGTTCTCGATCAGCAGGTAGGACCCGTCCGCCTGCAGGCTCCACTCGGCCATGTAGCCCTCGGCCGCCCGCAGCTGGGCCAGCTTGGCGAGCCTGGCCTCTAGGCCTGCGTCGGGCAGGGCGGCCCGGTAGCCGTCCGCCACCACCCGCTCGCGCCGCGCGATCAGCCGGTCCAGCACGGCGGGGCCGAACTCGGCCCGCACCGCCTCGATCAGGTCCACCGTCATCTGGGCGTGGGTGTCGGGAAAGCGGCCGTGGCCCTTGGGGGTCAGGGACCAGGACCGCCGGGGCCGCCCCACCCCGGCCCGCGCCGTCGCGTGCTCCACCAGCCCCTCGGCGGCCAGCTTCTCCAGGGATTGCAGCGCCGCCTGCCGGCTGATCGCGAGCGCGCCGGCAAGCTCCAGGGTCCGGCTGGGACCCCGGGTCTTGATCTGGAACAGCAGGTCGTCGGGCGTGCTTCGCATTTGACAACCAATCTATTGCAAATCCTCATGGCCCCGTCTAGTCAGGCCTGCATTCGCCCTGTTGAGCCTGTCGAAATGGAACCTGCCCAAGCCCAGGACGGAAGCTGGTCCGACGTCGTCGCCGACGGCCGGCTGCCGCTGTTCGCCCTGATCTGCCTGGGCGTTTGGCTGGGCGCCGCCGACAGCCTGGTGACCGCCACCATCATGCCCAGCGTCGGCGCCGACCTGGGCGGCTACGCCTATTTCGGCTGGGCCACGGCGGGCTACCTGCTGGGCTCGGTCCTGGCGGGCGCGAGCTCGGGCCTGCTGGCCCAGCGCTACGGACTGCGCCGCGCCACCGCCTGCGCGGCCCTGCTCTACGCCTTCGGCTGCGCCCTCAGCGCCGCAGGCCCCGACATGGCCAGCTTCCTGATCGGCCGCCTGCTCCAGGGGATCGGCGGCGGCTGGGTCACCGGCTTCTGCGCGGTGGCCATCGGCCTGCTCTTCCCCAACCGCCTGCTGCCCCGGGTCTATGCCGCCATCACTGGAGTCTGGGGGATCGCCAGCCTGGTGGGGCCCATGATCGGCGGGGTCTTCGCCGACGCCGGGAACTGGCGCGGGGTCTTCTGGTTCTTCGCCGTCCAGGCCGTCGCCGTGGCCATCGCCGCCTTCGCCATGCTGCCCAAGGGCCAGGACGGCCAGCGGGGCCAGGGCGTCGCCTGGGGTCAGCTTGGCCTGATCGCCGCCGGGGTCGTGGCCATCGGCGCGGCCGACATCGCCGGGACCTTCGGACGCTCAGCGGTGCTGACGGCCGTGGGGGTCGTCTTCCTGCTGGCCATGGTCTGGCTGGACGAGCGCGCCGTCGTCCGCCTGCTCCCCAGGGGCTCGAGCTCCCTGCGCACCGTTCCGGGCTCCGGCTACGCCACCATGTTCCTGCTGACGGCCGCCTCCATGGGCTACGCCATCTACGGTCCTGCGATCCTGCAGCAGCTCGCCGGTTTGTCTGCCCTGACCGCCGGCTATGTGATCGCGGGAGAGGCGGCGGCCTGGACCCTCGCGGGTCTGGCCGTCGCCCATCTCACCGGTCGCTGGCCGGGACGCCTGATCCTGGCCGGCGCGGCGCTGGCCACCCTGGGCGTGGGCGCCAGCGCGCTGCTCTTCCCCACGGGTTCGGTGCTGGGGATCGTCCTGGCCGGTGCGGCCCTGGGCGCGGGCTTTGGCCTGTCCTGGGCCTTCATGAGCCAGGCCATCCTGGAGGCCCTGCCAGACGAGGAGCGGGCCATCGGGGCGGCGGCCATGACAACGGTGCGCCTGACCGGCTCAGCCGCCGGCGCGGCCATGGCCGGCGCCGTCGCCAATCTGGTGGGCTTCTCGCACGGCCTCAGCGAGGCGACCGCCAAGTCGGCCGGCGTCTGGGTCTTCGTCGCCGCCCTGCCGGTGGCGCTGGCGGGCGTCTGGACCGCGCGGCGCCTGGCCAGGCTCCGCTAGAGCTGGTCCAGGCCGTAGGCCGCGTGCAGGGCCCGCACTGCCAGCTCGGTATAGGCCGCGTCGATCAGGACGCTGATCTTGATCTCGCTGGTCGAGATGACCTGGATGTTGACGCCCTTCTCGGCCAGGGCTCCGAACATGGTCTTGGCGACTCCGGTGTGGCTGCGCATGCCCACCCCGATCACCGAGACCTTGGCGACGTCCTCGTTCACCTTGACGTCTTCGAAGCCGATTTTCGGCTGGGCGGCGCGCACGATCTCCACGGCGCGGGCGGCGTCGCGCTTGCCCACCGTGAACTCCATGTTGGCGGTGTCGGCGGTGCGGGCGTGGCTCTGGACGATCATGTCCACATTGACGTTGGCGTCGGCCAGGGCGCCGAAGATCGCCGAGGATACCCCGGGGTGGTCGGGCAGGCCGTACAGCGTGATCTTGGCCTCGTCGCGGCTATAGGCGACCCCGCTCACGATGCGCTTTTCCATGATCTCTTCCTCGTCGCACACGATGGTGCCTTGGCCGGGCGCTTCGCCGGGCTCGACAAAACTGGACAGCACCCGCACCGGCACGTTCTTGGCCATGGCGAGTTCGACGGAGCGGGTCTGCAGGACCTTGGCGCCCAGGGACGCCATCTCCAGCATCTCCTCGTAGGAGATCTTGCTGAGCTTGCGGGCCTTGCTCTCGATCCGCGGGTCGGTGGTGTAGACGCCGTCGACGTCGGTGTAGATATCGCAGCGGATGGCCTTCACGGCCGCCGCGATGGCCACGGCGCTGGTGTCGGAGCCCCCGCGCCCGAGGGTGGCGATGCGGCCATCGCGGGTGACGCCCTGGAAGCCCGCGATCACCGCCACCTGGCCCTTGTCCATGGCCTCGATGAGGTTCTCGGAGGGGACGTCGTCTATACGGGCGCGGCCGTGGGCGTCGTCGGCGATGATCGGGATCTGCCAGCCCATCCAGGACCGCGCCGGGACACCCATGTTGCGCAGGGTCATGGCCAGCAGGCCGGCGGTCACCTGCTCGCCCGAGGCCACAACGACATCGTACTCGTCGTCGGAGGGCTCAAGCCCTTGGGCCGCGGCGCCCGCGCCATCGGTCCAGGCCACCAGCTCATTGGTCTTGCCGGACATGGCCGAGACCACCACGGCCACCTGATGGCCCGCGGCCACCTCGGCGGCCACCAGCCGACCCACGCGCCGGATGCGCTCGAGGTCAGCGACGGACGTACCGCCGAATTTCATCACCAGCCGGGACATGGGCGTGGTCACAAGCTCCTTGAGGGGAGAGGGAAGGGCCGCGTTCTAGCGACGCTCGGCCCCCGGAGCAACGCCGGGCTTCGCGTCAGCGCGGTTGGCGGATAGAAGGATGCCCATGACCGTCGCTTCCAGCATCGACCCCGAAGACGTCGAACGCTTCTCCCGCATCGCCGCCGAATGGTGGGATCCGAAGGGCAAGTTCGCGCCGCTGCACAAGTTCAACCCCGTGCGCCTGGCCTTCATCCGCGAGCAGGCCCTTGTCCGCTTTGGCCGCGACCGCCAGGCCCGCAAGCCCTTCGAGGGCCTGAAGCTGCTGGATATCGGCTGCGGTGGCGGCCTGCTCAGCGAGCCGATGACCCGCCTGGGCTTTTCCGTCACCGGCGTCGACGCCTCGGAGCGCAACATCGGCACGGCCAGCGCCCACGCGGCCGAACAGAAGCTCGTCATCGACTACCGCGCCGGCACGGCGGAGGGCCTGGAGGCCGAGGGGGCTGGCCCCTTCGACCTGATCCTCAACATGGAGGTGATCGAGCACGTGGCTGATCCCGGCGCCTATCTGCGCAGCTGCGCCCAGCTGCTGGCGCCGGGGGGGATCATGATCGTCGCCACCTTGAACCGGACCTTGAAGGCCCTGGCCCTGGCCAAGGTCGGGGCCGAGTACATCCTGCGTTGGCTGCCGGCCGGCACCCACGACTGGCGCAAGTTCCTGACGCCCGATGAGCTGCGCGGGTTTCTGGCCGCCGAGCCGGTGAGCGTCGAGGGGCCCTATGGCGTGGTCTTCAACCCCCTGACCGGTCGCTGGTCTCAGGCCCGCGACAGCGAGGTCAACTACATGATGACGGTGACCCGGGCGGCGCCCTGATTTTTGAGAACCCGAAGAC
>NZ_JAUYAF010000006.1 GCF_030693625.1 Phenylobacterium sp.
GGACCGACCTGTCTGTGCACAGCCAAGCCCAGCTCAGCGCCATCGCCCGCCAGCTCAACGAACGGCCCAGAAAGACCTTGCTCTATCGAACACCAGCAGAGACCTTCGCCGAGTGTGTTGCAGCGATCAGTTGAGCCCACCCCCCATCTCACCCGTTGGGAATGTCCGCTCATGACGATGCGGTGATCGCAATCCTCGGTCCCGCTGTTCCATGGCCGCGTGGGTGCCAAGCGTCAGATTCTATCCACTAGTTAGAGATAGACTGGCAGCTCGGCCGGAGTAGACGGCGATATAGTGAAGACCTCCCCTGTGACGCTTAGTATGGATAGGGCCATTCGGTAGCGCTATGGCGGAGGCTATCGATCACGGCATAGCGGCGGCCTAATTGTCCGGCTTAGCCGACCTTTGACGCCGCAGATCCGTCCTAAGATAGATCGCCCATCGCCGCATTAAAGGTATGCGCTTTTCGAAAAGATCCGTGCGGTGATAGGCGGCAATAGTAGCATTGCCTTCTTTATGCGCGAGGGCCGCTTCCTGAACATCGACACCAAATCGGGTTCTATTTGCGGCCCAACCGCGAAAAGTCGCTCGGAATCCGTGCGTAGTTAGCTCGTTACCGCCTAGCCGTTTGGTTAGGCCGAGCATCGTCATGTTGCTAAGCGGAGAGCCTTTCGACGCTCCCTGGAAAACGTAATCCACGCGCCTTGCACGGTCGCTACCGCTGATCCTCGTCAACACGCTAACCGCCGTTTTAGATAGCGGCACCCTATGCAGAACAGACGCTTTCATACGTTCGGCCGGGATCGTCCATACGCCAGCATCCAAATCGATCTCAGACCACCTTGCACCCAGTGTTTCATTCGTTCTGGCGGCCGTTAGGATTGTCCACTCTAGGGCCCTAGCGGGCGTTCCCTTCGTTCGGCGGAGCTTGGCGTAAAATGCCGGCACTTTCTCATAGTCCAAAGCGCCGTGGTGCTTAACCTTCCCGGCCGCCTTAGGAAGCAAGGGCTTCAAGACATTGAGCCGCGCAGGGTTTTCTGTCGAGCGAAGCTCAATCGCCGCGGCCGCGTCGAGAATATTTTCAATACGGTTACGGACACGCCTCGCCGTCTCTCGCCTTGCCACCCAAAGCGGCTGACGTTCGCGTGCCTGCCCGACTTTCTGCATTAGAACCGCTAGAACTTCTTTACGCCCGACATCGCCTACCAGCAGGTCACCAATGAGTGGATAGACGTAATCTCCCATCTGCTGGAGCCAGTTTGCCCTATAAACTTCGCTCTTCCACGTAATGCTGTGCGACTGGAAATACTGGTCGGCACAGTACCTAAAGGTCTGGGCTCGACTAGTCTGTAGGCGGCTCTCTGTATCGATCCTACGCTTGTGATCCAGCGGGTCGATATTCTCTGATCTAAGCGCACCAGCGGCTTGGGCCTTTTCCCGGGCGCGGGCCAGCCCTACCGCTGGATACGGGCCGAGACCCATTTCCTTCTGCACTCCCGCCGTCATGTAGCGGTAAATCCAATGTGCCGAACCGGGCGAGGAGACGACAAAATAGAGCCCTGCTCCATCAGAGTGTCGTTTTTCAATTTGGCGCAGGCTTACTAACTCCGCCGCTTTCAATTTGCCGCCACGCGCCATTTCCTCGCCTCTTAAAAACCCACAAAAGTACCCACGAAAGCAATTTGAAGGCAACAGGGGCCGGCAAAGCCCGTCACGACGGACCCTGGGACAAGTGTTTGATTTTAAAATGGAATTACTAAAGCCCTAAAGGGCGAATAATCCACCGATTAACGGTGATTGGCGGAGAGGGTGTCCGCCAATCACTGTTGATATTGCTTGTGTATTTTGGACTTCTGAAATTCCAATACAAACTACAACACAAAGGGCTTTCGCCGGCATCGCTTCGTGGAGTGTGACGGTTGTACGTGCGGATCGATGTTCATGCCCAGGTACGCACGTTGATGCGCGGGACCTGAGCAATGGGTGTGGGGGACTCGAAGTGCAGTCCGGGACATGGCGCGGAGGCCCAAGGCGTGACGTGCCACCGAACCAGCAATCCCTTACCCAGCTACCCCCTCCGCGCGCCGATCCTGGCTTACGAACCACAGTAACATCGACATCAGCGATCCATCCTTCAGCGCGCATGTGTTCCAGCACTCGGACTGCAAGAGGGGTTAGTCCCTCCAGTGAGGTTTGCGGGAACTGGGGCGAGCGGGATGGTCAACGGCGCGAGGAGAGGGGCTGAGAGGGGATCCGCGGCGTACCTCACGCCATCGCCGCCAAGGCGCGTGCATACCTCACGCGGATCTGGCGCAGGTGCTGACCAAGTTCCAGCGCAAGGATCGTAAAGAGGGGGAACATCAAACTGACAGTTTGGACTTTCGACCGTAAGGTGACCGCCACAGTGATCGCAAGTGGGGCGTCGTGTCCGAGGAAGACAACATAGATCCGGAGAGGCGCAGCAACGTGCCAGCCCTTCGATCTCAGAGCTCTCTGCTTGATGTCGTGCGCCCTCTCAATCGCCTGGTGGCCAGGGCCGCCACCGATGCGCTTAACAGACTTCCGAGCCTGGCTGAGAAGCGCTGGCGGGTTGGCGGGTTCGAGCTGTGTGACCTGTCCTATCGTCAGGTCATGATCTGGCTGGAGCACCTCAAGTCCAACGGTCGAGTGATCACACTTGAAGACTTCGCGGAGCCTCAGCAGGAGGGGTGGGTCGCTGACGGTCAAATAATCAAAGTACATTTGCCTAACATGGGATTTGCCGAGCTGGACCTCTCCTGCGTCCCGGGCCTCACCTATCTACAGTGCACCAAGAACCAACTGAACAAGCTCGACCTCTCCGGTGTTCCTGGCCTCACCGATCTCATATGCGATGACAACCAGCTGGCCGAGCTCGACCTTTCCTGCGTCACTAGCCTTAACAACCTCGAGTGCAGCAGCAACCAACTGACCAAGCTGGACCTCTCCTCCGTCCCGGGCCTCACCGAGCTCTGTTGCTACTCCAACCAACTGACCGAGCTGGACCTCTCCTGCGTCCCGGGCCTCACTTTCCTTCACTGCGGCAACAACCAGGTGACCGAGCTGGACCTCTCCTGCGTCCCGGGCCTCATTTGGCTTTGCTGCGGCAACAACCAGTTGACCGAGCTAGACCTCTCCTGCGTCCCGGGTCTCACCGATCTCGAGTGCAACGACAACCAACTGACCGAGCTGGACCTCTCCTGCGTCCCGAGGCTCACCGTTCTAAATTGCCGCGACAACCAACTGACGGAGCTGGACCTCTCCTGCGTCCCGAGCCTGTACAGTCTCGATTGCGCGTTAAACCAACTGACCGAGCTGGATGCCCGGAATTGCGCCGAGCGTGCTTACTTGATCTGTGACCGGGATGTTCTGGTTCGCAAGCGTCCGGAACAGTTCGTGAGATATCTCGCATGAACGATGCCGACTGGATCGTCCTGGATACGGAAACAAACGGCCTGATCCCGCCGATTGCCGTCGTCGAGCTGGGCGCGCAACGGATGCGCGGATGGGAACCTGTGGGTCCGCCGTTCCGGTTTCTCCTGAACCAGAACGCTGAAATTTCTCCCGAGGCATCGCGGGTCAATGGCTACACGCGTGAGATCCTTGAGCGCGACGGTGAACTGCCGCTGACGGTCTATCGAGCCTTTGCCGACTATACCGGCGACCGTCCGCTGGTCTCCTTCAACCTGCCTTTCGATCTGGATAAGGTGCTGATCCCGGAATGGACGCGCTTCGGGCTGTCGCCCGCCGGCCAGCGGGGGTTCTGCGCCCTTCGCCTTGCCCAGCGCCTCCTAGATCCTGTGCCCGCCGGTAACTGCAAACTGCAGACGCTTCGCCAGTATTACCGCCTGCCTGAGCGCGGCGCGCATACCGCGATGGGCGATGTGGAAACCACCATCGACCTGCTCCGGAATGTACTTCGGCCCATTGCCGAGACGCGGGGGCTGACGACCTGGTCGCAGCTGCTCCAGTTCTCAGAGGAAGAGTGGTTTCCGTCCCAGCTCACGTTCGGCAAGCACAAGGGACGCGACTATCGCGAAGCGCTCGCCGATGAAGAGTTTCACAAATGGCTCAACTGGCTGACGACCTCGAGGACCGAGCGTTCCGCCAGGATGGGTCGCTGGTACCTGGACCGGCTGCTTGTCGCAGGCACCTCCGTCGAGCCGCCGCCGTCTGCTGCGGTATTTCCCGATCTGAGCGGGCCGGCGAACGGCCAAAGACCAGGCGGTGCGGCAGGGCTGATCCTCTTTGTTGACCAGGAGCAGGAGAAACTCAGGGCGTTGATCCAGTTCTCCCGTGCGCGGCTTGCTGAGCTGGAGGCCGAGTACACCACTGAAAAGCGAAACGTCGATGCCCTGAACGCGGCGCTTTTCCGGCGGGTGCGGGGCCATTATCAACGCCGCGATCACCTGCAGCTGGTCGTGAACTACCGACGCCTGTTTCTCGATACGCTGATTGATCGGGGCGAGGAGGAGGCCGAGGAGGTCGAGAATGGCTATGCCGAGGAGAAGGCGCGCACTGACCGGGAATATGAGGAGGCGATCCGCGAGACAGACGACAAGGTCGAGCTGACCGAGGCCCAGCGCGAGGAAATCCAGGTCCTATGGAAGAAGCTCGTTCGCCTGTTCCACCCTGATCACCTCCATGGAGATGACGCCAAGCAGGCGATCTACCAGCGGCTTACTGCCGCCATCAATGAGGCCCGCGACGCGGGCGCTATTGATACATTGAAAGAGATTGCCGACGACCCCGACGCTTATATCGCCAGGCATGGCTGGGGGAAGATCAACATCTCCCAGGAGGACAAGCGCCAGGATCTGCGCAAGCTGTACGTCGCCCTTGAAATCCAGATCGTTCAGCGGATTGAAGCGCTGGAACGGCTACGCGAAAGCGCGGAATACGAGCTTATGAAGCAGTGCCGCAACCGGCCCGGACTTCTCGACGAGGTCGCCGAGAGCCAGCGAAAGGCACTGGCTGCGGAGATCGAACTGCTTGAGACGGAGGCCGCGGTCCTTTCCGAGGAGATTCTTGAGTTGAACGGCAAGGACAGCGGGATCTAGCGGGCCAGAGCGCGTCCCGACTCGCGCGTGCTCTTGGCGACCATCGAGGATCAGACCGCTGAAGGGGTCGCAGGCAGTTGTGCGAGCTTGAGGCTCCACCATCATCACGGATGGTCTTGATCTGCGGCTTAGACCTCGCCACGCGTCAGGACGGCCCAGACGATGCGGGTGGCGTACTCTTAGGTTGCTCGCCCCACGCAGGCCAGTTGCCCCAGGGGGGCATGGGACCAGCTGGTGACACCTAGGGGGGTGGGTCTTAGGTGCCGCGTTTAGTTGGCTGGCCACGCCGAAGAATCGGGACGATCGCCAGCCGTCGAGCGTGGCGCCCATTAAGCTAGAGCATTTTCCGATAAGTGTGAAACGGTTATCGGATCGAAAAATGCTCTAACTTTTTGAATTAGAGCCCTTTTTATCCGATCTGAATGACGCAATCAGATCGGAAAGGGCTCTAGCGGCCTCCGGCGTGATCTCGACCAACGAGGCCTGATCCCACCCCTCATCAACTGGCCAACCGCCCGCGCTTTTGCGGGCTTTTTTCATGGGGAAATGACATTGTGATCTGAAACCCTGGCGCATCTCCAAGGCCATTTGGACCGGCCTTATCGGCAGCGCCTGGGGGGTGGCCGGCACGCTTGGCCTGCTACCTCAGGGGCTGAGCCAAGCGGATGTGCTGACCGTGGTTCTGGCCATCACGGTTATTGGCGGGGTGGTGTTTCGCAAGACCGCCAAGGCGCGGATCGAATAGCACTCTGTCAGTCGGCGGCGGCGAGTTGCTGCGGCGGCATCAAGCCACCGGGTCAGGCACGACAACCACCGCATGCTTCGTGACAATGTCCTGCAATTCACTCGGGTTGAACGCGACATCCCAGGCCCACTGCCCAAATCCTCCAGTGCCGTTGATCGCATAGACCCATTCATTCAGTGCGTCGCGCTTGGCCTTGTTCTGCGGGCTGTCAGTTCCCTTTATTTCGAGAGCAAGCATCCTGCCGCTGGATAACCGGACAAGAAAGTCGGGCACATACCGTCGCCGCGACCCCGCCCACATGTACTGAATCTGGAAGCCCAGATGGTCGTTCTTCGCGTAGGCGACAACATCATCCCGGCTCTCCAAAACATTCGCCGCATGACCCTCCCAGGAAGAGTCGCCGACCAAGTGGCTGATGTGCGATTTGATCGCAGGAAAGCATGGCTTTGAGGTGTACCAGGTCCGCATCTGCGACGTGCTGCCGATCGGGTTCTCCTCGTCGAAAATAGGGGTCAAGCGCTGGGTGTTCTGCTGCTTCACGTGACGCATGACGTGTTGGACGACGAGGTCGATGTTCAGGGCGATCAGAATACGGCGACGTAGGGGGTCGGAGTGGAACAGGGACGGAATGTCCAGCAGTCGGGACCCGAGGAAGCGCTCAACGATCCGCACCAACTGGGCTGCGAGGTATTCCTCGGTTCCGGAGAAGCTGTGCTTCAGTTGAGCGAACCCCTTCCGGGCCGCCTGAAAGATGAGGCGCTGCAAACGGAAGCCGTCGGGTAGCTGTTCGAGGTCGATCGTGGTGACCCTGCCCATGTCGGTGGCGCCCCCCAGCGCGGGGGCCATTTCGGCGTTGATGGGTGTCGAGGCCGGATCGAGCACAAGGGGGGGCACCGCGTTCCATTCGACGGTCAGCTGAGGCGTCACCACGGTTTCGATGCGCAGGACGTTTGGCCATCGGATCTCGAGCTTCGCCTGATCGGGAATGACCTCGATCTGGGTTGTCGGCCGAGGGGGCGGGGGAGGCTCGCCACCCTCTCCGGTCTCCGAGATGGTCAACGGCACGCCGAAGACATTGACGTATTCCGGCAGGAACAAGCCGTCCTCGTCTGTATCATATGACACCCGGCGCAAGCCCCGGCCCACGACCTGTTCGCACAACAGCTGGGAGGTGAATGCCCGTAGACCCATGATGTGGGTTACGTTTTTTGCGTCCCAGCCCTCGGACAACATGGCGACGGAAATGACGTTCTGAAGGTCCTGGCCGGCCGCTCCCCGCTTGCCGACGTTGTCCACGATCTCGCGAAGCAGCTCCTCCTTCTTCATCCCCGCGAACTTCTGCTTGCGGGTTTCAGGGAGGTCAGCGGCCTGAACTATGGCCTGCAGGCGCTTTTCGTAATCCTTGTCGGACCCTGCCGCTTCTCCGATCTCCGCCTTCTCAAGCACCTTCGAGTCCACCCGAAGAGTCCTGTTTGGGGCGTGAAGCTCAGGCCAGTGCGAGTCGCCCTTGTTGAAATAGTTCTCGACCCGCGCGGCGGTCTCGGTGCGGTTACAGACCGTCAGCATCACCGGGGGCGAATGGTGGCCGGCATCAAGCCACTGGCGTTGCGTTTCACGCCAGTCGGCGCCCAGCAGCGTGTAGGCGTCCTGAACCAACTTCGGCAGAGCCTCGTGCGGCTCGGCCTTTGCCCTGTTCAGGTCCTCTGATACCGATGGATCGCGGTAGATGTGGTAGAGCTTTGATCGCAGTGTCTTCGCGTCCGGCAAGGCGTCGTCGCGCACCACGACGCGAGGCGTCTTGACCAGCCCGGCCTCGATCGCATCGTTCAGGCCAAAGTCCGAGATGATCCAGTCGAACAGCGCTGTGTCGGTGCTCTTCTTTCCGGTCGGGGCAAAGGGCGTGGCGGAAAGGTCAAAGCAGCGCTGAATCCGTCGCGTCTTGTGGATGCGATCAAGCCCCTCGATCCAGCGGGTGGCCTCGTCCAGGTCGATGCCCTGTTCCTCGGCCACCTTCTTCGAGATCTTGACCTCAGGCGGCTTGCGATAGGCGTGATGCGCCTCATCGTTGATGACAATGATGTCCTTATGCGCGGCCAGTTTGCCCAGAATTCGACGGGTGTACGCCTCATCCGACTCGCGACCTTTTTTGACGACCGAGCGATCCACCTCTTTCAACGGCATCAGCGTGTGCCAGTTTTCGATCAGAACCTCGGCCTGGTTCAACCTCTGGCGCAACGCCTCTGACGGGCACAGGTTGAACTCGTCGTAGTAGCTCCCCTCGCTCGGCAAGAGGACCTGAAGCCGCTCCCTTACGGTCAGGCCGGGGGCCACGATCAAGACCGCTCTGCTAAAATCCTTGGTCCGCTTGGGATAGGTCAGGGCGTTCAGTACCTGCCAGGTGATGATCATCGCCATCACGGTGGTTTTGCCGGCACCCGTCGCCATCTTGTTGCACAGGCGTTCCCACGTGCCGCCATCGCCCGGGATCGCAATGCCCTGCTTGAAGGCTTCGGCCCCCTCGACCCACCAGATCAGGGTCTCGATCGCCTCCAGCTGGCAGAAATAGAACGGGTGCTGCCTTGCCTCCCGGTCGTGCCAGTGTTCCAGAAGCTTGCGGGTGACGATAGTCACGCCCGGCCAGCCCGCCTCGCGCCATGAGTCCACCCGGGAGCGGATGATGTTGACGAGGTCCAGCACCTCGGTCCGCTTGGTGTTGTTTCGGGCGTCGAAAATCTCATAGCTCGCCGGACGACGCTCGGGCTTGATCTCGAGTTTGCCTCCCTTGCCTTCGACCCAATGCTGGGCTGGGCAGACGAACGGCGTATTGATGATGAGGGACACGGCCTACCCCTCGAGTGTCATGATCTTGAGGGACTCAATGCCGCGATCATCGACGATCTTCACGGCGATCCGCCCATTGTCACCGGCCGCGAAGGGCAGTGACACGGTGCCATGAAACTGTTCCAGCAGTTCCTCATCCAACTCTGAGCGCACCGTGGCTTTCAGCCGGTTCCAGCCGCCCTTGGCGTCGGCCATGGGGAAAAACACCTGATGTGGCATCAGCGAGCGCTGATCGTAGTCGGTGTCGAGCGACCACATGGCGATCTGCTTCTTGCCGCCCGATACCAGGTCGCCAGCTTTTGGATCGAAATAGTCGAAGCCGTTGACCTCAACCTCCCACAACCCATCTTTGCGTCTGCGCAGCTCCACATCAGGCTGGCCTATCAGCCAGAATGACTGGTTCGAGGCTCGCGCCCTTTTCAGATCCTCGGTCAGCAGGTCGGTGTTCATTTGAGCTTTCAGCAGCGTGACGCCGGGCCAGTTCACCTCGTCGATATCCTTGGCGGCCTCGGGGTCGAACGCGAAGGCGCAGAACAAGATGAACTTAGGCGCGGGGCGCAGCGTCTCAGCCTCGCTCAGGGCCAATTCCACCTGGCGTTGTTCGAGGGCGGCATGCTCGGGGCCAAAGCTGACGACGACACGTTCGCCTGTGTCGGCCAGAGATCCACTGGCGTGCAGATGGCGTAGGCCGGGCAGCGTCTCGAACTCGGCAAACCGCAGGATTGCGCCGCCCTTCGCGCGGACGCCAGTCTTCAGAAGCTCATCCCGCCAGAGCGACTGCCGCGAGGTCTCGCCCGTCCGGGCAATGCTCTCATTCGCCTCGGACGGTGGCAGGCTGTCATCCAGGCTCAGCACCGTTGGCGCGGGTACCGCTTCGACCGAAAAAGGTCCGGTGATGCGCAGGCGGTTTGGGTCGATGCGGGGCTTATCATACAGGCTCTCCTGTTCGGCATGGTCTGAAATGCTGGCGTCCATCCGCCGCTGCATCGTTTCACGGGCTCTATGGAAGGCATCAAGCCGTACACGCGTGGACTCCGGCCAGTCTTCCGTCTGGACAAACGGCACCTCCCATTCGTCCAAGGTCTCTCCTTGGGCGAAGTCCACCGGACTGCCCTTGCGCGCACCCTGTGTCGGAACAAGCGGCTTCGGTGGACTGGCGGTCAGAGCTGCATTCAAAGAAGCAAGCGCGCTTGCGACCTTTGCGTGATCTTCCGCATAGATTGTATCGATGTCGGGATTGTTGGCGATGGACTTCAGAGTGATGTGCGGAACAGTTTCATATTCAAAGCCCCCCCTCAGCCCCTCGTGTGGATAGCGCAGCGCGAAGTAGTCGAAACTGGCTGTCATCAACCGCTGCTTGGCAAGCGTGATAGCCACGCGGGAGGTGTCACAGGTGATCCAGCGCCGGCCCCATTTTTCGGCGACAAACGCGGTGGTGCCCGAACCGCACGTAGGGTCCAGCACGAGGTCGCCGGGATCGGTGGTCATGAGCATACAGCGCTCAACGACTTTGGCGTTCGTCTCCACCACATAAAGCTTGTCGGCTACGAAGGCCGCAGCGCCAGTGTCGCTCCAGTTGTTGGTGATTGGCGTTACAGGATAATCGAGAAGGAAAGTTTTAAAGCGTAACTGTCCACTTCTATCAACAACTCTTCCCGCCTTCTTCAGATTTTCAATTCCAGGCCTAGTTGTTCTCCACCCACGTTTCTTATTCTTAAATTCCAATCCCTGAAATTCTATATCATATATCTGATTGTCATTTTGTCCCGTAAGATCCGAAAACGCTAAGACTCTCGAATCAGCACCGACTTCGAAATCTAATTCCGTTGCTCGGCGAATTTGTCCAATATTCTCTTCCGCCCAACTGTACACAGTGCTGAAGGAAGATCCCGTTTCTTTTCCCAGAAACATTTGTCGATATTTCATCGACTTCTTATCTACTGCATACCAAATAATGTAGTCGAAGACCCGAGATAGGGATAGCGTCCGCGCCATCGGGCTATTTGTTGATGCGGTTGTTTGAAAGGAAATAAGGGCCACAAAATTTTCGGAACCAAAAATTTCGTCCATCACCTGGCGGATTGAGTGCACGTTTTCGTCCCCAATCTGAACGAAAACAGAACCGCTTTCATGCAACAAGTCCCTCGCAAGCATCAGTCTGTCACGCAGATAGGTCAGGTAAGAATGGATGCCGAGTTCCCAGGTGTCGCGGAACGCCTTGATCATCTCGGGTTCCTGGGTCAGATCCTCGTCTGACCGGTCCTTGACGTCGCGCTTGTTCGTGAAAGGCTGAAAGTTCGACCCATATTTGATGCCATAGGGCGGGTCGATGTAGATCATCTGCACCTTGCCGCCCATGCTCTCCTTGGTCAGGAGCGAGTTCATCACCAGCAGGCTGTCGCCCGCGACCAGCCGGTTCGACCAGCCCTTCTCGTGCGAATAGAAGTCGAGCGCCTGGCGCAGCGGCAGGTTCTCAAACGGGGCCGCGAAAAGGTCTGGCTGCTTCCATTGTACGCTCGCATCCTTGCCTTTCAGGCGTTTGGCCGCGTTAGCCAGGATCGTCGCCGGGTCCACCCGTTCATGGACGTGCAGGCTGACGGTATCGACCTCAAACGACGTCCGCTCGGCCTTGCCCGTCCAGTTGAGGTAAGGTGCCTGCAGCCGCTTGAGCTCGATCAGCGCGTCCTTCATCGCCTGGGGCTCGCCGCTGGCCAGCGCGTCGTCGATCAGCTTTTCAAGCCCGGCACGGGCGCCGTCAAAGTTCAGCACCGGGTCCAGATGCGGATCGTAGGCCCATTTCGTGCGCGCACCGTCCGGGTCCGTGCCGGCATGAACCATGCCCACCTCGGGGTTGTTCACCCGCGTCTCGCCGTGGCGGTAGGAAAGAACCTGAACCGGTTCGCCTGCGGAACGACGCGAAACGCCTGACGTCTTGCCTTGAGGCTTGGCCCGCAGCCGTGTCGGCTCGTCGTCGCCCTGCATCTCCAGCGTCAGGTCCGTCACGTCCGCCCGATAAATCGATCCACCGCGCCCGCGCCCCCGCCCCAGGACGCCCTCATCAACCAGCGCGTCGCGGGCGGCCGCGTACTCCTCGTCCGATAGGCCCGGCACATGCTCGCGCAAGAGCGCCATCATCGCGCCATTGCCCATGGTCGATCCATCCTCCGGTGTGGCGGACAGGATCAGGTCGGTGAGGCTGTCGGACATGCGGATGTTTCCAGGACTCGAGGAAGGACCTTTTTCCATATTGTAGAGCCCTGGTGTTCCTGTCAGCCCAGTCTTCAGGCAAGCGTAATGGCCGCCGCTTGTGTCTGGCCACGGCCGCGATAGACGTGCGATCCTGCCCTCCATGACGGCGCAGGCAACCGAGATCCTTACCTACATGGGCGAAGATCTTCGCCTGATGACTACACCATTGGAGCAATACCTGCATCTAGCCAAGGTTTCGTTGGACCTTGAATGGCCTAGCTCAGCACTTTGGCGCGGTTATCGTGGTAGTTGGGAAATAATTGACGACCGACTCTACCTGACTGAACTGAGCGGTGATTTCAAAGATGGTTCGACCTTAATTTTGGCAACCCTTTTTCCCGCATTCCCCGATCGTGTTTTCGCCCACTGGTATTCAGGAACACTCCGCATCCCGCAGGGCGAGCAACTGGAGTACGTGCACCTAGGTTTCGGAAGCCGCTACGAGCGGGACCTTCTGCTGGCCGTCGAGCGCGGCGTGGTCGTACAGACAGAGGTGCGCCAGAATAAACCTGTGAACCGTGACGCAGCTCCGGACAGATCTGATGTTTTTTGGCGCACCGTCCTGTCAGACGGGAGTTAACCTCCTATGATTTGGGTCTTCGTATACCTAGGCGTGGGCTTATTCGGGGTTACGATATTCCTGTGCCGACCAGGAAAAATTATGGAAGATGGAGGCTTAATTGCCGCCGCTGTTGTCATAATCTTGATGGGTCCATTTTGGCCGGTGGGCTTCTCCCTGATGATCGCGGGCCGGGTTTCGCAGTACTTACCCAAGCGCAATCCAACTGCCGCGAGGTCCGTGCCCTTCAAGGTTCGTCTGAGGGATCTGCGCGCGACGATGACGATCGAGGATATCGAAACACAAGAGCGCGTCATCGACCCCCTGGCTGCAGTTCCAGATCTGCCATTTGGGCACCTGAATCCAGGGTGGGAGCGCTTCAAGGCTGGGCTTTCACCGGGCACCCGGGTCTGTTCGTTCAGTCGCACCTATGGAAAACATTACGTGGAGCGGTACGATGGATACGCTGAGGTATCACCAAAGGCGCTGATTGGCTGGTTCGTGACACGGGTTCGCCCGACGTCGAATTGACTATATGGCGGCCTTCAACGTGTGCCGGCGTTCCCTGAGTGCTCACGGGGGAAGAGGAGCAGAGACTTACCCGCCGCGTCACACTGACAGTTATTTCTGGGAATATCGGGAACTTTAATTTACAACGTAAAAATATGAACGGCCGGGCGTGCTCCATCTGTGTAAGTCCGCGGTGCGGGGAAGTGGATGCCGCCTTGGCCTCCGGAGGGCGGCTGGTTGCGACCGGGTTGGCTTTCGGGTTTTCCAAATCTTCGGTGGCTCGCCATCGGGTCAACTGCCTTGCGCCCCGGCTGAGCGCTGCGGCGCGGATCGTCGCCCCGGCTAACCGTGTGAGAGACGAGACTGACAGGGCCAAGGCCATCGCCGACGGCACGCTCCAAGCCACTGCTGATGACATAGCCACCCTGGTGGGTCTGTCAGCCCGCGTGGCGCGCGCGCTGGACCGACTTGAGGGCGCAGCCGACGGGGCGGCAGCAGGGTCTGCCTACAGCGCCCTGGCGGCCCTTAGTGGCCAGCTGTTTCGAGGCGTCGAAACGTCCGGACGGCTCCATGGCCTTTATGGTGATGGCAAAGCGCGGGGTGAGGAGGCTCAGACCTTCACAGTCAACATCATCTTGCCCCCGGTGCCCGCACCGGGGGCCCGGGCGCAAATGCTGGACCGCGATGAGGTCCGGGAGGCCGGAGAGCTGGCGCCCACCCTGCGATTTGACTTCTCGGACCATCAGCGTGGTGGGGCCTTACTCAACCTTACGTCAAAGCCGGATTGAGAGGGTGAGCATGCCCGTCACGGTGAGAAAAACTGACCATTCCGCCGCAGACATGGATCGGGCACAGGCGTCGTGGGCGACAGCATCCTTCAGCAGGCCCTGAGCATCCACGGTGAGCAGGACTACGCGCCGCCCCTCCAACGTCGAAACGTCGAACTTCCTCTGCTTCACCAGACCAACCGCCTGTCCCGAACGTTGACTTAGGTGACTCGCGGCTCCTTGCGCGGCCCTGATGGTGGCCCTCGTGCGCGTCGCTCTGAAGTTATTGATCGCCTCGCCGAGACGATCCCCCCATTCCAAAGCGTAGTGGTCCACGCGCTGAGACGAGGGGCCTCTTGGCATGAGATCGTCAGATGGCCCCAGCACAGTATCGAACCCAGCCACCCACATCGGGTTGAACGTAATGTCATGAACGGCCACGCGCAGCCCATCTCTGGCATCACTGGCGCTGTACGCGACAGCTGAGAATGCCCGATTGCGACCGTGTCTGGAAGTCACTACGCCCTGACACGTTTGTGCCACAGGGCTATAGGTCACCTGCCCAAATTTCGAGCCGTAGCATGCGAGAACTGACGCCTTGAGCTTAGGCTCTGGCACTAGGGACCAGGTATCAGGTCCGCTGGGAAGCCACCGCACCTGGATGGAGCCGTGTGCTCCGCCCAGGGCAACGAGTTCGGGACCTTGCGCGAAGGCCGACAGGTGTGGCTGGCGACGTGGTCTAGCCATCGGTCAAGCTCCTAGTCTGATGATAAAGCTCTTCATGCGGTTGGGCGTGTGTGGTTGCGTCAGTCACCCCCCATACCCCCCAGCGCTGACTGACGCGCTCGGCCTTGGGCCGGCGGTCGCCCGCATTCTTCAGATCTTCGATGGTCGTCAGTTCAAACTGACGCGGACTGACGCAAGGATGTCGGCAGGGGTAGGTCCTCATATGATGTACGGTCCTGGGGCCGGATCGTCCCTCCAGGGCGTGTCGTCCCACCGGACGTAGAGGCTCGGCCGCTTGTTGCGCGTTCCGGGGATCATGACATCCCGCGTTTCGATCCAGCCATGGATGCAAGCGTACGCGTACGCTTCCTTGGCCAGCAGCTTGCGCTGGGGCTCTGACATAGTCGGGAAACGGGCTTGCAGGACCGTCGCCACGTACGGCACGTAAAAGCGATCCTTGGCCTGCGGCGCTGAACTGTAAGGCGCGCCACCACCCTGCGCGCCGAGTGCGAAGGTCACGGCAACGTCGCGGAGCGCCACGTCAGGCAAGGTGCGGGTCCCGGGCTGAGGTGTGAACTTGTCGGCTACAGCGACCCAGTCCTCGTTCGGGTACTCCGTGGTGCCGTTACCCATCGGCACCGCGACGAGGCGGAAGTACTCGTGCTTGGACAAGGGCCCCAAGTTCGCCTTGAGGTCCATCAGTTCGCGGATGTTGTCCTCCTGACCGAAGGGGACCCCGATCTCGGAAATGACTGAGGCCGGGGGCCTACGCACGCCTTTTACGCCCCGGGATAGGTTGGTCAGGGCAGCGGCCCCGGACGTGATCTCGGCCCCATCAACCTCGACATTGGACCCCTTGCGCGTGTGAGCGACGATGACGATGGCGCAGTCGCAATCTTCCGCGATGCCCTTGAGGCCGCGCATGACCGCAGCCATCAGCCCATTATCGTTGCCGCCATGCGGTACGAGCGCCGCCAGGGGATCGAGGACCATGAAAGCAATGCCCTTGGCGGTAACCAGGCGGCGGATGGCCTGCATACCCGGCTCGCTGACCCGCTCATGCCGGGTGTTCAAGTCAATCTCTGTCAGAGCGAGCCCAGGCAGATCGCCAGCGCCGATCACGTAGACGCGGTCGATGGCGGGGCCGCTGAGCTTGAAGTGGTTCACCGCAGCCTTGAAGCGGAGGCCAACCTCACCGCGCCGATCTTCGGCGTTGACGTAGGCCACCGTCAGAGGGTGCGCTACCGGGTGGCCGAGCAGGTCGCGCCCAAAAGCCACGGCCAACGAAGCCGATGTCATATACGTGGACTTGGCGAGACCGCCGGCCGAGACCAACAACGTGACCTCACCGCGGTGACCAAGGCCCCCGTGCACCGGCCGGCGCTTGTAGGGTGCCGCCATGACGTTCCGCAGGACGAAGGGGTCGACTTCAGGACGGATTTCCGGGAAGACCGCGCTGGTCGAGAGGGGTGGACGCCAGCCATAGGTTGCAGCTTGGTAGAATAAGCTCGCTATGGTGATGGTGACTCCGCCAGCCGCACGCCTCATGGCGGTAGCCGCGAGAAATTCATCCCATTTCGCGGTGTTCGCGGAGCGGTCGTACCCATGGGGAAATGCGCCCTCGAAGGCTCCGGGCCTGGCGCACAGGCGATGCCACAGGTCGCAAAGCTCCCTCTCATGCTCAGGGTACGCGCACGCTGCTTCCGTGAACGCAAAGGTGAAGTCGCGCCAGGGGGCATAGTCCCGGATGGCCTCAGGGGGGATGACGCTGCCGGCGCTGGCAACCACTTCAAGGTCAAGTTGGGCCGGCTGAATTCCGCTCATCAAGGCGTCATTGTCGTCGATGCAAAGCCCCCGGATGTGGCCGGGTGCCGGACCAAGGTCCCAGGTGTCAGTTTCGTGCACCCCGTGCCGCGAGGCACTGCCGACCTGATTGGCCAGGGCTTTGAACTCATCGGGCCGACGCGGGAGGACATCAGGCATCGTGGTCCTCCAGGACGTGGCCCGTGACGGTGAGATAGCGGCCGGACGTGTAGAGTTCGATCCCGTCACGGCTGACGCCGACGGCGAGGGGTTTAGCCAGGCAGAAGATGCGCAAACCGTGCCCGCTCGGTGACCGCTCTGTGTAGGCGTCGAAGTCCCGCACGATGTCGCAGGCGCGGTCGCTAGCCTCCTGGCTATCGTCCACCTTATCCAGGTCGACGCCCGCCACCACTAACCCATCATCTGTCACCGGCTTCCCGTCCAGGACGAAGCCGACCCCGGCAAAGCCACCAGCGGTGTAGGCTGACAGGGCGGCCTCGAAGGCGGACCATGTGCTGGGGTCGCTGACGTTTGCAGCTCGGCCATCAGGCATGCACGGAACCTTGGTCCACCCTACCCCACGTGAGACATACCTCCAGCAAACCCAGTTCGGGCGGCTGCACAGCATGCTCGGGATATTCTCGGGCTTCACGGGCAGGGCGACCGGCTGCCTGGTCGGTGTTACGGCCGGCACGTTCATCGTGACGCGCCAGCTGATTTGTCAGCCGACCAACCGGCGGGGTCATCCACCCACGCGGAGATGGCCGCCCGGTCCCAGCCTGAGGCATGAGATGTGAGCTTTTTCGGCGGCGGGAATTTGCCGGTCTTGATAAGGGCATAGATGGCTGAGCGACGGAGGCCGACGACGGCCATGACGTCGGGCAGGCGGAGAAACCCGTTCAGCGGCGGGCTCTGGAGCGGCGTGGGAGCAGACATGGAAACACCCGAGTTGCAGTGGATGTCTCTGACCTACGGCGGACAGACCCGACCCGCACCAGCACGTATTGAGGAATAAATTTGGGACCAGAGTTTAAGGGCGTACCGAGTTGGCCGCAGCCACCTGTCGCCGGAGATCACCCGTGTATGAGGCTCCGCCATCCGCCGCGCCGATAATCACACGAGCGATCTTCACTGCTACGGCTTCACCCCTCGCCATGCCGCCGCTCCAAACCTTGGGTGCAACGCCAGTAGCCTTTTCCAACGCCCGCGCGGCGTCATTGATCGCGTGGGTTCGTTCGATGGTTGGCCGGTTCCCGACCCGGCTACGCAGTGGCGCTGCGCTTGGTGCATCTCGGGCAGCCTTCGCGAAAGCTACAGCCTCGGCGACATCGGCTAGCAAGCCTTCAAACTTGCTGTTCGGGAGTTTTGCCACCTTGGGGATGGCTTGAAGGTCAGCCCTTATCGACGCCCTCTGCGCTGGCGTTATGGGATCGGCCACACCTCTGGCTTTGGGCGGATTCCTTGGTCGCCCACGCTGGCTCACGCGGCGGTTTCCGCGCGGAGAGCGGTGACATTGACGAGGCCATCGCAAAAACGCGCCCATGCCTCCATCAGGGGCCGACGTTGCTCAAGCAGGTTGCTCCGCTGATAGGCGGCCTCTGCCTTGTCCTTCAGGCCGTGAGCGAGCGCCTTTTCCGCAAGTTCGCGCGGATAGCTGGTTCGTTCTGCGGCCCAGTCCCGGAAGGTGCTGCGGAAGCCGTGGGCGGTCACATCGGCCTGTCCCATGCGCCGGAGGAGCATTGTGAGCGCCATGTCGGACAGCGGCTTCCCAGAACGTGTGCCGGGGAACACGGCCGCCATGGGATCAACGTCCTGCGGCATGGCCGCCTCTAGGATCTCAACCGCTCGCGCCGACAGGGGGATGCGATGCTCGCGGCCGGACTTCATACGTTGCTCCGGGATCGTCCAGATCTTGGCGTTCAGGTCGATCTCGCCCCACGACGCGCCCCGCGCCTCACCAGATCGCGTCGCCGTCATAATGGCGAATTCCAACACCCGAGCCGCCACGCCGTCCTGCGTGCGCAGCGCCTTCATGAATTCAGCCATCCCGTCGATAGGGAGCGCTTCATGGGGCTTCACCTTCTGGACCTTGGACCGGGCGGGCAGGACCAGCTTCAGATTTCCGCGCCACGCGGCCGGGTTGTCGCCCTCCCGCAGCCTCAGGACTTTCGCATAATCAAGGATCACCTCAATCCGACCCCGGACCCGGCTCGCCGTCTCAGTCTTCGCCTCCCACAACGGTTTGGCGTCCTTTCCGGTGCCGACCGGCTGGCGGAGGACCCTGAGCACCGCCTGCTCGTCAACCGCGCCGACCACCTGTTCCCCGATGAAGGGATAGGCATAGGTCTCCAGCGTCGCAGTCCACTGGTCGGCATGCTTCGCGTTCTTCCAGGCGGCGCTGTTCGCCCGGATATAGTCCTCGGCCACAACCTTAAAGGTCACGGCCCGTGCGGCATCGGCTTTCCGGGCCGCCTTGGCGGCATCCCTCACCGCCTGAGGGTCCTGGCCGTCTGCTTTGATCCGACGGACGTCGGCCACCTTCCGCCGCGCCTTCTCCAGCGTGACATCTGGAAAGGGGCCGAGGCCCAATATCCGGGCCTTGCCGTCGAAGGTGTAGCGGTAGCTCCAGCTAGCAGTTCCGACCCCGCCCGGCTCAGCCCGCCGGCCGTCTACGAAAAGATAGAGGCCTCCCCCGTCGTGCAGTGATCGGATCGCCACTTGTTTGCCGTCCGCCCACAGGGGAGGGGAGGCCGTGGCGTCCGCAACTTTCTGCTTGGCGAACTTCTCAACCGCTAGGGCGGTCAGAATCTCTCGTGCGCGAGCCACGGCCTATCTCCAGTACGATCTCCAGTACAACGAATAGGGCGGATTTGGGCGATCGTCAACGGAAGGTCGCGAACGACGCTGGAAGGCGTGAGGACAATTCTGTAGGTATTACAAGGCTTTTAGGCGGGGTTGGCGGACGTGTGCGGAAGGCGTCGGACAAGCCTCGTGGCGGAGAGGGTGGGATTCGAACCCACGGTACCGGTAAAGGTACGCCGCATTTCGAGTGCGGTGCTTTCGACCACTCAGCCACCTCTCCGGAGCCGTCTGGAGGCCCTGGTGAAGGGGCCCGCCGAGCGAGGGCGGAACCTACTCATACGGCCCCGGTGGCGCAAGCCCGTCTGGCGACTGAGTTTTCAGTCCTCGCCGGGCAGGACCACGACGCCGTCCGGGTCGGCGTGCAGGACATCGCCGGGGACGAAGACCACGCCGCCGAAGGCCACGGGGGCGTCGACGATACCGTCGCCGCGCTTGACGCTGCGGATCGGCACCGAGCCCAGGGCCTTCACGCCGATATCGAGCGTCTCCAGGATGGGGGTGTCGCGGACGGCGCCGTAGACGACGATACCGGCCCAGCCGTTCTTCACCCCGTCGGCGGCCAGCACGTCCCCCACCAGGGCCATGGCCAGAGAGCCGCCGCCGTCCACCACCAGGACGCAGCCCTCGCCGGGTTCGGCGAGCGTGGCCTTCACCAGGGAGTTGTCCTCCCGGCAGCGCACGGTGCGGATGGGGCCGGAGAAGGCCTTGCGGCCGCCGTAGTCGCGGAACTGGACGAGGCAGACCTCGACCTCGTCCTCGTGGTCGTCGCAGAGGTCGGCGACGCTCTTGGCGGGCTTCTGGGCGGGATTGTTCATGCGGTGAGCGCCACGCCTTTGTAGTCGTCGCGCAGTTCGCGCTTCAGCACCTTGCCGATGTGACTGCGGGGCAGGCTGTCCACCAGAATCAGGTCGGCCAGGCGCTGGGTCTTGCCGAGCTTGCCGTTGGTCCAGGCCTTGAGCTCGTCCGCCGTCACCGTGGCGCCGGGCTTCAGCGCCACGAAGGCGACCGGGGTCTCGCCCCACTTGTCCGACGCCACCCCCACCACGGCGGCCTCCAGCACCTGCGGGTGCTGGATCATCTCGGCCTCGAGGTCGGAGGGATAGATGTTGAAGCCGCCGGAGATGATCATGTCCTTCTTGCGGTCGACGAGCTGCAGGAAGCCGTCCTCGTCCAACTTGCCCAGATCGCCCGTGCGGATGAAGGTCAGGCCGTCCGGCGACACCCACTCGATCTCGCGCGAGCGCTCCGGCTGGTTGTGGTAGCGCTGCATGGTGTTGTCGGAGCGACCGACCACTTCGCCCAGTTCGCCCAGCGCCACCTCGCGACCGTCCTCGTCGATGATGCGGATCTCGGTGCCTGGGCCTGGCCTGCCGACGGTGTGCAGCTTGTGGGGAAATTCGTGCGCCGCCAGGCCGGTGGCGCCGCCGCCCTCGGTCATGCCGTAACTCTCCTGCAGGCCGCCGGGCCAGCGGCGCAGGACTTCTGACTTCATGTTCACCGAGAACGGCGCGCCGGCGACGTGCTTCATGCGGAACGACGAGAGGTCGCGGCGGTCGAAGTCCGGATGCTCGAGGATCCGGTGCACCTGCACCGGCACCATCATGGCGTGGGTCACCCGATGGTCTTCGGCCAGCCTCAAGAACTCGCCGACGTCGAACTTGGCCATCACCACCGCCGTGCCGCCATGCGTCAGGGTCGGCAGCAGGCTGAGCAGCGCCATGTTGGAATAGATGCTGAGCGAGACCAGCGAGACCGCGTCCGCACCATAAGCGAGGCCGCGGAGCTGACGCCAGCGCATGCGGTGGGCGTGAACGATGCCCTTGGGCACGCCCGTTGTGCCTGACGAGTAGATGATGTTGAACGGACGATCCGGGTCGAAGGCGACTTCGTTTGCGCGCGTGCCGACGGGCGCCAGCCACGTGGAGAACGCCTCGCCGGCGTCGGAGCCGTCCAGCGCGATGCGCTTGGCGAGGATCTCGTCGCCTGACTCCTTCACCGGTTCCCAGACCTTGGCGTCGAAGAACGCGACCCGGGCGCCGGAGTCCTTCAGCAGCAGCACCAGGCTGCGCGGCGCCAGCGACGTCGGGATCGGCGCCGCTGCGCCGCCGGCTCGCACCGCGCCCAGCAGCGCCGCTATCGCGTCCATGGTCCAGCCGCTAACGCAGATCGCCACGACCTCGCCGGGTTGCAGGCCGTCCCTTTGCAGCGAGGCCGCCACTCGCTCCACCACCGCGTCCAGCTCGGCGTAGGTCAGCGCCTGGTCTCCGCAAACCAAGGCGGTCCGGTCCCCATGCTCCAGCGCCCGCGCATGCAGCAGGTCCGAGAACGATCCCAACTCCTGACCAAGCAACTCCGCGACAGACATCTGAGCGCCTCCCCTATTTTGTCCACAGTTGTAGCAGTGACGCCGGGGCGCCGCACTCGAAATCCATGCATGGCGCGCGGACGCCGCCGCTTGCGTCAGCGAGGCTCACAAGGGATTGCGGCGGAATCCCGGTGGGGCCATGGTTTCGGCCTCCGGTCCCGAGGATGATGGCCGGCTTGTCGCAGTGAATGGGATTTCGACCATGAAGGACACCTATGGCGCTCACGTCAGCGTGGCGCTCGACGGACGCCACGTGGCGATCGTGGAGATCGACGCGCCGCCGCACAATTTCGCCAACGTCGAGATGATCCGCGGCCTTGCCGAGGCGCTGGAGGCCCTGGATCTGGAGAACGATTGTCGCGCCGTGGTGCTGGCCGCGGCCGGCAAAAGCTTCTGCGCGGGCGCCGACCTCGGCGGCTCAGGCGGCCTGGGCGCCGGCGGCATGCCGGCGATCCGCGAGCTCTATGAGAACGGCATCCGCCTGTTCGCCACCCAGAAGCCGATCGTCGCCGCCATCCAGGGCGCCGCGGTCGGCGCGGGCCTGGGCCTGGCCATGATCGCCGACTTCCGGGTCGCGGCGCCCGAGGCGCGCTTCACAGCCAACTTCGTCAAGTTGGGCTTCCACCCGGGCTTCGGCCTGACCGAGACCTTGCCGCGCGCCATCGGCCGCCAGCGCGCCGCGCTGCTGTTCCTGACCGGTCGCCGGATCAAGGCGGACCAGGCTCTAGAGTGGGGCCTGGCCGATCAGGTCGTCCCGCTGCAGGACCTGCGCGCCGCCGCCGGCGCGCTGGCCCGCGAGATCGCTGAGAACGCGCCGCTCGCGGTCGTCGCCACCCGCGAGACGATCCGCGGCGACCTGGCCGGCCTGGTCCGCGCCCGCACCGCCATCGAGTTCGAGAAACAGTCGATGCTGCGGGTCACGGATGACTACGCCGAGGGCGTGCGCGCGGTGACCGAACGGCGTCCCGGGAACTTCGCCGGCCGCTGAGCCGGCGACAGGCTGGGTCGAGCTTGAGCGTCACCTGGGCGCCCAGCTCGACCACCCGCGACGGCGGGATCTGGAAGAAGTCGGCGGTGCGCGCGGCGTTGCGCGACAGGAACATGAACAGCAGGTCGCCTAACCGGCCGAGCCCTGGCTGGGCGCGGGCGATCAGCGTGCGCCTGCTGAGGAAGAACGACGTCCGCATGATGTCGAACTTCAGGCCCTGCTCGCGCGCCAGCGACAGGCCGCGGGCGACGTTCGGCTGCTCCATGAAGCCGAAGCGCAGGGTCATCGCCTTGAACCCCGGAGCGATGTCGTTCACCTCGACTCGCTCGTCGTCGGCGACGCTGGGCCGGCGCACCATGCGCACGGTCAGCAGCACGACCTGTTCGTGCAGCACCTGGTTGTGCTTCAGGTTGTGCATCAGCGCGGCGGGCGCCGAGCCTGGCTCGGTGGTCAGGAACACCGCGGTGCCCTTGGCGCGCATCGGTGGTCGCTCGCTCAGCATGGCCACGACGTCGGCCAGCGGCACGTGCGGCTCCCGCGCCGCCAGCCGCCGCGCCCCGCGCATCCAGGTCCACATCACCACGATCAGCGCCCCGGCCATCGCCAGCGGCACATAACCGCCGTGCGCCACCTTCAGAAGGTTGGCGGCGGCGAAACCCGCTTCCACCACCAGGAACGGCGCGAACAGCGCCACGGCCTGCCACAGCGGCCGCTTGTGCAGACGGTGCACGGCGATCACCGCCAGCACCGTCGAGGTCATCATCGCGCCGATCACGGCGATGCCGTAGGCGGACGCCAGGGCGCTGGACGACCCGAAGCCCAGCACCAGGGCGGCGACCCCGAACGCCAGGATCCAGTTGACCTGCGGCGCATAGATCTGGCCCGCATGGTCCTGCGAGGTCGAGATCAGGGTCATGCGCGGCAATAGGCCCAGCTGCACCGCCTGGCGGGTCAGCGAGAAGGCGCCGGAGATCACCGCCTGGCTGGCGATCACCGTCGCCGCCGTGGCCAGTAGCACCAGGGGCGCCTGGAACCATCCCGGGGCCATCAGGAAGAACGGGCTGGCCGCCGCCTTGGCGTCGCGCAGAACCAGAGCCCCTTGGCCCAGGTAGTTCAGCGTCAGGCTGGGGAACACCAGGCCCAGCCACGCCGCCTGTATGGGCTTGCGGCCGAAATGGCCCATGTCGGCGTAGAGCGCCTCGGCGCCGGTAACCGTCAGGAACACCGACCCCATCACCGCCGGCGCCAGGACTGGGTGGGCGGCGAAGATCGCCAGTCCGGTGGCGGGATTCAGGGCGTGCAGGATCTGCGGCGCCTGGACGATCTGGGCCAGACCGAGGATTGCGATCACCGCGAACCACAGCGCGCAGACCGGCCCGAACCAGCGTCCGACCCCGCCGGTGCCGTGCTTCTGCACGGCGAACAGCCCGATCAGCAGCACCACTGCGATGGGAACGATAAAGGCGTCCAGCCGCCCCTGAAGCTGGTCGATCACCGACAGTCCTTCCACCGCCGACAGCACCGAGATCGCCGGGGTGAGGATTGCGTCTCCGAAGAACAGGCCGGCGCCCAGCATCCCGATCGCCGCGATGCCCATCGTCCCGCGTCCGCCGACCCGCTGGACCAGCGCCATCAACGCCAGGATGCCGCCTTCGCCGCGATTGTCGAAGCGCATCAGCACCAGAACGTACTTGACCGTGACGATCAGCATCAGGGTCCAGAACATCAGCGAGACGACGCCGATGACGGCGGCCGAGGCCAACGCGCCATCGGTTGCGCGCAGGTGGGCGATCGATTCCTTGAAGGCGTAGAGCGGACTGGTGCCGATATCCCCGTAGACCACGCCCGCCGATCCGAGCGCCAAGGCCAGGAAGGCCCCGCGCTTGGGGTGGGAGACAGGCGCCGTGTCAACGGCGTCGATGGCGGCCATGGAGGCATCCTGTTCAGACGTAGGGAACCGCCTCTGTCGCGCCACTCGACATAAAGATCCCATGTGGTTGTGGGGCGGGGAGGGCTGGTTCGCCTTGCAACCGCCGCCGTGCGGGGCCTCTTCTGCATCAGGAGGCGAAGTGCGTATGCCCGACACCGATGCGTTCCCCGAGACGCCGGCCCGCCCGACGCGTGTCGTTCCGCCCCTCGCCGCCTATGGCCTGAGCGCGGCCATGGTGGCCGCGGCGATCCTCGGCGCCTTGATCGTTGACCAGGTGGCCGGGGCGTCGAACCTGTCGCTGATCTTCGTACTCCCGGTGGTGGTCGCCGCCGCGGCGTTCGGTTGGGGGCCGGCGCTGTTCGCCGCCGTTGCCGGCATGGCGGCGTTCAACTTCTTCCTGATCGCGCCGCGCGGATCGTTCCGCGTCGACGATCCGGCGAATGTCTGGGCCCTCGGCCTGCTGCTGGTGGTCGCGGCCATAGTCAGTGGGGTCGCCGCCCTGGCCCGCGCCCGCGCCGTGGACGCCTGGCGACGCGCCGACCAGGCCCAGGCGCTGCAGGCCTTCGCCCACGCGCTGG
>NZ_JAUYAF010000079.1 GCF_030693625.1 Phenylobacterium sp.
GCAGGGGAATCGCATATGGCGTTGGAGTCGAAATCTTAGGTCGAAGCGGATTCTGCAGATGTCTCCTTGGTGTTTGGAGACGGGGTTGTGGGGACGTTTTCTGACTACTTTGGGGCCGTGTCAGACCCTCGTGCCGGTAACGCTCGGCACGATCTTCTGGAGCTGATGTTCGTGGCCCTGGCGGCGGTGCTGTGCGGGGCGGAAGATTGCACCGACATGGCCGAGTTCGCCGAGGCCAAGCTCGGGGTTCTGCGCGAGGTTGTGAAGCTGGCGCATGGTCCGCCGAGCCACGACACCTTCAGCCGGGTGTTCCGACTGTTGCAGCCGGAGCCCTTCGAGGCGGCGTTCGCGAAGTTCACCGCCGCCTTCGCCGGCGCGCTGCGGGGCGTGGTGGCGATTGATGGCAAGGCGTTGCGGGGGGCTTACGACCGTGGACGCAAGGCCACGCCGCTGCATCTGGTCAACGTCTGGGCGGCGGAGGCCCGACTGGTGATCGGTCAGCGCCTGGCGCCAGGCCGCAACGAAGTCCTGGGCGCTCAGCAGGCCTTGGCGCTACTGCGGCTCGACGGCTGTATCGTCACCGCCGACGCGCTGCACTGCCGGGCCGACACCGCCCAGGCGATCCTCGACGCCGGCGCCGACTACGCCCTGGCCCTGAAGGCCAACCACCCGAAGCTGCTGGCCAAGGCCCAAGCCCTGATCGAGGCCGCCGATCCCGCCACCGAAGCGATCAACGGCCCCACCAAGGCGCATGACCGGGTCGAGGGCCGCACCGCCATCGTCGTGGCCGCCCAGGGCATGGACTTCCCAGGCCTGGCCGCCGTCGCCCGCGTCGAGACCTACCGCAAGTCCGCAGGAGAACCCGAGCCTGTGATCGTGCGCTGGTACCTGCTCTCCACGCAGCTCTCAGCCGAGCGGATGCTGGCGGTCGCCAGAACCCACTGGACCATCGAGAACCAGCTCCACTGGGTGCTCGACGTCGCCTTCGATGAAGACCGCGTCCGCAGCCGAAAGGACAACGCCCCTCAGAACCTCGCCCTCATCCGAAAGCTCGCCCTCAACATCATCCGACAGCACCCCGCCAAGGGATCCATCAAGACCAAAATCAAGCGGGCCGGATGGGATGACGCCTTCCTCTTCTCAATGCTCGGTCATATGCGATAGCCCTGGTCCGCGACGGGGGTGAGCGGGGGTCTGCGACATGCTCTGGATATTGCTGACGGCGGCGGCCGCGCCGCTGCAGGTGGCGCGCAATGCGCTGCAACGCGGGTTGGTTGGGGACGCCGGGCCCTGGGGCGCGACTCTCGTGCGCTTCCTGTTTGGCCTGCCGTTCTCGCTGCTGATCTTCGCCGTGGCAGCCTTCCTGACCCCAGACGCGGACCCGCATCTGTCGGCGCGCTTCCTCATCGCCGTGACCGCCGGCGCCATCGCCCAGGTGTGCGCCACCGCGGCCCTGCTGATGGCCATGCGCCACTCCGGGTTCGCGGTGGCGACCTTCATGCAGCAGGCGTCGCTGCCGATCGCCGCCATCATGGGCTTTGTTCTGTTCGGCGACCAAATGAGCGCGGTTCAGTGGGCCGGGCTGGCGGCTACAACCGTCGGCCTGCTGGTCCTGTCCTGGCCGCGCGGAGACGAGGCGATGGCCGGCGCCCTGAGCGGCTCGCTGTTTGGCCTGGCGTCGGGCGTCGCCTTCGCCGTGGCGCTGAACGGCTACCGCCAGGCCGGTATGGCGCTGGACCCCGACCATCCGATCTATTCGGCGACGGCGGCCCTTTGCGTCGCCCAGACCCTGCAGTCCATCGTGCTCAGCGCCATCCTGGCCGTCACCCGGCCTCAGGCGCTGCGGTCGGTGCTGGGATCGTGGAAGCAGTCGCTGGGGGCGGGGTTCTTCGGCACCGCGGCCTCGGCCTGCTGGTTCTCGGCCCTGGCCCTGGCTCCAGCCGGCCAGGTGCGCGCCATAGGCGTGATCGAGGGGCCGATCGCGGCGGCGGCGGGGCGCAGGCTGTTCAAGGAGAAGCTGACCCTCGTCCAGATCGCCGGAGGCACGGCGACGGCCATCGGTGTGGTGATGACAGCCCTGGGGTAAGCCGCGCTATGCTGGGCCATCCGCCGACAGAGCGGGGAGGGAACACGCCATGATCTTCGACCTCGACGCCCATACAGAGGCCCTGCACCGCGACGGCTACACGGTGATCGAGGACTTCTGTGACGCAGACACCCTGGCGTCCATCCGCCGGGGTCTGGCGCCCCACATGGAACAGCACCGGGGCCGCAACGACTTCGAGGGTTTCGCCACCGAGCGGGTCTACACCCTGGTGGCGCGGGGCAAGGTGTTCGAGCGGGTGACCGAGGACGCGCGGGTGCTGGCCCTGCTGGACCGCTTCCTGCAGCCGGGCTACCTGCTCTCGGCCAGCCAGGCGATCTGCATCTATCCGGGGGAGACGGCGCAGGCGGTGCATACCGATGACGGCTTCTACCGCCTGAAACGGCCACGCCCGCCCGCCTCGATGAGCCTGATCGCGGCGGTGGACGCCTTCACCACCGAGAACGGCTGCACCGAGGTGATCCCCGGCAGCCACCTGTGGCGCGACGAAGAGGTGGCGGCGCTGAAGCCGTCGGATCTGCCGGGCCTGTTGAAGCCCATGGTCATGCCGGCCGGCGCCGCCATCGTCTTCCAGGCCACCCTGCTGCACCGGGGCGGGGCCAACCGTAGCAAGGCGCCGCGCCAGGCCTTCACCAACCAGTATTGCGAGCCCTGGGGGCGGACCCAGGAGAACTTCTTCCTCGGCGTGCCGCAGGAGCTTGTGAAGACCATGTCGCCGCGCCTGCAGCGACTGCTGGGCTACGACATCTGGCCTCCCTTCATGGGCCACGTGACGGCGTCGCATCCGTTGAAGACCCTGGAGGACGGCTATGTCGCTCCGGTGCTGGTGGATCGGGTCGTCGAGAGCTAACCTAGCGTCAGGCGCCGCCGAAGAGCGGCCCACTTTCGGGGGTGAAACATGAACCAGGCCGCCGAGTCCGTTGAAATCTCCGGCGAATTCCGCCGCCCGCGAAACCTCGCCCAGGAGATTAAGGGCTCGATCCACGACGACGCCACCGCCTCCAAGCTGGGGTTCCGGGGCGGGACGGTGGCCGGGTCGGTCCATATGGATCAGTTCGTACCGGCGCTCTTGGAACTCTATGGGCCGGACTGGTTCCGCAGGGGGACCCTGTCCCTGACCTTCAAGCACGCCACCGTCGACAACGAGGCGGTGCGGGTGTTCGCTCAGCCTGGCGAGGCGCGCGCACGGCTCTGGATGGAGAACGAGGCCGGCGACATCGTGGGCGAGGGGACCGGCTCCTGCGGCGGGCCCGACCTGCAGAGCGAGGTCCGCCAGCGGCTCGAGGGCCAGGGGATCGTGGGCGCCGAGACCCTGCGGATCCTCGGCAAGCTCAAGCTGGCGCCCATGGGGGAGGACGTCATTGTCTCGGCCTCCGCCACCAAGCGCCTCGACACCATCACAGAGCCCCTGCCCGTCTATGAGGGCAAGGACGAGCGGTTCGCGGGCAGCGTCCTGCCGCCTTCGGCCTGCGTGCAGCTGTTCTGCAGCGTCCAGCGCCAGCGCCTCGACCTGGACGGCCCTGCGGTGGGGCTCTACGGCGCCATCGAGATCGAATATATCGACGGCCCGCTGCTGGCCGACACCGAGTACAGCTCCCACGCCCGGATCCTGGCGCTCAGCGAGAGCCCGAAGACTGAGAACCTCTGGTGGGAGGTGGTGCTGAGCGATCCCCGGAGCGGCCGTGAAGTCGCCCGGATGCTGCAGTATCTGCGGTTCCTGAAGGGCTCGTCCAAGCTATATGGCTGAGGGGCGAGCGGGGCGCGCCGAGAGTTGATTCAAGGATTTTCGTGAAGCCTACCCGCCGGATCGCCATCATCACCGCCGGGGCCTGGATGCTTGCCGGCCCCTCTGCGCTCGCCGCCGACAAGCCGGTGACCGTGTTCGCCGCGGCCTCGCTGAAGAACGCCCTGGACGAGGTGGGGGTCGCCTATGCCGCCAGGACCGGCGGCGCGGCGCGGTTCTCCTATGCCGGCTCCCCTGCCATCGCCCGCCAGATCGAGCAGGGGGCGCCGGCCGACATCTGTATCTCCGCCGACAGCGACTGGATGGACTACCTGGCCGGCAAGGGCTTGATCGTGCCCTCCAGCCGGCGAAGCCTGCTGACCAGCCGCCTGGCTCTGATCGCACCGGCGGACGCCAAAACGAGCCTGAAAGTCGCCCGTGGCATGCCGTTGGCCAAGGCCCTGGGGGGCGGCCGGCTCGCCGTCGCCGGACCGGATGTCCCCGCGGGCCGTTACGCCAAGGCCTCCCTGACGAGCCTGGGTGTCTGGAACAGCGTCTCGGGCAAGCTTGCCCAGGCCGAGAACGTCCGCGCCGCCCTGCAGTTCGTGGCGCGCGGCGAGAGCCCCTATGGGATCGTCTACGACACCGACGCCAAGGCCGAGCCCCGGGTGAAGATCGTCGGCCTGTTCCCCGAGGCCAGCCATCCGCGCATCGTCTATCCGGCCGCCCTGGTGGCTGGCGGACGTAACCCGCGGGCGGCCGCGTTCCTGAAGTTCCTCAGCGGGCCCGAGGCTCGGGCGGTGTTCAGGAAGCACGGGTTCGTGGTGCTGGCGCGCCGCTGACTACTGCGCCTCGAAGAACGCGTCCGGCCCCTCGACCTCGATCAGCTTGCCACGCCGGATCTCGACGAACCGGGTGGCCGCCGCCCGGGTGAAGTAGCGGTCGTGGGAGACGAACAGGCAGGCGACGTCGGAGGCCTCAAGCTGGGCCTCCAGCGCCTCCTGGCCCTCAATGTCCAGGTGGTTGGTGGGTTCGTCCAGCAGGTAGAGGTTGGGCTTGGCCAGCTGCATCTTCAGGAAGGTCAGGCGCGCCCGCTCCCCGTGGCTGAGGTCGGCGATCGGCCCCTTGATGCGGTGATAGGGAAAGCCCGCCTTGGCCAGCAGGGCGTTGGCGTCCTTGGTCGTCGCCCCATCGGCGGCGGTCAGGTAGTCCAGCAGGCTGGTCCTCAGGGGCAGCTCGGCCATCTTCTGATCGAAATAGACCAGGCGGGCCTGCGGGTTGAACCGCACCGGCGCCTGGCCGTCATAGTGTTCCTGGTCCGGGTCGTACGCGCGGGCGAGCGCATTGAGCAGCATCGACTTGCCAGCCCCGTTGACGCCGAGGATGGCGATGCGGTCGCCGGCGGCAACGTTCAGCCGCTCGATGGTGAACAGCTTGCGGCTGCCGTCGGGCACGGTGACCGTGTGGCCGTGGACCCGCAGGGCGACCTTGGCGTCGATCTCGCCGTCATGCAGCTCCAGCCGGCGCTCGCGAGCGACATAGCTCTCGGTGCGCTCGGTCTCGATGCGGTCGATGCGCTTTTCGGTGGCCTTGGCGCGCTTGTGGAAGGCGTCGTTCTTCACGCCCCAGACCCGGTAGCGGGCGGCGACCTTCTCCAGCCGCTCAATTTCCTTCCCCTCCAGTTGCCGGCGGACGGCGTCGGCGGCGTCGCGGTGCAGGAGCTGTTCGCGGGCGCGGCTGAAGGGGACGCTGAAGGAATGGGCCCCGTCCGAGCGCAGGAAGATGGTCCGCGTGGTGGTCCGCTCCAGGAACTCCCGGTCGTGGCTGACGATCAGCATGGGCAGACGGTCGTCGTCGGCCAGCCAGCTCTCCAGGGTGTTGATGTTGGAGAGGTCCAGGTGGTTGGTCGGTTCGTCGAGGATCAGCAGGTCGGGTTCGGCCAGCTTGGCCGCCGCGGCGATCAGCATCAGCCGTTGCCAGCCGCCGCTGAGGGAGCCGAAGGCCTGCTGCGCGGTCTCGTAACTGACCCCGATCTCGTCCAGCAGGACATCGACCTTCCAGTCCTCGCTGCCGTCGGCGAGGGGCAGGGCGCTTTCCAGCACCTCGCGCACGGTCTTTTCGGAAAGGCCCGGCGGCACGTCCTGAGGCACGTAGCCGATCTTCAGGCCGCGGGACTTGATGATCTGGCCCTCGTCCAGCTCCAACTCACCCAGCAGGCATTTGAGCAGCGTCGACTTGCCCGCGCCGTTCTCCCCCACCAGGGCGGTCCGCGCCGCATCAAGCTGCAGGCTCACCCCCTCGAAGACCTTGCTGGCCCCGTAAAGGAACCGCGCCTTCTCGACCCCGAGGACCGCCTGACCGGACATGTGAGCGCCCTTCGGCCGCAAGCTTCAGTGGACGAGGGTTCTAGTCCCCGCGCGCCCGCGAAGCTGTCACTCCGAAGCGACACAGGCCAGCCATCTTGAACGCTCACTCAGCCCGTCAGCGCCGGGCGCCCGATCGGTGTTCGCCCCGCCATCATCGATTGGGCGGCTTCACCAGAACGTGTGCGGGTGGCGTGGTGACGCGGTTTAGCTGCGGCTGTCATTAAGCCTTGAAATCAACCCATTGGCAGGGCACACGCATGGGGTCCTGCAAGCGGAGGCTGAAGCGCTGGGCGGCTTGATTCGTCAGGTCGCTTGAGTGAAGCGTCTCAAGTCTTCGCAGACCCGCAGTCACCGTCTCCCACCCTCCAGGGCTCTGCATGATCTCGTCCCTCTTCGGCGCCATCTCCAACGATATCGCCATCGACCTCGGCACCGCCAACACCCTCATCTACATGAAGGGCAAGGGCATCGTGCTGAACGAGCCCTCGGTGGTGGCGTTGCGCAATGTCGGCGGCCGCAAGATCGTCCATGCCGTGGGCATAGAGGCTAAGCAGATGCTGGGCCGCACGCCCGGCCACATGGAGGCCATCCGCCCCATGCGCGACGGGGTCATCGCCGACTTCGAAGTCGCCGAGGAGATGATCAAGTACTTCATTCGCAAGGTTCACAACCGCAAGGGCTTCGTGAACCCCAAGGTCATCGTCTGCGTGCCGTCCGGCGCCACCGCAGTGGAACGCCGCGCCATCAATGACAGCTGCCTCAACGCCGGCGGACGCCGCGTGGGCCTGATCGACGAACCCATGGCCGCGGCCATCGGCGCCGGCCTGCCGATCCATGAGCCGACCGGCTCCATGGTCGTCGACATCGGCGGGGGCACCACCGAGGTGGCCGTGCTGTCCCTGTCGGGCATCGTCTATTCGCGTTCGGTCCGCGTCGGCGGCGACAAGATGGACGAGGCGATCATCAGCTACATGCGCCGCAACCATAACCTGCTGATCGGCGAGACCACCGCCGAGCGCATCAAGAAGGAGATCGGCACCGCCCGGGCTCCGGCCGACGGCGAGGGCCTGTCCATCGAGGTCAAGGGCCGTGACCTGATGCAGGGCGTGCCGCGCGAAGTGCGCATCAGCGAGAAGCAGGCGTCGGACTCCCTGGCCGAGCCGGTGGGTCAGATCGTCGAGGCGGTGAAGATGGCCCTCGAAGCCACACCGCCGGAACTGGCTTCCGACATCGCCGACAAGGGCATCATGCTGACCGGCGGCGGCGCCCTGCTGCGCGGCCTGGACGCCGAGATTCGCGATCACACCGGCCTGCCGGTGACGGTGGCCGACGACCCGCTGTCCTGCGTGGCGCTGGGCTGCGGCAAGGTGCTCGAACATCCCAAGTGGATGAAGGGCGTGCTCGAATCGACGCTGGCGTAATACTTGCAAATCGGCGTGGGGAAACGGGGCGTCCCGTCACCCTGAGGACGGGCGGCTAGGTGGCTTTTCGAGAAAGTCCGTTTGGCGAACTGAAGGTGCCGTTGGCCTGGACAGCCGCGGTGGCCCTGATCGTGGCTGTCGTCGTCGCCGTCGCCCTGCTGATGTCCGACCGCCGCGAGACCTTCCAGTCCGAAGCCTATGGCGTCACCCGCCAGGTGGGGGACGCGGTCGCCGCGCCCGTCAGCGGCGCGCTCGCGGCGCCCGGCCGCTGGACGGGCCTGGGCATGGAGAACATCCGCGACTACCTGTTCGCGGTCTCCGAGAACCGCAAGCTCAAGGCCGAGCTCAAGGAAGCCCGCCAGTGGCGCGATGTGGCCATTGCGCTGCGCGACACCAATGATCGCTACAAGTCGCTGCTCGGCCTGAAGACCGAGCCGCCGATCCCGATGGTCGCCGCCCGGACGGTGAGCGACAGCCGGGGCCCCTTCGCCAACACACGCCTGGCCAATGCGGGCATCGAGAAGAACATTCAACCGGGCAATCCGGTGATGAGCGAGAGCGGGCTCGTCGGCCGGATCATCGGGGTGACCCGGGGCGCCAGCCGCATCCTTCTGCTCACCGATATCGCCTCGCGCACCCCGGTGATGATCGACCGCACCAATGCGCGCGCCATCCTGACCGGTGACGGCGGCCCCAATCCGAAGCTGGAGTACCTGCGCGGCAAGGAACCGGTGAAGCAGGGCGACCGGGTGCTGACCTCCGGCGACGGCGGCGTGCTGCCGCGCGGCCTGCCGGTGGGGGTGGCCGTCAAGGGGCTGGACGGTCGCTGGCGGGTGATCCTGGCGTCAGACGCCGCGCCCATCGACTTCGTCCGGATCCTGCTCTTCCAGGACTTCTCGCAGCTTGAGAAGGCCCAGAAGGAGGAGCTGGACAAGATGCCGCCGCCGCCGCCCTCCGGACCTGTCGAAGGGGTTGGCGCGCCTCCGACGCCTGGCGCGCTCCCGGCCAAGCCGCCGACCACATTCACGGCCACCACGGTCACGCCTCCGAAGCCCGCCCCGGCCAGGCCGACGACGCCGAAACCCGCGCCGCCAAAACCGAAGCCCGCGGTCAAGCCGGCCCCGCCGCCGCCGCCGGCCGCCGTGACGCCGGCCCCTACGGCGATCGCACCGGCGGAGGTGCCATTTTGAGTCTCTCGGCCGCCCGTCCTCTGGATCCGTGGCGCTGGCTTGGCTTTCCCATGCTGCAATGCCTGGGCTGGACCCTGCTGTTCGGCATCCCCCTGCGGGTCTTCGGCCTGCAGCTGCCTGAGCCGGTGTTCTGCATGGTCCCGGCCTTCGCCTGGGCGGTGATCCGGCCCTCCATCATGGCGCCCTTCGGCGTCCTGCTGATGGGGCTGATCCTCGACATCTTCTGGGGGTCGCCGGTGGGACTCTGGGCGCTGTCGCTGCTGACCGCCTATGGCGTCGTCCTGCTCTCCCGCAACTGGATGGTGGGCCAGAGCCGGCCGATGATGTGGGCCTGGTTCGCCGCCGCCTGCGCCATCGCCAGCCTGGCTGGGTTCCTGTTCACCCGGCTGGACGCCCGGGCTTCGCCCAGCCTGATCGCGGTGGCCTGGCAATTCCTTGCCACAATCCTGCTCTATCCCTTCGCCCACAGGCTCATCGACAGGTTCGAAGACGCCGATGTGCGGTTCCGTTAGGACATCGGGCGCATGAGCGAGCCCTCTATCTTCTTTACCGAGGTCAATGAGCGGCAGGGGGTCTTCCACCGCCGAGCCTTCCTCATGGGCGGCCTGTCGGGCCTGGGCCTGCTGGCGCTCACCGGCCGCCTGGCCCACCTCCAGCTCGTGGAGGCCCAGCGCTATGAGAAGATGTCGGCCTCCAACCAGTTCAACTTCCGGCTGGTGCCGCCGCCGCGGGGGCTGATCGTCGACCGCAACGGGGTGATCTTGGCCTCGAACCGCCCGAACTTCCGCCTGCTGGTGGCCAAGGACGGCAAGATGGATCCCGAGGGCACGGTGAAAACCCTCGCCCACTTCGTGCCCCTGGACGCCGAGCGCCAGGCCCGCCTGACCAAGGACCTGATCCGCGCCCCGAAGCGCTCGCCGGTGTCGGTGATGGAAGACATGAGCTGGGAGCAGTTCTCGGCCATCAATGTGCGCGCGCCCGAATTGCCCGGCGTCACCGCCGACATGGGCGAGGTCCGGGTCTATCCGCACGGCGGGGCCTTCGCCCACGTGATCGGCTACGTGGCCAAGGTGAATCGCGAAGATATCCAGCCCACGGGCCCGAATTCCGAAGCCATCATGCTGCACCCCGGCTTCCGGATCGGACGCCAGGGGGTGGAGAAGGCCTTCGACCTGCGCCTGCGCGGCCGGCCCGGCGCCCAGAAGGTCGAGGTCGACGCCAACGGCCGTGAGGTTCGCCAGGACTCCGAAGGCGATATCCCCGCCACCCCCGGCGCCGAGATCCAGCTCTCCCTCGACGCCGACATCCAGACCCGGGCGCTGGAGGTGATGGGCGACGAGAGCGGGGCGGTGGTCATGCTCGATTGCCGGACCGGCGACGTGCTGTGCATGGCCTCGGCGCCCAGCTTCGACGCCAACCGCTTCGTGCGCGGCATGACCCGGCCCGAATACCAGGCCCTGGCCAACTACGAGCGCAAGCCCCTGCTGGACAAGGCGATGTCGGGCCTCTACCCGCCCGGTTCGACCTTCAAGCCGACGGTGGCCCTGGCCGCCCTCGAGGCCGGCATCAATCCGGAGGTGCGCATCCATTGCTCGGGGGGCTGGTACTTCGGCGGTCGGACCTGGCGGTGCTGGAAGCCTGGGGGGCACGGCTCCCAGAACATGCACGACGCCATCAAGAACTCCTGCGACGTCTACTTCTACCAGACGGCCCTGCGGATCGGGCCTGATCCCATCGCGCGCGCGGCCCACGCCCTCGGCTTCGGTCAGACCTTCGACCTGGGAATTCCGGGGCAGAAGAAGGGGATCGTGGGCTCCAAGGAGTGGAAGCGGAAGGCGGTGAAGCGTGAGCCTGTGTGGCAGCCCGGCGACTCCGTCAGCTACGGCATTGGCCAGGGCTATGTGAACGTCAACGCCCTGCAACTGGCGGTGATGACCGCGCGCCTGGCCAACGGTCGCAAGGCCCTGAACCCGCGCCTGGTCCGCTCGATCGGCGGCAAGGAGTTGCCCAGCGGAGCCGCGGTGCCCGACCTGCCCTTCCAGCAGGCGCACATCGACTATGTGCGCGGCGCGATGATCGCCGTGGCCAACGACGTCACCGGCACCGCCTATCGCCAGAGCCAGCTTGGCCTGGGGGACGTAATGATGGCCGGCAAGACCGGCACCGCCCAGGTACGCAGCTATGACGGCGTGGCCGACCGCAACTCCGCCAGCGTCCAGTGGAAGCTGAAGGACCACAACCTGTTCGTCGCCTTCGCCCCCTATGACGCGCCGCGCTATGCGCTGTCGGTCATCGTCGAGCATGGCGGCCTGGGCGGGGCCACGGCCGGCGCACCGCGTGCCCGCGAGGTGATGCGCGTCGCCCTGCTGAAGGACCCCGAGATCCGCGCCCGGATCGAGAAACCCCTGCCCATGCCCGAGCTCACCCCCGATGGACTTGCCGAGGGCGCCGCGCCAGGCGCGCCCGTGCCCGGCGCGCCGCCGCTGGCCACCCCCCCGTCTGGAGGCGCCGTATGACCGTCAGCGCCCTGACCCGCCCGGGCGAACGCGACCGGCTGGTGGTCAAGTTCAGTGAAATCGACTGGCTGTTCTCCTTCGCCCTGTGCCTGATCGCCGGGGCCGGCGCCTTGATGATGTTCTCCATCGCTGGCTCGTCCTGGGAGCCCTGGGCAGGCGCGCACCTGTTCCGCTTCGGCGTCCTCTTCGTGGTGATGGTGGTCCTGGCCATGGTGGACCTGCGGGTCTGGTTCGCCATCGCCTACCCCCTCTATGGGGTCGGCCTCGTGCTGCTGGTCCTGGTGGAGGCGGTCGGCGACACGCGCATGGGCGCGCAGCGGTGGCTCGACCTGGGGCCCCTGGGCAGCTTCCAGCCGTCGGAGGTGATGAAGCTCGGGATCGTGCTGGGCCTGGCGCGCTTCTACCATTCGATCTCGGCCGACGACGCGCGCTTCTCCTGGTGGCTGCTGGTGCCGGTCCTGATGATCGCCGCGCCTGTCGTGCTGGTGGCGCACCAGCCCGACTTGGGCACCGCGATGCTGATCCTGATGACCGGTGTGGCGGTGGTGGTGCTGGCGGGCCTCGACTGGCGCGTGATCGCCACGGGCCTCGGGGCGGCGGTCATATCGGTGCCGCCGATGGTGATGTTCGTGCTGCACGAGTACCAGCGCAAACGCATCTTCACCTTCCTGGACCCTGAGAGCGACCCGTCGGGTTCCGGCTATCACATCCTGCAATCGAAGATCGCGCTCGGCTCCGGCGGCTTCCTTGGCAAGGGCTATGGCCTGGGGTCCCAGAGCCAGCTCAACTTCCTGCCGGAAAAGCAGACCGACTTCATCTTCGCGACCCTGGCCGAGGAGTTCGGCTTCGTGGGCTGTTTCTCGGTGCTGTTCCTGTACGCCGTGGTGATCTTCATGGCCCTGCGCACCGCGGCCCTGGCCCACTCCCACTTCGGTCGCCTGGCGACGGCGGGGGTGACCGCCACCTTCGCCCTCTATGTGATGATCAATGGGGGCATGGTGATGGGGCTGGCGCCGGTGGTGGGCGTGCCCATGCCGATGCTGTCCTATGGCGGCACCGTCATGGCCACCGTCATGATCGGCTTTGGCCTGGTCCAGGCCGTTCGCGTCCACCGCTACTCGGAAGTGACCAGCGGCAAGGGCAGCTTCCTCTAAACCGAGAAGGCCTGGTCTGTCGCCCGCACCAGGCCATCGACGATGCCGGGCTCAGTCGAGGCGTGGCCGGCGTCCCAGACCACTTCGAAGCGGGCCTCGGGCCAGGCCGTCTTGAGGGTCCAGGCGCTTTCCATCGGCGTGACCACGTCGAAGCGGCCCTGGACGATCCAGCCGGGAATGCCGCGGATCTTGCCGATGTTCTTCAGGATCCAGCCGTCCTCGCTGAAGAAGCCCTTGTTGGCGAAGAAGTGACATTCGATCCGTGCAAACGCGATGGCGAAGTCGATCTCGTTGAACTTCGAGGGCCTCGCCTCCGGACCGCGGATGGAGATGGTGTCGCCCTCCCACTGGCTCCAGGCCGCGGCGGCCTCGGCCTGGACGCGGCGGTCTGTGTGGGTCAGGCGGCGGTGATAGGCGGTGACCATGTCTCCGCGCTCGGCCTCCGGGATCGGGGCCACGAACTTCTGCCAGGCGTCGGGGAACAGGAAGCTCGCCCCGTCCTGGTAGAACCAGCGCAGCTCCCGCTGGGTCAGCAGGAAGACGCCGCGCAGGACGAGCGCCTCGACCCGCTGCGGATGGGTGATGGCGTAGGCGAGCGCCAGGGTTGAGCCCCAGGACCCGCCGAACACGGTCCACTTCTCGACGCCCAGATGGATTCGCAGGCGCTCGATGTCGTCGATCAGCGACCAGGTGGTGTTGTCGTCCAGGCTGGCGTTGGGCCGCGACTTGCCGCAGCCGCGCTGGTCGAACAGCACCATCTTCCACTTCGACGGGTTGAAGAACCGCCGCATGGTCGGATTGATCGCCCCGCCGGGGCCGCCGTGCAGGATCACGCAGGGCTTGCCCTCCGGATTGCCGCACACCTCGTAGAAGATCTCGTGCTCGCCGCCGGTGGGCATCCACCCATAGGTGAAGGGCTCGCTCTCCGGGAACAGGCCGCGCCGGTTCGTGGAGGAGGAGAGGGCGGGCGGCGGGGTGTTGCGTTCCATCATCCCTATCTAACGCGGGAAGCGGCGATCCATCCAGCCGAGGATGAGGTCATTGACCTCTTTGGGCTTTTCTTGCTGCGTCCAGTGACCGGAATCCTTCACCAGCACCTTCTCTAAGTCACCGATCACATCTTCCATGCCTTCGGCCATGGCGGGCGAGAGCACCACGTCCTTCTCGGCCATGATCATCAGGCAGGGGATGCCGTCGACGCGGGTCGGCAGGTCGGCCGACCGCTCCCAGTTGCGGGTGAAATTGCGGTACCAGTTGACGCCGCCGGTGAACCCCGTGACCTCGAAGGTCTCCACGAAGGCGGCCAGTTCCTCGGGGCTCAGCAGCTGGTTGGCGGTGTCGGACTTGTCCCAGGCGTCCAGCAGGTCGCCGAAGGCGAAGGTCGACTGGCCCTCGGCGGCCGGGGTCGACATGTCCAGGCCGGCCCCGGCGTCCATGGCGTCGCCTGACGCGGGCTTGCGCATGAAGAAGCGCAGGGTCTTGTCGACGTCGGCGCCGAGGACCGCGTCAGCGACGCCCGGCTTCTGGAACCAGACGATGTACATGTCCTCGCCGAACGCCATGCGCATGGCGGCGATGGGATCGAAGGGCGACCTGCGCATGAAGGGGGTGTTGAGGCCGATGACGCCGGCGCAGCGGTCGGGGTGCATCAGCGGCATCTGCCAGACGATGATGCCGCCCCAGTCGTGGCCGCAGAACACCGCCTTGTGGATCTTCAGGTGGTCCATCAGCCCCACCAGGTCGCCGGTCAAATGCTCCATGTCGTAGTCGGTGACCGCCTCGGGGCGCGAGGTCAGGCCGTAGCCGCGCTGGTCGGGCGCGATCGCCCAGCGACCGGCGGCCTCGCAGGCGGCCAGCTGGTGGCGCCAGGAAAAGGCCAGTTCCGGGAACCCATGACAGAAGATGATCGGCGTGCCCTGGCCGCGCGGCCCGACCTCGTAATAGGCCATGTCGATACCGTTGACGGCGGCGTGCTGGACGGGCGGCATCTGTCGGGCGAGGGCGGCGGACATGGGCGGTTCCTTGTGCGTTCCTTCCTATGATGCAGGCCTTCCGGTCGGGAAAGGCAAGCCTTCCCACCCGGCCGAACCGCGCTAGAACCGGACCATGAGCGATCCTCCCGCGCGATACGTCCCGGAGAAGACCCCTTGGGGCTTGGTGATCCTGCTGGGATCGCTGACGGCCTTCGCGCCGATGTCCATCGACATGTATCTTTCCAGCCTGCCGGCTATCGGGGCGGATCTTGGCGCCAGCCCGGCCCAGACCCAGGGAACGCTGGCGGCCTTCTTCGCCGGCATGGCCATCGGCCAGTTCATCTATGGACCAGCCTCCGACCGCTTTGGCCGCCGTCCGCCCATTGTGGTGGGGGTGGCCATCTACATCCTGGCCTCCATCGCCTGCGCCCTGGCGTCGTCCCCGGAGATGCTGATCGGCGCGCGGTTCATCCAGGCCTTGGGCGGCTGCGCCGGCGGCGTGGTGGCCCGCGCCGTGGTCCGAGACCGCTTCAACCACACCGAGACGGCGCGGATGCTGTCGCTCATGACCCTGATCATGGGCCTGGCGCCCATCCTGGCGCCCCTGCTGGGAGCCGCCCTGTTGGTGGCCGGCGGCTGGCGGCTGAACTTCTGGTTCCTGGCCGCCTTCGGCCTGGTGGTCGGCGGCGCATCCCTGTGGCGGATGAAGGAGTCGCGCTCGGCCGAGACCCTGGCCCAGGCGATGTCGGAGAGCCCCTTCGGCGCCTACATGGCCCTGCTGAAGCAGCGGCGGCTGATAGGGTACTGCTTGGCGGGAGCCTTGAATGGGGCGACCCTGTTCACCTACATCTCCGCCTCGCCGGCGCTGCTGATGGGGACCTATGGCGCCACGCCCACCCAGTTCCCGTGGCTTTTCGGCCTGAACGCCGCCGCCGTCATCGGATCGAGCCAGATCAACCGCTACGCCTTGCGCCGGGCGACCCCCGATGAGGTGCTTAGCCGCGCAAGCCTGGCCTCCGTCGCCGCCGGGGCCCTGCTGGCCATCGCCGCCGTCACCGGGATCGGCGGGCCGTGGACGGTCCTGCCCATGCTCTTCATCCTGCTGGGGACCTACGGCTTCATGCAGGGCAACACCATGGCCGGCGCCCTGAACGTCGACACTCGCCGGGCGGGCTCGGTCTCGGCCTTGATGGGCGGCACCTCCTTCGGCGTCGGCGCCCTGGCCTCGGGCCTCACCGGCGTCCTGCACGACGGCACCGCGCGGCCCATGGCGCTCACTATGTTCATCGCCCTGATCGGCTCGGCGATCGCCTTGCGGCTGCTGGCCCTGCCGAGGAAGGGCGAGGCTTAGCTTGCGGGGGAGGGGTCAGCCTCCGCTCGCCGCACAACCCCTCCCGTCATCCCGGACGGCCGCCAGGCCGATCCGGGACCCAGGAGCCCAGCGCACCGCCCCTGGATCCCGGCTCTCCGCTTCGCTGCGGCCGGGATGACGTGAAGGGGTTCGCCTGCGAGAACCCCTTATCCGACCCTGCTCCGCGGGACGACCCGCAGCGGCTGGCGTGTCAGGTCTGGCGCGACGCGGGGGGACTTGGCCAGGACAACCGGGCGCTCGCGCCGGGGTCGGCCGGCTGAAGCGACCATTGACCGCCCAATTGTCGCGTCAGGGCGGTGATGATCCTGAGCCCCAGACTCCCGGGTTCGGCGGTCGCCGTTCCGGAGACGCCCACGCCGTCGTCGGCGATGACCAGGGTTCGAACCGCACCGTCGTCGGACAGCTCGATCGTGATCTCGCCGGGACGATCCGGGAAGGCATGCTCCAGGGCGTTGTTCACGCATTCCAGCATGATCAGGACGACCGGGGTGGCTTCCTCGGCTGACAGCACCACCGCGCCGCTGGAGATGGAGACGGCGACATCGTCGCGGGCGGCCGCCTGGAGCGCGTCATCGACGATGGAGCGCGCCAGGGACTCAAAGGCGGTGGCCTGCCGCTCGGCGTCAGCCAGGCTTCTCTGGATCTGGGCGACCAGGGCGGTGCGCGCAGAGGCGTCGGCCAAGGCCTTGCGGGCGCCCGGATCGTTCGAGGCGCGCGCTTCCAGGCTCAGCAGGGCGCTCACCACCTGGATATTGTTGGAGACCCGGTGCTGCACTTCCCGCAGCAGGATGTCGCGGCTCTCCGCGAGGGCGGCGTTGCGCTCGACCTCGTGGGACAGCCGCCGCGACGCGCCGTCCATGCCGACGATGAAGAAGATGTCGACCGCCGCGACGAAGATGTAAAAGCCCAGGGCGACCAGGGTGGCGACGCCGATGTCAAAGCCTGGCGGACCGATCCAGAACCACCAGGCGGCCAGACCAGACAGTGTGGCGGTCAGGATCGCGGGTCGCAGGCCGGCATAGTAGGCCACCAGCACCACGGCCGGGAAGAAGGTCAGGTAGGGAAAGCCCGGCGGGAACCATTGCGCCAGCCCCAAGCGCAAGGCGAAGGCCACACCCCAGGCGAGGAGGGCCAGCAGGTAGCCTCGCCACGCGGGGTGTCGGAAGAAATCTTGAGGCATGCGGCTCCCGGCAGGGCGCGCGGAGCGCGGCGGCTACCTCTACCTATCGAAGCTACCCCCAGAAAGTCCATTCCGGAAGCCCGCCGCGATCAAGCGCGGCTCGGGGCGAAGGCTGCGGGGGCGAGACGCGGGCGTGCTTAGGGTCCGAGAAGGGTGGGGAGCGAAGGTTGTGACCTCTCTGAGGGTTCGAAGCAAACGCCGCCCATGGTCCGGCGTCAGACTGCGTTGTTGATCGGCGTCAAAGCTGCTTCTCCGCCGCGACTTAACCTGGGGGGGAGGAGCTCCGACCGTGTACGAACCACTTGCAGCCCCACCACGCCCGACCGTCCGCGGCTCCCTTAAAGGGCGCCGAACATGGGCGCTCACCGGCCTTGCGACAGCCATCGTGCTCGCGGGCGTGGGGGTTTTCGCGGCCTATCGTCTGGACATCGCGGCCGCCGAGGCGCGCGTCGAGGGGCGCAGCACGGTCGTCCAAAGCCCCTACGGGCCCATCGAGTACGCTGTCGTTGGGCAAGGCCCCCCCGTGCTCGCCATCCATGGCTCCGGTGGCGGGTTTGACCAGGGGCTCGACATGATGGAACCGCTGGCGAAGCACGGCTACCGCCTCATCTCACCCTCACGATTCGGCTACCTCAGGAGCGGACGGCCCCGGAACGCCTCCCCGGCAGTCCAGGCCGATGCGCTTGCTTGGCTCGTGTCGCACTTGGGTGAGGGGAGGGTCATCGTGGCGGGCGGTTCGGCAGGATCGCTCCCCGCTATGCAGTTCGCGCTTCGGCATCCGGAGCAGACCAGGGCCCTCGTCCTCCTCGTCCCAGCAGCCTATTCGCCCGACCGGAAGCCGAACGAGAGCGGTATGGGCGGCCCCGTCGGCGAAGCGATAGCCCTTTCCCTCCTCAATTCGGACTTCCTCTTTTGGGCGGCGACGAAGCTCGCGCCGGGCCGCATGACGCAGGCTCTGCTCGCGACCAATCCTGCGTTGGTCGCCGCCGCGCCGCCAGCCGAGCAACAGCGCGTCGCCGCAATCCTCGCGCACATCCTGCCTGTAAGCCGGCGAGCGGCGGGGCTGATCGACGACACCACTTGGGCTGGCGCACCGCCGCCCTACCCCCTCGAGCGCATTTCGGCGCCAACCATCGCGGTCAGCTTCGAGGACGACCTATACGGGACCTACGCTGCCGCGAAGTACGCGAGCGAGCGGGTCCAGCACGGCACGCTTGTGAGCTACCCGACCGGCGGACACGTGTGGGTCGGTCACGATGCAGAGGTTTGGAGCGCCGTGGCGGCATTCCTAAGCGCCCACGCAGAGTAGGCCCATCCCCTAGCCATGTTGATCACGAATTACGGTGACACTGTATGAAATTGCTGAACTCGGACAGTCGACAATCAACTCGGAGGACGCAGTTGGCCGCAATGGGCTCTTAGTCGCCATTTGGAGTGTCCGGTTTTGGGCTGGAACTTCGACGCTGGGCAACGGCACGTTCGCGACGCGGACCCAAATGGAACCAGGGGCCGCTGGTGTTGCTCAGCCATTTGAAGGTCCGTAGGGTTTGACGAACCGGGGGCGTCGACATGCTTGGTACACTTTCGATCATCGCGCAGCTGGCCTCGGCGCAGATCGCCGAGACACCGAGCGAACGCGTCGATCACCTGCTTCGGTGCGCTTTCCTGACCGTGCGGGCGCAAGAGCAGCGCGAAGGCTTCGCCGTCGATCATCCGCTGCGCCGACGCCTGGAGATTGTCGATCGGGTGGCGCCGGCAGTGAACGCGCAGGCCAATCAGGCTGTGGGCGGAGTGGTCAAGTCGGACGCGGAAATGGCCGAGCGCATGAAGCGCGCCGAGGCCGCGAACACCGGAATGGTCGCCGAGAAGCTGGGCGACGCCCTGTCGGCCTGTGCGGCTTATGTCGGCCAATCACCCGGCCCTGAACCCATGCCCACTTCGGCGCTGGTGCTGACCCAGACGGCCGGAACACATAACTTCTATCTGCTGGCGGCCTCGCCGGAACACCTAATGTTGCTTGGCCGGCCGAAGGGACGCGGATCGACGCCCTCGTTCTCCTCCGGCGTCGTGGTCTACATCCCCAGAGCGCCGAAGAAGAGTAGCGACGGCAGCCCGTTCAGCCGTCTGGACACGGCCTATGAATACGAGTGCGGTCGCCGCCGGTCGCGCAAGCTCGGCCTCGTCGCCTACGGCGCGTCAGGCGAGCCCGTCGCCCAACAGGTGGGAATCGAAAAGTGGGAGGATACGCCTGACCACCTAGCCATGAACGTCGCTTGTTCCCACTTCCAATACGAAAACCGCGCGGTGGCCAACGACTTGAACGCTCTCGTGGTTCGTTGGCGGGCGACGGTGGCCAAATAGACGGCCGACCGTCGCTTGCGTCCTCGCGACCATCTTACGACGTGTCGGTACGCGAGGCTTGTTGGTGAGTGGGTCGCCATGATCGAGCTGGAGCCCCGCACGTACGGTACGCACAGCCTCCGCCGAACCAAGGTGGCCATGCTGTACAAGAAGGCCGGTAATCTCCGCGCCTGCCAGCTTCTCCAGGGTCATGGAGAGCTAGAGAGCACGGTTCGGTACCTCTGCATCGAGGTCGATGACGCCCTTGCCTTGTCCGAGCAGATCGAAATCCGACCGTACCGGCGTACCGAAATTACGGTGACACTGTATGAAATTGCTGAACTCGGACAGTCGTGGCTCAAGCAAGCCGACGCCAGAGCTGATCCATTTCATACAGTGTCACCGTAACTGCACGACTCTGGACGAAGGCTTCGAGGGCGGGAAGCGGACGTGCTTAGGGTCCGAGAAGGGTGGAGAGTGGTCAGAAGCCCCGCGCCCGAAAGCAGACGTTCCCCTATGCCCCCGACGTGCGGGCGCAGACCACCACCGCCGAATTATACCCGATTGATACGGGCTCCGATTAGTCCTGTGCTTTTGCCCATGCTTTCAGGAGAGTGTCGGCTGAGCCGGCTCCGAAGACATAGCGGTCCGAGCGAACGAGGATGGCCTCGCCTACGCCGCGGCGGTCGAACCAACCAACAAGATCGGCGGCGAAGGGGGCCAGAGCCGTGTCGGTTAGGGCCACGCACCTGACCGACACCACCGGTTCGGCCGCCACAGAATTGCGTGTGATGAGCCAAGGGCCAGCTCCAAGCACGTCATCCAGCCGCTCCGGTGACGCGTCGCCGGACCAGGGTTGCGGGAAAAGTTCACCGGCCGCAGCGCTGCCAGCCATAACGCAACCGACTGCGATTGGCGGATAGCTGACGGCGCCGCCTGGCCCCCGCCCAGTCGCCCGCTGCGCCAACATGGTGCGGTCGCGCTCGGCGGCGGCGATGGGATCGGTGATGCAGACCGTGCGCCCCATAACTAGCGCCAGGTCGATTATGGCGCGCACATGCGGCTCGCGCTCGGGCTGGTAGGTGTCCAGGAGCGCCTCGCCCGCCTCCCCACGCAGGACGGCGGCGAGTTTCCAGGCCAAGTTCGCAGCGTCGCGCACACCGGAGCACAGGCCCTGACCGGCGAACGGCGGCATCTGGTGGGCAGCGTCTCCGGCCAGCAGCACACTGCCCGCCCGCCAGCGATCGGCCACCAGGGCATGAAAACGATACACCGCCTTACGCTCCAAGCTGATGGCACCATCGACGTTCCAGGGCGCCAGAAGAGCCTCAATGAAGTTGTCATCAAGCACCTGTTCGACGGTCTCTCCCGGCTTCAGCATGAACTCCCAGCGATGGCGGCCTTGGCCCATCAGGACGCACGTTGTGGGCCGCTCCGGGTCGCAGATTTGCAGGTTGATTTCGGGCAGCCGCTGGGCGTCATGCACCAGGGCGTCGATCACCAGCCAGGGTTCGTCGAACTTGAGGTCGAGGAACTTCGCGCCGCTGGCTCCGCGAACGGTGCTTGAGGCGCCATCGCATCCGACCAAGTAGCGCGCCGAGAGGCGACGCGGACCTTCCGGCGTGGAAAACTCCGCGGTGACGCCGTTTTCGGAGGCTGCGTAGCCCTCAAAGGTCCACTCCGTTTTCAGCTTAGCGTTGGCGGCGTCTGCAAGGCGTCGACGGAGGGCGGCTTCGATTGAGGGCTGATGGATCATGTTGGACGCTGGCCAGCCGCACGGAGTGCGCGCCGTGTCCATTTCGAAGCGCATCAGTACTTCGCCGGCGGCCGTGAGAAAATCGTATCGGTTGGCGGCGCGCGACGTGGCCATGATCTCATCGGCTACGCCCAGCGATTGGAAGATACGGACGATCTCGTGATCGATGTGGGCGGCGCGGGGCAGTGGATAGATCTCGGCCGCCTTGTCGGCGACGATCACAGAGACGCTCTCCCGCGCCAGAAGCAGCGCCAAAGTCACGCCCACGGGTCCGGCGCCAACGATGAGCACGTCGCAGTCATGGGACTTCGCCATGGCTCAGGCCTCGGGCTCAAAGCGGTTTTCGATGTGGCCCAGTCCCTCGATCTCGCAGCGTACGACGTCGCCGGGCTTGAGGAACCGACGCGGGGTCATGGCGGCGCCGATGCCGCCGGGCGTGCCCGTGAACACCAGGTCGCCGGGCTCAAGCGTCATCGCCTGCGACAGGTGGGCCACCTGGTCAAAGACGTCGAATACCAGGTGCCGAGTGTTGGAGGACTGCCGCTCCTCGCCGTTCACCAAGCATTTCAGCGCCAGGTTGTGAGGGTCGATTTCGTCGCTCGTGGTGATCCATGGCCCGATGGGGGCGTGGGTGTCGAAGGACTTGCCGAGTGACCATTGCGCCGTGCGGTGCTGCCACATTCGCTCGGTGACGTCGTTGCCGACACAGTAGCCGAAGATGCGCGCCGCGGCCTCGTCGCGGCCGATATGCTTGCCGCCTTTGCCAATGACGGCGACAAGCTCCGCCTCGTAGTCGACGGTTTGCGAAATCCTGGAAATTTGCACTGGATCAAAGGGGCCATTGACCGAAGTGACAGCTTTGGTGAACCAGACTTGGTGCTGCGGCGTCTCCATCTTACTCTCAGCGATGTGGTCGGCGTAGTTCAGGCCGATCGCGAAGACCTTGCCAGGCCGCGGCACGGGTGGCAGCAGGCGTACGGATGCGAGGGGCGCCCCGTCCCCCGCGGCTTCGCGTCGCCGAAGTTCCGCCTGCACGTCATCCCACGCAGCAATCAGTTGGGCCATGCCGCCGGCCAGACCTGTTGGCGTGAGCCGCTCGGCGGTGACGATCCCCGTCCGCGGCCCCGACCCATCGTCGTAGAATGCGATCTTCATGACTGCCCTCCGACAGCACCGGCCACCATCGGGTGCGACGGCCCCCACTGGACGCCCAACAGATCTGCCATGGTCTTCTTGTGCGAGCCGTCCGCCACAGTGAACAAATCCCCATCTGTCCAGTGCTCCAGCTCGTGGCCCCAGGGGTCCTTCCAGTAGTCGAAGATCTGGCTGCCAAGGATGTGCCGGCCGACGCCCCAGGCCGCCTCGCGACCTGCCCTCCTTAGGTGAGCGTGACCGCGCATTAGGTCGTCCATGTCCGCGACCTCGAAGGCGGCGTGATTGAAGCTGGGTCCTCGGGGCGACTGCAACAGGAACAGGGTGTGGTGGTCGGTCGGCGTGTCGCCCTGGTCGCAGCGCAGGAAGGCGCCGATTGCCACACCCGGCGCCATCTCAATCTCGTCGCTGGTGATGAAGCCGAAGCGTGACTTGTACCAGGCCTCGACCTTCCGGAAGTCGGAAACCTCAAGCACGCAATGGCCAAGCCGGACCACCGTGGCCGGACCGGCGGCCAGGCGGACCGAAGCGCGCAGGCGCGGACGGCCCGAGGCCGCGGAGTTGCGCGGCGTCTCGGCCTCCAGCGGCAGCGGATCTAGAGGCGTTTGGCCAGCGACAACCTCAATGAGGCGACCATCGGGGTCAGTCAGGCGCACGACACGGCCGCCGCCCGGCGCATGGAGCGCCTCCACCTCAACATCCTCGGCCTTCGCGAGGACCTCCAGGTCCGAGATGCTTTCCGCCCTCAGCCCCAGAGCCGCGAAGCTCGGCGCTCCCTGCGCCGTGGCATGCACGAACGGCGAGCCGCCGGCGCCCCGCGCGTAGAGCACGCCATCGGGCGAAAGCGTCGGCTTCAGTCCGAACTCAACAAGAAAGGCCCGCATCTCTTCCAGATCGGGCGCGGTGAAGCGCACATGGGAAATATCAGAAACTCGAATGGTGCTCACCTGATGCCCCTCCTAACTTGACCATTTGGTCATATTTGAACTAGCATTCGATCAAGATCAACCCCGCATCGACTCCGAGCCCCTGCCATGATCGCCAAGACAGCCAGCCGCCAGGAGCCGCGCCGCCTGAGAACCCGGGCCGCGTTGCTGGAGGCGGGCGCCAAATTGCTGGCTCAACGGCCTATCGACGCCATCGCCGTGAACGACATTGTTGATGCAGCTGGCGTGGCGAAGGGAAGCTTTTTCAATCACTTCCAGGACAAGGACGCCTTCGCGGCTGAAGTTTCCGCGGAGATCCGCGCGCACGTTGAGGCGCGGGTGACCGCCGTGAACGCGAATGTGACCGACCCGGCGGTGCGAATGGCGCGGGCTATGTGCGTGTTCGTTCAGTTCGCGCTCAGCGACGCGAAGCGAGCGCACATCATGTTGCGCGGGCGCGAATGGGCGGCGGACGGTGAGCACCCGATCAACGCCGGTTTGCGGGCCGACATCGACCAGGGCGTTGCGGCTGGGCAGTTCGCCGGCCGGGCCAAGACGGCCGGCATTCTCTATGTAATCGGCCTTTGCCAGGTCCTGATGATGGCGGTGCTGAGCCGGCGAGAACTGGCTGAGTGTCAGCGATTGACCGCCGAATTGCTGGCGCTGACCTTCACTGGATTGGGGTTGGCGCACGCCGAGGCAATCATCGAAAACGCCATTGACGAGATTGTGGTCGGCGCGTGACGGATCGCGCCTTGATCGTGGAATGGACCGCTTCGAATGACCGGTTCGGATGGTGGGCTCAACTGATCGCTGCAACACACTCGGCGAAGGTCTCTGCTGGTGTTCGATAGAGCAAGGTCTTTCTGGGCCGTTCGTTGAGCTGGCGGGCGATGGCGCTGAGCTGGGCTTGGCTGTGCACAGACAGGTCGGTCC
>NZ_JAUYAF010000082.1 GCF_030693625.1 Phenylobacterium sp.
GGACCGACCTGTCTGTGCACAGCCAAGCCCAGCTCAGCGCCATCGCCCGCCAGCTCAACGAACGGCCCAGAAAGACCTTGCTCTATCGAACACCAGCAGAGACCTTCGCCGAGTGTGTTGCAGCGATCAGTTGAGCCCACCGTGGAGAGCGGGCACTCGTCCGCCCGCACAAACGGGATCCCGATGCGGCCTCTGACAGCCGGTGCTATGCGAAGAGGGAGGCGCGCCGCGTCACGCAAAAGCGGGAGCAAAACCGATTGCCTGCGGACACCAGCCGCTCGCCTGTGACAGTGTTCCGCCCAAGGACCGTCGAAAGGTCCATGGGAGGTTCTCGATGAATTTGCTCAAGCTGCTGGGTGGCGTGATCGCCGCCGCTGCGTTGGCCGCGGCTCCGGCCGCCGTCGCCAAGGGCCCCAATGCGCTCGACGCCTACGTCGCTAAGCCGGAGCCGAGCTTCGGCTGGAAGGTGGTCGGGCCAATCTCGGGGCCTGGATACCACGGCGCTGTCCTGGAGATGACCTCCCAGAGCTGGACCACCGAGACCATGCTGCCCGGACAGGACCTCTGGAAACACTGGGTGACGGTGATCGTCCCCGACAAGGTCACGAGCGACAAGGGCTTCCTTTACATCACCGGGGGCGACAAGGGCGACGCCGCACCCACCAAAGCCGTCGATCGCTTCGCCAAGCTGGCGGTGGAAACCAGCTCGGTGGTCATCGAACTGGACGACGTGCCGAACCAGCCGCTGCGCTTTTCCGATGAGCCCAAAGATCATGTCGAGGACGAGATCATCGCCTACCTTCAGGCGCGCTACGCCAAGACGCGCGACCCGAACCAGCTGCTCCGCCTGCCGATGGTGAAGAGCGGGACCCAGGCGATGACCGCGGCCCAGCAGTACCTGGCGAGCGACGCCGGCGGTCGCATGAAGCTAAATGGCTTCGTCGTGGCCGGCGGGTCCAAGCGCGGCTGGACCACCTGGCTGGTCGGGGCGGTTGACCGGCGCGTCATCGGCATCGTGCCTATCGTCATCAACGTGCTGAATGTCGACGCTACCGCTATCCACCACTGGCGAGCCATGGGCTATTTCTCGCCGGCACTCGGCGACTACGTCCACTACGGCCTGATCCCCGGAATGATCGGCAAGCCTGGGCTCCGGGGCGTGAACCTCATTGAAGACCCGATCAACTATCAGGACCGCCCGCAGATGCGGATCCCGAAGTTCGTCATCAACGCTGTGGGCGACGAGTACTTCCCGCCCGACAACACCCGCTTCGGCTACTACAAGGTCGCCGAGCCCAAGCGGCTGCGGATGATCCCCAACTCCAAACACTCCACCGCCGGCACCGACATCATGGAAAGCATCACCGCCTTCCACGACGCGGTAATCCGCAATCGACCGATCCCCAGCTACCGGTGGGGGGTGCGCAAGGATGGTGCGATCGTGGTGCGCTCGGCCGTCAAGCCGATGGAAGTTTTCCTCTGGCAGGGGGCCAATCCGAAGGCCCGCGACTTCCGCGTCGACAGTATCGGCAAGGCCTTCACCGCCACTCGCCTGCAGCCTCAGAAGGACGGCAGCTACGTGGGCCTCCCGGCGCAGCTTAAGTCGGGGTTCACCGCCTATTTCGTCGAGCTCGTCTACCCGAGCGGGACCAAGTACCCGTTCAAGTTTACCACCGAGGTTCAGGTCAGCCCGGACGTGCTCCCCTACCGCTGGGAGGACGCTAAACCCATCACCGCCCCAACGTCTTAGCAAGGCTGCCGGGCGCCCAGGCATTACGGTGACACTGTATGAAATAGCGTCTATCTTCGCGGGACAGAGCCGATAGGAGTTCCCATCGTGGCCCGTCTCGCGCGCGTCGTCGTCCCTGGTCTGCCCCACCACGTCACCCAGCGGGGCAATCACCGCGAGGCGGTGTTCTTCGGGGAGGACGACTATCGCGCCTATCTCGATCTGATCTCGCGCGCGGCCAAGGCGTCGGAGACGGAGATCTGGGCCTACTGCCTGATGCCCAATCACGTCCATTTCATCATGACCCCGAGCCACTCCGATGGCCTGCGGGCCACCTTCGCCGAGGCTCACCGGCGCTACAGCGCCCGCATTCACGCTCGGCTGAAGCTGACCGGGCATCTGTGGCAGGGACGTTTCAGCTCCACGGCGATGGATGAGCGCCACCTGATGGCTGCGGCCCGCTACGTGGCGATGAACCCGGTGGCGGCTGGAATGACCGCGCGCGCGCAGGATTGGCCCTGGTCGAGCACGGGTGCGCACCTGGCGGGCGCCGACGATGGCGTGGTGGTGACCGCGCCGCTGCTGGCGCGCATGCCAGACTTCGCCGAGATGCTGGCCGGCGCGGAGGACGAGGCTGCGACGCGGGCTCTGCTGGCCTCGCGCACCACCGGGCGGCCCGTCGGCGCCGCGGACTGGATCAAGGCCCTGGAGGCGGGGACCGGTCGCAGCCTCGCGCCGGCCAAGCGCGGTCCTAAGCCGAAGATCGCGCCCGGCGAGGATGGCCTATTTCATACAGTGTCACCGTAACCGGCGGTGGGGGCGCCTGCTCTAGACGCTGCATTGATATTGCCCGGAGGAGGCTATCGGCTCCACGCAGGCATCGAAGAAGTGTTGCCTGAGCGCCTAACGGGGAGAGGCGTGAGCTCTTTTGTCACGGTGTGGGCCGCTCGCTTTGAAAGGACTGGTTAAATCGGCGATGCTCAAGGTTGTCGGCATTCATTTCCCTGTTCCTGGGAAGCGGGGAGAATTGAGAGCCTGCCATGTCATTTGAGGACGCCGACATTCATGCCCTTCACCGTCTGGTATATTTCAGTCGGGCGGAAGTCAGTTCGCCCGACGCTCTCGCACCGATGATGGAGGGAATTCTCACGGCGGCGGTTGCTCGAAACGCAAGTCGCGGCGTCTCTGGCGCCCTGCTCGCGTGTGACAAATGGTTTGTCCAGGCCCTGGAAGGCGACCGTCTCACGATTGGCGAGGTCTACCACCTTATCTGTGGTGACCGGCGCCACCGGGCCCCAACGGTCATCAAGGCCGGGCCTATCGAGCGCCGAAGTTTCGAAGGCTGGAGCATGTGCGGTAGGACGCTCTCGCCCAAAGATGACGCCATAATCCAGGCGCTCGAAACGCAAAGAACATTCAATCCTGCCAGTCTCTCGCCGACGTCGGCTCTGAAGCTGTTGGAAGTCGTCAGAAACCTTCAGCCGCGCATTGTCTACTTGTGAGATTGGCGGGATTTGGCAACGGGCATACCAACGCCGCGTGGCCGGAACCGTGAGCGTCCACATCTCGATGTTGCGCTGCGCCTCGCACTCCAGCTTCCGGGTCGAGGCGACCTGGTTGACGTAGCCGTATACGTAGATCTTCAGCAGCAGACCTGGATGGTAGCTCGGCCGGCCGGTCACCTCCGGCACGACGCCCTCAAAGCCCAACCTCTTCAGATCCAGCTCATTGACGAACACGTCGATCATCCAGACCGGGTTCTCCTCGGAGACGTAGCCCTCAAGATATTCCGGGAGCAGCCTGCCCTGACGCCGGTCCTCCCCCTCGACAAACCGTTTCTTCCCGGCCCCCGAAGCTGATGGATAGAAATCTAGGCTGCTTCGATGTTTTCACGCAGCCTCGTTGGTTAGCCGACGTCACGCCCTCAGCACGGCGACCAGGGTCCAGCACGTGATGAAGACAAGCATGAGCGAGCCGATGGTCCAGAGCGCTGCACGGGTGTCATGGGTTCGAGCCGTGAAATAGGCCGCGAAGTGGGCGAAACGGGAAATGACGTAGCCATAGAGCAGCCACTGCGCGAGGAGCAGCGGAGGGTCCGTAAGAACAAACAGGAAGCCGGCGACCAGGAAGAATGGAACGTTCTCCAGGTCGTTGAGCTGCATGCGCCGGATGCGATCAACAGACTCGTTCGGCTGTGTCTGCGTCGGATTCGGGTGAGGATTCAAAGCGGTCTTCTTCAGGTCCTCGGGCGAACGGAAACCGCCCTTTACCTGCATCATGCGCATCACGGTCAGCCAGGACATCCCGACCACCTTGAGGATCATGAGGGTGGCCGCCACCACGTAGGTATTGAACAGCGGATTGTGCAGGCTGAGCTTGTCCATCATGCCCTCTACTGGCGCGTCCAGGTTGATCCTAGCCGAAATGACTGAGGGCGAAAGCGCGTTGCTCTGCGCGGTCGGCTGCACATGGTCCGAGATGGGTCGCGAGCGGCCGCAAGCCGTCGTCCGCCATACGCAGGGTTGGTCGAGGGCCGGGCGCACAGGCCGGCGATCCGCCGCGCGACCTCGGCCAACCGCATCGACCGGTGCTAGGGTGCCGCCAGACACGGAGGTCGGCATGGGCGCGTCACGTCGTGGAGTGATTCTCGGGGCGGGCGCCCTGGCGGCGGCGACGCCGGGGGCGCAGGCCGCGACGGCGGGCGCAGGCCCTGACCCGGCGTGGTTCCAGGCGGTGCTGGAGCGCTACGCGGGCTTCGGGATCAAGGCCTCGGGCGGGCCGGGCGACACCGCCAGCGGCGCCTGGCTCGAGGCCGAGCTCGCCGGGCTGGGCTATGGCTGCGAACGCCAGGCCTTCGAGGTCCCCTATGCCGAGGTGCGGACGGCGAGGCTCACGGTGGGCGCCCACCAGGCGACGGTGTTTCCCCAGGCCCTGGTGGTTCCCACCGGTCCCGGCGGACTGTCCGCGCCGCTGCGGCTGGCGTCCTCGGACGGCGGGCTGGACGGGGCGATCGCGCTGATCGTCCTGCCGTTCCGGCGCTGGGTGAGCCTGGCCGAGCCTGCGGTCTCACGCGCGCTCACCGACGCCTTCAGCCGTGGCGCGGCCGCGGCGGTGCTGGTCACCAACGGGCCGACGGGGGAGGCCGTCGCCCTGAACGTCAGCGCCACCGCGCCGGGCTTCGGCAAGCCCATCGCCGTCCTGGCTCCCAAGGACGCCGAGCCCTTCCTGGCGGCGGCCCGGCAGGGACGGGGCGCGACGCTCACCGTCGACGCCGCCTCCGGGCGGCGGCCGGCCTTCAACCTGATCGCCCGCCTCGACCGTGGCGCGCCCAAGAGCCTGATCGTCACCACGCCGCGCTCGGGCTGGCACAGCTGCGTGGCCGAGCGGGGGTCGGGCCTGGCGGTCTGGCTCTCCCTGGCTCACGGGCTGGCGGCCGCCGCGCCGGGGGTGAACCTGGAGTTCGTGGCCACCAGCGGCCACGAGTACATCTATCTCGGCGGCGAGCAGTATCTCGAGCACCGCGCGCCCAGGCCGGCGGCCACGCGCATGTGGGTCCACATCGGCGCCAGCGCGGCGGCGCGCGACTGGCACGAGTTCGGCGGCCGGCTGCGGCCCCTGCCCAGCGCCGACCCCCAGCGGGTGCTGACCGCCACGCCGGAGGTGATCGACGCGGTGCGCGCGGCCTTCCAGGGGATCAGCGGCCTGGAGGCCGTCTATCCCGCCGACCGGGCCCACGCGGGGGGCGAACTGGTGAACGTGATCGAGGCGGGCTACGCCCCGGCGATCGGCCAGTATGGCGGCCATCGCTACTTCCACACCGCCGGCGACGATCTGAGCTGCGTCTCGGGCGACCTGGTGGCGCCGGTGGCCGCGGCCTTCCGGGCGGCGATCGCGGCCGCCCTGGCCTAGACGCGCGCGACCTCGACGGTCACATGTCGGCCTTGGTGGGCGGGCCGCCAAGTGCGCAACGCCTTGCGCCGCACCGCCTGGTGGCCTGTGCGGGGCGCGTGAAGGGCCTTGTCTTCCATCCGCGGCGACCGACCGGTGAAACGAGGGGGTCCGGCTTGACTCTCCGCCCCAGCTGTCGCACCGCCGCAGGATGAAAAGACCGCGGCCGCCTGGGCCGCCCTGCTCGCCACGGAGGCCCAGTGAGCCAACCCCTTTCCGGCCGCCATGTGGCCCTGCTGCTTGGCGGCCTTTCCTCTGAACGCGATGTGAGCCTGGTGTCTGGCCGCGCGTGCGGCGACGCCCTGGAGCGCCTGGGCGCCAAGGTCACCCGCGTCGACGCCGGGCGTGACCTGGCCCAGGTGCTCACCCGGTTGAAGCCGGACGTCTGCTTCAACGCCCTGCACGGCGCGTGGGGGGAGGACGGCTGCGTCCAGGGGGTGCTGGAGACCCTGAACCTGCCCTACACCCACTCGGGCGTACTGGCCTCGGCGCTCGCCATGGACAAGGCCAAGTCAAAGGCGGTGTTGGCCGCCGCCGGCGTGACCGTCCCGGGCGGAGGCCTGTTCAACCGCTTCGAGGCCGCCGCCGAGCACGTCATGCCGCCACCCTATGTCGTGAAACCCAACGCAGAGGGGTCCTCCGTCGGCGTCTTCATCGTCCTGGACGGCGCCAACCGGCCGCCCCAGGAGATCGTCTCGCCCGAATGGACCTTCGGCGAAGAGGTGATGATCGAGCCCTATATCCGCGGCAAGGAGCTCGCCGTGGCGGTGATGGACGGCAAGGCCCTGACCGTCACCGACATTGTGCCCAGATCGGGCTTTTATGATTACGAGGCCAAGTACGGGGATGGGGGGTCCGAGCACATCCTGCCGGCCCAGATTCCGTTGAAAACCCTGGAGAAAGCCATGGAGTTGGCCGAGCGCGCCCACGCTGCGCTCGGTTGTCGCGGGGTTACCCGATCTGATCTTCGTTATGACGACATTAACGACATTCTGGTCCTTCTGGAGGTCAACACACAGCCCGGCATGACGCCGACTTCGCTCGTCCCCGAGCAAGCGGCCATGAAGGGCGTGGACTTTGACAACCTGGTGCTTTGGATCACGGAGGACGCTTATGCCCGCGGTGCTGCGGGGGGGATCGCGAGTTTCGGCGAAACCCCGGGCTAGAAAGCCCGCTGGCTCCAAGTCTCGCTCCCAGGCCAAGGCGCCTGCGGGGTACGCCCCCGCGAAGCTGGGCGCCGCCCGCAACGTCGGCCTCTCCCCGCAACACGCCCTGATGGCCGCCGGCGGCGTGCTGGCCATCGTCCTGATCGCGACCCTGGCCACCGGCGACCGCGCCCACAAGGCTTCCGAGGCGATCAGCGGCGCGGTGGGCGGGCAGTTCGCTCACCTCGGCTTCCGGCTGAAGGCCGTCCACGTCCAGGGCGCCTCGGCCATGGCCACCGCCGACATCCTGGCGGCCGCCGGGGTCTACAAGGATCAGCCGCTGCTGGGCCTGGACCTTGAGGCCCTGCGGCAGCGCGTCGAGGCCGTCGGCTGGGTCAAGGAAGCCCGCATCGTGCGCCTGCTCCCAGACACCCTGGTGCTGGCGGTGGTGGAGCGCAGGCAGCTGGCCGTCTGGCAGCACGGCGGCCAGAGCCACGTGATCGACGACCATGGCCGGATCATCCCCGAGGCCCGGTCTGACAAGTTTCCCACCCTACCGCTGATCGTCGGTGAGGGGGCCAATGAATACGCCGCCCAGATCCTGCCGGAGGTCGCGGCCCGCCCGCGCCTGATGGAGCGGATCGAGGCCCTGGTGCGGGTGGACAACCGCCGCTGGGACCTGCGGCTGAAGGACGGCTCGCTGGTGCAATTGCCGGCGGTGGACGAAGACGGCGCCCTGATAAAACTGGAGCAGCTGGATCAGAGCCAGCGCATCCTGGAACTGGGTTTCGAGCGGATCGATCTGCGTGATCCGAGCGTGGTGGCGGTGCGGCCGCGCGACGGGGCCCTTCCCGGGCAACTCGTCGCGAACGGCGTTTGAGGAAGAAGAGGGCGGACCCGTTGGTGACCCGTGTTGAGGACCGCAAGGAGAGCCGCGAGGGGCTGAAGGCCGCGCTTGGCCGCCAGCCGGTGATCGCCGCGGTGGACCTTGGCGCGTCCAAGGTGAGCTGCTTCATCATGAAGCATGACGGCGTGCGTCGTTCCGACCGCACCCTGACCGCGGCTGGCGTCGGCTATGTGCAGTCGCGCGGCGTGCGCGGCGGGGCGATCGTCAATCTGGACGAGGCGTCGGACGCCATCGCCCAGGCCGTCGAGCGGGCCGAGAACGTCGCCGGCGTCCAGGTGCAGGGCGTCACGGTCGCCACCGGCGGCGGGGCGCTCACCAGTCATCGCATTTCCGGCCGCGTCACCCTCGGTGCGCGCGCCATCTCCGACCATGACCTGGTGCGCGCCATCCAGGCGGCCCTGGCCCAGATCAAGCTTCCCGGCCGCCGCGCCGCCCACATCCTGCCCGTCGCCTGGGCCGTGGACAGCCAGTCCGGCATCCGCGATCCGCGGGCCATGTTCGGCCGCGTCCTGGCGGTGGAGCTGCTCGTGGTCTCGGTCTCCGAGGCGGTCTTCCAGACCCTGGGGGCCTGCGTGGAGCGGGCTCACCTGCAATTCGACGGCGTGGTCGCCGCCCCCTTCGTGTCGGCCCTGGCGGCCCTGGAGGAGGACGAGATGGACCTGGGCGCCGTCTGCATCGACATGGGTGGCGGCTCGACCTCGGCGGCCGTCTTCTCCGGCGGCAGCCTGGTCCACGTCGAGACCCTGCCGGTCGGCGGCAGCCACGTGACCGCCGACATCGCGCGTGGGCTTTCCACCTCCATCGCCGGCGCCGAGCGGATCAAGACCCTGCATGGCTCGGCCATCGCCTCGGCCAACGAGGACCGGGAGATGATCGAGGCGCCGCCGCGCGGCGACGATCCGGGCGCGGGCCCGGTGATCGCGCCTCGCTCCCTGTTGAAGGGCATCATCGCCCCCCGGGTCGAAGAGACCCTGGAGCTGCTGCGCGACCGACTGAAGGCCTCGGGCGCGCCTGTCGAGCCTGGCGCGGGCCTGGTGCTCACCGGCGGCGCGAGCCAGCTGGCTGGCGTCCGGGAAGTCGCCGTGCGTGTCTTCGACCGCCCGGTACGCCTGGGCCGTCCGCGCCGCGTGCCGCACCTGGCCGACGCCGCCTCGGGTCCCGCCTTCTGCGCGGCGGCCGGGGTCCTGCACCGTCACGCCTTCGGTCCTCGCGAGGCGGTCTCGGCCAAGGCGCTCGCCTCGGCCAAGCTGCGCCGCGATCCGGTGGACCCGGGCGCCAACCCGGTGGCCAAGGCCGCCGCCTGGCTGCGCGAGAACCTCTGACCACAACCTTAGGCGGCGCTATCCGGCGCTGCGGATGACCTGATCGGGACTGTCCGGCGACACCGCCGGATGGAGCGCTTCTTGCGACGCTGACGGCGATTGCAACATAGAGGCGGCGTCGGTCTTGTCATTCAACTCAGAACCATCCCCTTCTGGCACGGTCCCTGCCAGAAGGGGCGCCAACCGCAGCGCCGCCCTGGATTTCCTGCGTTTCGCCGCCGCCGGCCTGGTGGTGCTTTACCACTACCAGAGCGAGGGGCCTTTTCCGCTGGAGCGGCTGAGCCCGATCTTCCTGCGCGGTTATCTTGTCACCGACCTGTTCCTGATCCTCTCGGGCTATGTGCTGGGCCGCGCCTATAGCCGGCAGGTGGCCGCCCGCACCATCAGCGACGGGCAGTTCCTGCTGCGCCGGGTGCTCCGGATCTGGCCGGCGCACATCGCGATGCTCACCGCCTTCGCCGCGGTGATCTTCGCGGCGGGTCTGGCCGGACGGGCGCCGGGCCACCCAGAGTCCTTCCAGTGGAGTGAACTGCCGGCCCAGGCCTTCCTGATTCACGCGTGGGCCGGCCAGGGCGGCGGCTGGAACCTGCCGACCTGGCCGCTCTCGGCGCTGGTGGTCTGCTACGCGGCCTTTCCGGCCCTCTGGCGACGCCTGAGCGGCGCAGGGGGTGGGCTTGTGCTGTTTCTGGGCGGAGCGGCCCTGGTTTGGCTTGCTGACCTGGGTATCCGCCAAGCCTATGGCCGGTCGTTCTACGACCTGGGCTTCAATTTGGGTGTCCTCCGCGCCGCGCCCTTGTTCGTATTCGGAATGTGCGTGGCAAGGGCCGCGGAGTGCGGTTGGCCGCGAACCGACTGGGCGGCGGGCCTGGCCCTCAGCGCCGTAACCGGGGTCTTCGCGCTTCAGTCCCTGGGCCGTTTCGACTTGCTGAGCATCGTCCTCCTGGGCGTGATCATCGCTGCTTGCGGCCAGATGCGGATGACCTGGGGCGCAGATCTTGCGGCCCGCGCCGCGCGTATCTCCTTCGCCCTCTACATCACTCACATCTTCGTCGGCATGTTGTGGTTCAACGCCCAGCGCACCCTTGTGGGTTGGCTGAGTCCTGCGGTTTGGGAGCAGTGGGTGTTCTGGGCCTGCGCCTTGCCGGTGGCCCTGTTGGTCGCCACGGTCTTCGATCGCTGGGTGGATCAGCCGATGCAGCGGGGTGTGACCCGGATGCTGCGGGACCGGACCACCGCAGGGGAGACCAAGACGCCTGCCGCCTCCAGCCCCGAACTCTCGTCAGGTGGCGACGCGCCGCTCACTCGGCGCCTATCGACTCACAATCGACTCAGTTGAGGGCTTCAAGCTGTTCTTGAATGTGTTCAGCGGCTTGACGAAATCTGTGAGTCAGGGTGTCGCAGTTCGGGCTTGGGAATCGCACCTAAGCCTTACGCGCCAACCAATTTAGCTTGGTTAGCGGCTCGACGGACCTCCGACTCGCCTTATGCAGTTAACCGCCAATTAACGATGGTAGGCGTTTCCTTAACGCCATCCGTCGAGGGAGCCTGGCGGGCGGGTCGCCTTGTCTCCCAGAATGAATGACGGAGGACGTAGAGGTCCCAATGGCTATTGCACTTTCCGCGCCGCGCGCGACCGAGTTGAAGCCGCGCATCGTTGTATTCGGCATCGGTGGGGCAGGCGGTAACGCCGTCAACAACATGATCGAAGCTGGGCTGGAGGGCGTCGAGTTCGTCGTCGCCAACACCGACGCCCAGCAGCTGTCGTTCTCCAAGACCGACCGGCGCATCCAGCTGGGCGTCCAGGTGACCCAGGGCCTCGGGGCCGGGGCCCATCCGGAAGTCGGGATGAGCGCGGCCGAGGAATCCATTCCCGAAATCGGTGAGCACCTCGACGGCGCTCACATGGTCTTCATCACCGCTGGCATGGGCGGCGGCACCGGCACCGGGGCCGCGCCGATCATCGCCAAGTGCGCCCGCGAGCGGGGCATCCTGACGGTGGGCGTGGTCACCAAGCCCTTCCACTTCGAGGGCCGTCACCGCATGCGCCTGGCCGACGCCGGGATCAGCGAGCTGCAACGCTATGTCGACACCCTGATCGTCATTCCGAACCAGAACCTGTTCCGGGTCGCCAACGAGCGGACCACCTTCGCCGAAGCCTTCGGCATGGCCGATCAGGTCCTGCACTCCGGCGTTCGCTCCATCACCGACCTGATGGTGCTGCCCGGCCTGATCAACCTCGACTTCGCCGACGTCCGCACGGTCATGACCGAGATGGGCAAGGCGATGATGGGCACCGGCGAGGCCTCGGGCGAGGACCGCGCCCTGATGGCCGCCCAGAACGCCATCCAGAACCCGCTGCTGGACGAAGTCTCGCTCAAGGGCGCCAAGGCCGTGCTGGTCAACGTCACCGGCGGCCTCGACATGACCCTGCTGGAAGTTGACGAGGCGGCCAACGCCATCTCCGAGCAGGTCGATCCCGAGGGCAACATCATCTTCGGCGCGGCCTTCGACCCGACCCTCGAAGGCATGATCCGCGTCTCCGTCGTGGCCACCGGCATGGACGGCGCTTCCATCGCGGCCATCGAGCCCAAGGTCGAGCGTCGTCCCCTGACCGCGCCGCCGCTGCGCGCCACCGAGCAGGCCCACCAGCCCTATACGCCGCCGCCCGTTCCGGCGCCCGAACCGGTGCGTTCGATCTACGCCACCCCGGCCGCCCAGGCTCCGGCGCCCCGCTATGAGGCTCCGGCCTATCGCGCCCCGGTCGCCGCGGCTCCCGCGCCCGCGCCGACCCCGGCTCCCAAGGCCAGCTTCGACGAGGACCTGGAGGCCCAGGGCGATCTCTACGCCGCGGCTCCCGCGCCCACCCCGGCCCCCGCGCCGGTGCGGGTCGAGCCGCAGATCACTCAGGCCGCCGCGCCTCCGCCCGCTCCGCCCATGACCCGGATCGTCGATCCGTCTGTGGCCGACGACGAGGATGAGCCGCTGTTCGCGGACGCGGCCTTCGAGGATCGCCGCCCGCAACGCAGCGGCGGCTTTCTGAGCCTGTTCGGCAGCCGTCCGCGCTACGACGCCCCGGCGCCCGCGCCGGCGGCCCGTCCCGCCGCCCGCGGCGGCGCCCAACCCGCTGAGGCTCCAGCCCCGCAGGAACAGGTCGATGGCCAGGAAGACCTGGAAATCCCGTCCTTCCTGCGACGTCTCGCCAACTAGGCGATCCGAAGTCGATCTTCGCGCAAGGCCGGGCTCACCCCCGGCCTTGTTGCGTTGGGGACCACTGTTTCGCGTGTGAGGCGAGGGGGCCTAGGTCTTGATTCCGCTAACAAATCCTGACCTCGAGAATCGAAACATTCGGAAACAGGACGTGTCTTGCGGCGCCGCAGCATAGCCGTAAAAGGCATCTGAGGCGTATCGCGGCCACTTCCGGCCCGCGCTTCGACTCAAAGAGGGCTCCGGTCTTGGCCGCATCCGCGTTTCAACACACCCTGCAGGGTCCGGCGATCTTCGCCGGGGTCGGCGTGCATACCGGCGCTCACACCCGCGTCTCGGTTCGCCCCGCGCCCGCCAACACCGGCATTGCCTTCGTCCGCACAGACGTGACCGATCGCGACAACCGCGTGCCGGTCAGCGCCGAGGCGGTCTGTAAGACCCAACTGGGCACTGTGATCACCAACGCCGCCGACGTCACCGTGGCCACCATCGAGCACCTGATGGCCGCCCTGGTGATGCTGAACATCGACAACGCCGTCGTCGAACTGGACGGCCCCGAGATGCCGATCATGGACGGCTCCTCGCTGCCCTTCGTTGAGATCCTCGACCGCGCCGGCCGCCGGGGGCAGGACGCCCCGCGCCGCTATATCGAGATCCTGGACACCGTCGAGGTCGTGGACGGCGACAAGCGCGCCACCCTCAGCCCCGCCGACGAATTCGAAGTCGCCTTCGAGATCGCCTTCGACTCCAAGGCCATCGGCCGTCAGCGGGTCGACCTGCCGATGAACGAGCGCGCCTTCCGCAGCGAACTGGCCAACTGCCGCACCTTTGGCTTCCTGCACGAGGTCGAGGCCCTGCGCGCCATGGGCCTGGCCCGTGGCGGCTCCATGGAGAACGTCGTCGTCATTGAGGGCGACCGCATCCTCAACCCGGAGGGCTTGCGCCGTCCGGATGAGTTCGTGCGCCATAAGGCCCTGGACGCCATCGGCGACCTGTTCGTGCTGGGCGCGCCGATCCTCGGCCGCTTCGAGGGTGTGCTGGCCGGTCACGGCATCAACAACGCCGTGGTCCGCGCCCTGGTGGCGCAACCCCAGGCCTGGCGCTATCGCAGCCTGGTGGACAATCTGGCCCAGGCGGTCTGACTCCCCTTCGGCCCGCCTCTCTTTCGACAATCTCGAGTTTTAGCTGGGCCGTCGTCGGGTGGTTCCCTGCGTCCTCGCCTCCCTTCCGTTTGCGCCTCGCCGAGCGTGGTGTAGAAGCGAGGACTCGCAGCGCGGGGCCGCGCATTTGGTCTGTTTGAGGTGACGGTGTCCTTGCTTCGCAATTCCTGGGGTCGCCCGGCGCTTGTCGCCTGCATCGTCGCCGTGGCCTTGGCCGGCTGCGCCGGCAAATCCAAACGGCCCAAGCTCGTTTATGAAGAGCGCCCGGTGGAGCTGCTCTACGCTACCGGCGCCGACCGTCTGGATCGCGGCCTCTGGAACCAGGCCGTCGACTACTTCCAGGAGGTGGAGCGTCAGCATCCCTATTCGGAGTGGTCGCGCCGGGCGATCCTGATGACCGCCTACGCCCACTACCAGGCCAACAACTATGCCGAGGCCATCGGCGACGCCGACCGCTTCATCTCGCTGTATCCGGGCAACCCGGCGGCGACTTACGCCCACTACCTGAAGGCCATCTGCTATTTCGAGCAGATCGTCGACGTGGGCCGCGACCAGGCCGCCACGGGTCAGGCGCTCGCCAACCTGCAGGAAGTGGTGCAGCGCTATCCGCGCACCGAATACGCCGCCGACGCCCGCCTGAAGATCGACATGGTCAACGACCAGCTGGCCGGCAAGGAAATGACCATCGGCCGCTGGTACCTGCGCCAGGGCGACACCATCGCGGCCCTGGGTCGTTTCCGGGCGGTGATCGACCGCTATCAGACCACCAGCCACGCTCCAGAGGCCCTCTACCGCCTGGTGGAGGCTTATCTGACCCTGGGCCTGGCCGAAGAGGCCAGGCGCAACGGCGCGGTGCTGGGCTTCAACTATCCGGGCGACGCCTGGTACGGCGACGCCTACGAGCTGCTGACCGACCGGGGCCTGCGTCCCGCGATCGAGCCCACCGGCAAGAAGGGCGGCCTGCTGCGCAACCTGCCGTTCCGCAAGGACAAGGCCGCGACCATCAAGCCGCCGTCCGCGCCGATTGAAGAACCTAAGGCGAACTGATCCCTTCCAGCGGGCCTGATTCCAGGCGATCTTGCCGGCCATGTTGATCGGGCTTTGGATCCGCGACGTCGTGCTCATCGAGGCCCTGGACCTGTCCATCGGGCCGGGCCTGACGGCGCTTACCGGCGAGACCGGAGCAGGCAAGTCGATCATCCTCGACGCGCTCGGCCTGGCGACGGGCGCGCGCGCTGACGCGGGCCTCGTGCGCCAGGGCGCCAGCCAGGCCATGGCCTCGGCCGTCTTCGCCCCGTCCCTGGACCACCCTGTCTGGGAGGTTCTGGAGGACAAGGGGCTTGCCTATGCCCGCGACGAGGATCTGGTGCTGCGCCGGACCCTGTCCGTCGATGGTCGCAGCCGCGCCTTCGTCAACGACCAGGCCACCAGCGTGGGAGTCCTGAAGGAGCTGGGCCAGCACCTGCTGGAGGTGCACGGCCAGCACGAGACCGTCGGCCTGCTGGACGCCCGGACCCACCGGCCGCTGCTGGACGCCTATGGTTCGCTGCGGCCGCTGGCCAGGACCGTGGGCGACCGCTGGACCGCCTGGCGCGACGCGCGCGCCAAGGCCGACGAATTGCGCGAGGCGGTGGACCGCGCCGCCGCGGACGCCGAGGAACTGACCCTGCGGCTCTCCGAGCTGGACCGCCTCGCCCCACAGGCGGGGGAGGAGACGGCCCTTGCCGAGGAGCGCGCCATCCTGGGCGCCGCCGAAAAGGCCATTACCGACATCAATGACGCGCGGGGCGCCTTCGAGGGCTTGAGCAGCAAGCTGGCGGCCGCCGTCCGCGCCGTGGAGCATGCCCGCGCCCGCGCCGTCCAGGCCGGCGCCGCTGAGGACGGGCCCGCCGTCAGCCGCCTCACCGCCGCCAGCGCCGCCATCGACCGGGTGTTCGGCGAGGCCCAGGAGGCCGAAGCCGCTGTGGACGCCGCCGCCGATGCCTTCGACTTCCGCCCCGACCGTCTGGAGAAGGCCGAGGAGCGGCTGTTCGAACTGCGCGGCATGGCGCGCAAGCTGCAGGTCTCGGTCGAGGAATTGCCCACCCTGCGTGTCCGCTTCGCCGAGCGGCTGCGGGCGATGGAATCCAGCGAGGACGACCTGAAGGCCGCCGACGCCGCCGTCGCCCAGGCCCGCGCCGCCTACATGGCCGAGGCGCAGAAGCTTTCGGCGTCCCGCCGCGCCGCGGGCGAGCGCCTGGCGTCCGCCGTCATGGCCGAGCTGCCGCCGCTGAAACTGGACAAGGCCCGCTTCCGGGTCGCCGTGGAGACCCTGGCGGAGGACCGCGCCGGACCGACCGGGACCGACCGCGTCGCCTTCGAGATCGCCACCAATCCCGGCGCGCCGTTCGGGGACCTGGGGGCCATCGCATCGGGCGGCGAACTGGCGCGTTTCGCCCTGGCGCTGAAGGCCGCCCTGGCTGGCCGCGCCGAGGGGGTGCAACCGCTGATGATCTTCGACGAGGTGGACCAGGGGGTGGGCGGCGCCGTGGCCGACGCGGTGGGCCTGCGCCTGCGCCGCCTGGCCGCCGACGCCCAGGTGCTGGTCGTGACGCACTCGCCCCAGGTCGCCGCTCGCGCTGACGCCCACTGGCGCATCGCCAAGGCCGGGGATGGGGAGCGCCTGCGCACCGCCGTGGAGACCCTGTCGCCCGCCGACCGCGAAGAAGAGATCGCCCGCATGCTGGCCGGCGCCCACATCACCGACGCGGCCCGCGCCGCCGCCCGGGCGCTGATGCATGCTTGAGACCGCCAAACCGGTCGCCGATCTCGACGAGGGCGAGGCCGTCGAGGAGCTGACCAAGCTTGCCGATGAGCTGTCGAGGCACGACCTCGCCTATCACCAGCAGGACGCGCCGACGATCTCGGACGCCGAATACGACGCCCTGAAGCGCCGAAACCTGGAGATCGAGGCGCGGTTCCCGGAGCTGATCCGCGAGAACTCACCGTCGCTGCGGGTCGGCGCCGCCCGGGCCGAGCAGTTCTCGCCCGTCGAGCATGGCGTGCCCATGCTGAGCCTCGACAACGCCTTCTCCGACGAGGAGGCCGTGGAGTTCGACGCCCGGGTGCGGCGGTTCCTCCGGGCGGACGCCGAGCCCATCGCCTATACCGCCGAGCCCAAGATCGACGGGCTGTCGGCCTCCCTGCGTTACGAGAAGGGCGTGCTGGTCCAAGGCGCGACCCGGGGCGACGGCCGGGTCGGGGAAGACGTCACCCAGAACCTGCGGACAGTGGCGGACATTCCCCACCGGCTGAAGGGCTCAGGATGGCCCGATGTCATCGAGGTGCGGGGCGAGGTCTATCTCGGCCACGACGGTTTCGCGGCCCTCAACGCCAGCGCCGAGGCGGCGGGGCAGAAGACCTACGCCAATCCGCGCAACGCCGCGGCCGGCTCCCTGCGCCAGATCGATCCGAAGATCACGGCGACCCGGCCCCTGCGGTTCTTCGCCTATGCCTGGGGCCTGATCAGTGAGCCGTTTGCTGAGACGCAGTGGGAGGCCCTCGCCAAGCTGAAGGCCTGGGGCTTCCAGACCACGCCGCAGTCGCAGCGGGTGGTGGGTCGCGAAGGCCTGCTGGTCGCCTATCGCGAGATGGAGGCCGCGCGGCCCAAGCTCGCCTTCGACATCGACGGGGTGGTCTACAAGGCCGACCGCCTGGACTGGCAGGCCCGGCTGGGCTTCATCACCCGGACGCCGCGTTGGGCGATTGCCCGGAAGTTCCCTGCGGAACGGGCGCGGACCGTGCTGGAGGCCATCGACCTGCAGGTGGGGCGGACAGGCGCCGTGACCCCGGTGGCCAGGCTGCGCCCGGTCACAGTGGGCGGCGTGGTGGTGGTCAACGCCACCCTGCACAACGCCGACGAGATCGCGCGCAAGGACCTGCGGGTCGGCGACACCGTGGTCATCCAGCGCGCCGGCGACGTGATCCCCCAGGTGGTGGAGGCGGTGCTGGCCGAGCGTCCCACCGACGCCGTTCCCTTTGAGTATCCAACCCACTGCCCCTGTCCGCTGCGCACGCCGCTGGCCCGCGAGACCACGGCGTCGGGCGCCGAGACCGTGGTGCGGCGCTGCACCGGCGAGTTCGCCTGTCCTTTCCAGCGCATCGAACACCTGCGCCACTTCGTCAGCCGCCGCGCCTTCGACATCGAGGGCCTGGGCGAGAAGCAGCTCACCGCTTTCTATGAGCGCGGCTGGATGCGGGAGCCGGCCGACATCTTCCGCCTGGCCCGTGACGAGGAACGTCTGGCGGAGCTGCGAGGCAGCGACGGCTATGGCGAGACCAGCATCAGCAACCTGGTGGCCGGGATCGACGCGCGTCGGCATATCCCGCTGGACCGGTTCATCTTCGGCCTAGGTATCCGGCATATCGGCGAGACGACGTCGCTGGCCCTGGCGCGGCACTACGAGACCGTCGAGGCCTTCATCGCCGCTGGGCAGGCGGCGGCGGCGCAACGGCCTGGCGCCGACTACCTGGCGCTCTCCACCCTGGACGGCGTGGGCCCCACGGCGCTTGAGGCCATCATCGCCTGGGCGCGGACAAAGCCCGCGTCTCTGATCCCGGCCGAGGCCTCGATGGACGAGCGGCTGCGGCTCTCGATCCCCAGGATCAACAGCCGGGCGCGGCAGGCCCTGGTCGACCTGTTCGGCGACTGGGCGGCCTTCGAGGCCGCGGTGACTAAGGCGGCGGGGCAGGGGCCCGGCGACGACTTCCTGGAGCTCGCCACGGTGGACGCCGTCGGCGTGGTGGCCGCCCGGATGATCGCCGAGTTCTTCGGCGAGCCGCACAACCGCGACATGGTGGCCAACCTGGCCTCAGAACTGCGGGAGGTGCAGGCGGTCGCCAGACCCAAGACCGACACCGCCGTGGCCGGCAAGACCATCGTCTTCACCGGCGCGCTGGAAAAGATGACCCGCGACGAGGCCAAGGCGCAGGCCGAGGGGCTCGGGGCCAAGGTCTCCGGCTCGGTCTCCAAGAAGACCGACCTGGTGGTCGCCGGGCCGGGCGCGGGTTCCAAGCTGAAGGCCGCGACTGACCTGGGCATCGAGGTCATCACCGAGGACGAATGGCTGGCCCTGGTGGCGGGCTGATGCCCGAGGCGCCGCCCACCATCGAGGAAGAGCTCAAGATCGGCCTGCAGCGGTTGCGCGAGCACATGCTGAACCTGGCGGAACTGATCTTCGACCGGGTGGTGGTCAGGGCGCCCGACCACGCCGTGGCCCTGCGACTGGCCGGCGTCACCAAGCACAAGCTGGGGGACAGCCGCACGGCCCTGGAACGCCTGCAGGCCGCCACGGCCCTGGCGCCCGACGTCCAGATCGGCTGGTGGGACCTCTCGGTCGTGCTGCGGGAGGTGGGTGAGGGCGAGGCCGCCGCCCAGGCCCACGCGCGTGCGGTGGGCCTGATGGGGACCGACCCGGAGGCCGTCTCCCTGCCGCCCCTGGCCCAGCTCTCGCTGTCCTCCGACCGCCTGGTCCACAGCTTCACGATGGTGGACTACCCCTATTCCGCTACGGTCCGCTACGGCTCGGGCCGCCCATCGCATCCGGAGCTTGCCGCCCAGATCGGCGCGGGGCGAGGGCGGTACGAGGCGTTCCTCTCCGAGTTGGGAGAGATCCAGGCCGACTTCGCGCAGATCCCCCTGGGGGGAAGCTACGACGACCCGACGCCCTTCTGGCTGAACAGTTGGTTTCCGGCCCTCGACGGCATGGCGCTGACCCAGATGCTGCGGCGGCACAATCCACAGCGGTTCATGGAGATTGGCTCGGGCCTTTCCACCAAGTTCGCGCGCCGGGCCGTGCAGACCTATGGCCTGCGCACCAAGCTGGCCTCCATCGATCCGGAGCCGCGCAGCGAGGTCGACAGACTGTGCGACCGGGTGATCCGACAGCCGCTGGAACGGGTGGACCTGACGATGTTCGCGGGCCTGGAGGCGGGCGACATCCTGTTCCTGGACTCCTCGCACCGCAGTTTCCAAGGCTCGGACGTCACGGTGTTCTTCCTGGAGATCCTGCCGCGCCTGAAGCCCGGGGTGATCGTCCACATCCACGACATCTACCTGCCCGACGACTATCTCAGCGGCCACCTGTGGCGGCTGTGGAACGAGCAGTACCTGCTGGCCACGGCCCTGCTGTTCGGGCCGGACCGCTTCGAGATCCTCTTCCCCTGCTGGTTCATCGGCCGCGATCCCGCGCTGCGCGCCCAGGCCGAGGGCCTTCTGCGGAAGGGGCCGCTCAGCGGTCTCGATCTCTATGGCGCCTCGTTCTGGATGCGGACCACCTAGAGGGGCGCGCAGGCCTCCTCCATCCAGGTCCTCACCTCGGCGGGGACGCGGGGCCCGACCACCTTCAGGACGCGGGCGTGGTAGGCGTCCATCTGGGCGCGCTCTTCAGGGGTCAGCAGGGACACCTCGATCAGGCGACGGTCGATGGGGGCCAGGGTCAGGGTCGCGAAGCCCAGCATGGGGCGCTCGCCGCCGGCGATGGGGGCGGCCTCGGTCACATACTGCAGGTTCTCGATGCGGATGCCGTAGGCGCCTTCCTTGTAGTAGCCCGGCTCGTTGGACAGGATCATGCCGGGCTGCAGGGCCACGAAGTTGGGCAGCTTGGAAATGCGCTGCGGGCCCTCGTGCACGCCGAGATAGGAGCCCACCCCGTGGCCGGTGCCGTGGTCGTAGTCGAGGCCCCGGGCCCAGAGCGGCGCGCGGGCCAGGATGTCCAGCGCCGAGCCGGTCGTGCCGGCCGGGAAGCGGATGGCGGCCAGGGCCAGGTGACCCTTGAGCACCAGGGTGAAGCGCTCCCGCATCTCCTGGCTGGGTTCGCCGATGGCCACCGTGCGGGTGACGTCGGTGGTCCCGTCCAGGTACTGGGCGCCGGAATCCACCAGCAGCAGGGAGCCTGACACGGTCTGCTTGTTCAGCCGCGTGGTGGGGCGATAGTGGACGATGGCGCCGTTGGAGGCCGCCCCGGCGATGGTGTCGAAGGAGAGGTCCTTCATCGCCCCGGTCTCTTGGCGGAAGCCCTCCAGCCTGCTGACCACCTCCACCTCGTCGGGCAGGCTGGTCTGGGCCTCTGTGGCCAGCCAGTGGAGGAAGCGGGCGAGCGCCACGCCGTCGCGGGCGTGGGCCTCGGTGGTCCCGGCGATCTCGACCTGGTTCTTGGCGGCGCGGGGCAGGGCGCAGGGATCCTCGCCGCGCACGACCTCGGCGCCCGCCTCGGAAAGCGCCTCGAAGTACCAGGCCGAGGAGAGGCCGGGATCCACCAGGACCCGCTTGCCCTTGAGGTCGACGAGCGCGCCGGGCAGGTCGTCGGGGGTTTCCAGGGTGACCTGGTTTCCGAGCCAGGCCGGCAGCTCGGCGGTGACCTTGGCGGGATCGAGGAACAGGCGCGCCGTGCCGTCCTTGTTGAGGATGGCCTGGGCGAGCGGCAGGGGCGAGCGGATGACGTCGCCGCCCCGGACGTTGAACAGCCAGGCGATGGAGGAGGGGGCGGTCAGCACGGTGGCGTCAGCGCCCCGGGCCGCGAGCGCCTTGCCAATACGGGCGCGCTTGTCGGCGGAGTCCTCGCCGGAATACGCCAGGGGCTGAGCGACCACGGGGGCGACAGGCTGGGCGGGACGCTCGGCGCCCCAGGCCTGGTCCAGCGGATTGGCGGCGACAGGCTTCAGCTGCGCGCCGGCCCGCGCGATGGCCGCCTTCAGGCGGTCGAGGGCGTCGGGGCTGTGCAGGCGGGGGTCGTAGCCCACCACCTGACCGGGGGCCGCGGCGGTCTCGAGGTAGGCTGGGACGCCGCCCTCCACCAGGTCACGGATCTCGAAGGTGGCTTCGTCGACCTGGTCGCGGACCTGCAGGGTGTAGCGGCCGTCAACGAAGACCGCGGCCTTGTCCTTCAGGATCACCGCCGCGCCGGCCGAGCCGGTGAAGCCGGTGGCCCAGGCCAGCCGGTCGTTGGCCTCCGGCAGGTATTCGTTCTGATGCTCGTCCTCGTGCGGCACGAGGAAGCCGTCCAGACCCTGGGCGGCCATGGCCTGGCGGATCAGGGGGACGTGGCGGGGCCCGAAGGAGCGTTCGGTGGTTTCTTCGAAGGTCTGGCGCATGGGCGCATGTAAGCCGTTCGGCGGGGCCTCGCAAAGGGCCCAAGCTTGCGGTTTGGCGGCAAGCTCGGCTACAAACTGCCCATGGTTCGCGCCCAGGCCCTCGCTTGCTCCAATTCCAGCGGTCCCATCGGGGTCGTTCGGACGCGCACGCCCTAAGCCAGGGCCGCCTCGAACCAGACCCCGCCAACATCGGCCGGGGTCCGACAGACCAGAGAACCCGTCCGATCTCTTTCAAATCGGAGCGTTCCATGACCACCACCCCGCCCTGGCTACCCATCGAAACCGAGCGATTGCTGCTGCGCGATTTCCACGAGGCGGACTTCGACCCCATCCACGCCTACGCCACCGACCCCGAGGTCGTTCGCTACATGACCTGGGGACCCAATACGCCGGAGGTCACCCGCGAGGTGCTGGACCGCAATCTGGAGCGCCAGAAAGCCTGGCCGCGCGAGCAACTGGACCTGGCTGTGGAGGTGAAAGCCACCGGCGCGATGATCGGGGTCGTGTCCCTGCACGACGCCAACACCGACAATAGCTCCTTCGGATACTGCTACAGCCGCGACGCCTGGGGACAGGGCTATGGGACGGAGGCCGCCAAGGCCCTGGCGCGGATCGCCTTCACGGAACTGGGCCATCACCGCATCTGGGCCACCTGCGACGCCCGCAACCACGGCTCCTATGCGATCATGGAGAAGGTGGGCATGCGCCGGGAGGGCCATCTGCTGAAGGACACCAAGGCCCATGACGGTTGGCGCGACAGCTATGTCTACGCCCTGCTGGCCGAGGAATGGCGGGCGGCAAACAGTGAATATTATCCGGGTATAAATTGACGGAGGCGGGCCCGGGCGCTACAAGGCCCGCCTCCAACTCAAGAATGTAGAGCGGGTCGGAAGGGTGAACCGGCTTGCGCTACACCCTGAAGCGCTCTCGCCGAGGATCAGACCGTGGACAAGCAACGCCGCCGAGACATCGCCCGGGAATACAAGGAGCGGAAGGTCCCTGTGGGAATCTTCAGCCTGCGCTGCGAGCCGACCGGCGAGGCCTGGATCGGCATGAGCCGTAACCTGGACGGGGCCGCCAATTCCGCCTTGATGAGCCTGCGTCTCGGCTCGCACCGCAATGCCACTCTTCAGGCGGCGTGGAAGGCGCACGGCGAGGCCGCCTTTGTCTATGCCGTGGTCGAAGGCCTGGAGGAGGACCTCACCCCAATCGGCAGGGAGGACTGGCTCAAGGCGCGCCTGCGACACTGGATCGCGGCCCTGGAGGCTCGTCCCATCGTCGCCTGAGCTTGACGGTGGGGGTTGGTTAATGGTCGCGCGGCAAGGTGCAGCCTGAAGCGATCGGAGACCGCCATGACCTGTTGTTCCAAGCATGCCAATTGGCCCCAGCTTTCCCGTCGAGGCGTCATGGGCGCCATGGCGCTGGGGGGCGGGGTTCTCCTGAACAGCGGTCTCAAGCCGGGCGTCTCGCGGGCGGCCGGCCACTGCGAGGCCCTGCTGCTCACCTGCATGGACTATCGTCTGAACAGCGAGATCGACGACTACATGACGGCCCGGGGCCTGAAGCACAAATTCGATCATGTGGTGCTGGCTGGAGCGTCGCTGGGCGCCCTGAACGACAAGTACCCGGTATGGAACGAGGTGTTCTGGACCCACCTGGATCTGGCGGTGCAGCTACACCAGGTGCATCGCCTGATGGTCATCGATCACCGCGACTGCGGCGCCTACAAGCTGGTGCTGGGGGAGGGTGCGGTGAAGGACGCCGAGACGGAATTCAGGAGCCATGTGAAACAGCTCTACGCCCTGCGGTCCCAGGTCACGACAAAACACCCCCATATGGAGGTGGAGCTTGGCCTGATGGGATTGGACGGGGCGGTCACACAGATCGTCTGACCGCCCCTCCCACCGCCTACTGGGGCGCGTCGGTGGCTTCCTGAGCAGCGTCAGACGCGGCGGCGGCCGTATCCTGCGCCGCCTCGGCGGTGCGGTCGGCGGCGTTACGGGCGCTGTCGGCTGCGGCCTGGGTCGAGGCGGCCATGCTGGAGGCGGCGTTGGCCGAGGCTTCGCTGGCGGCCTGAGCCGCGGACTGCGCCTGGGCCGTGGCCGTCTCCATCATCGCCTGACTGCGGCCCGCATCGGTGGCGGCCTGAAGGTCGGTCGAGGTGGAGTTGTTGTTGAACATGAAGACCAGGCCGACGATGGCGACCACGGCCACCAGGGCGGCGATCCACCAACCGGCGGCGCCCGAGCCGCGGGCGGCGGGGGCGGCTGAGTATTCGGTGCGAACCGTAGCCGGCTGCTCGACGACGGTGCGTTCGACGTAGGGGTCGTTGGGATTGCTCATGGGTGCGTCCTCGAAATCGGTGGTGAAGACCACCGTCGCGCTTGAAAACGCCGATCCGTGAGGGCGGTTCCTAGTTCCGCTTGATCACCAGGGTCGCCCAGGCGTCGCGGTGGATGCGGCGGACCAGGGTGAAGCCCTTGGACCGGTAGGCCGCAAGGACGCGGCGCTCCTGGGTGCGCAGCAGGCCCGAAAGGATCGCAACGCCGCCCGGCCTCAAGGCCAACTTGATGTCGTGGGACAGGGCCACCAGGGGCGGGGCCAGGATGTTGGCGAACACCAGGTCGTAGGGCGCCTTTTCCCGCACCGAGGCGTGGCCCAGCCCGGAGGCGTGCAGGAAACGCACCTTGGCTTTGTTGAGCAGGGCGTTTTCTCCGGCGATGCGGACCGAAGGGGCGTCGATGTCGGTGCCCACCGCGATCGGCGTACCGGTGCGCGCCGCGGCGATCGCCAGCACTCCGGTGCCGGCCCCGACGTCCAGGACGCGCTCGTAGCGGTGCGCCTTCAGCAGGTCATGATAGGCCTGCAGGCAGCCGACGGTGGTGCCGTGGTGGCCCGTGCCGAAGGCGGCGCCCGCCTCGATCCGCAGGTTGACGGCGTTGACCGGGGCGCGGCCCTTGTCGTGGGCGCCGTAGACGAAGAAGCGGCCGGCGCGCACGGGCGGCAGGCCCGAGAGCGCCATGGCCAGCCAGTCGGCGTCGGCCAGCTTCTCCACCAGCACCTTGAGTTCGGGATAGGCCGAGAGGGTCTTGGTCAGGCCATCCACCTCGTCGTCGGAGGTGGGGAAGGCGTCGATGCGCCAGACGTCGTGATCCTCGTCCTCCTCCAGGATGGAGTAGGTGGCGCTCTCCAGCATGGGATCGGCGTCGATGGCCTCGGCTGCGGCTTCGGCGACGGCGCGGGGCCCCCGGGCGATGATCTGAACGGCGTCTGTCGTCATGCGCATCCGTCTAGAGGCGGACGCGCCGAAAGGCGAGGGGGTTAGGCCGGCGGCGGCGCGGCTTCGTCGGGCGCCGGTTCGGGCGTGGGCGAAGGGGCGGCGGCCTGCAGCCCGGCGAGGATATCACCGCCCAGGGACGGGTAGGAGGGGGCGGGCGCGACCTCAGACACGTACTTCACCGGGGCCATGCGGACGGGGGGGGCTTCGTCGACCACGCGCGCCGGCTCAGGTTCGGGCTCGGGTTCGGCCTGGGCCATCTCCACCGGATAGGCAGGCTGGGTCCAGTCGGTGCCGATGACGTAGTCCGGGACCTGACCGCCATAGCTGGTCCAAGTGGCGTCTTGCCGGATGCCGGGTCCGAGCCGCTCACCTGACGTCCCCGAGAGCAACTGCGGGCCGTCGAGATCGGTCATTTCGCGGATGTCGGGTTTGGAGACGCCGCCGATGACCAGCCCCGCCACGGTGGCGATGGCCATTCCGTAAAAGGCCTGCCGCAGATCGCGCATCTCTCGACTCCCCTGATTGCTGACTATAGCGCGCGAAAGCCGTTCTGGTTCAGTCAAGGTTGGCGTGTGCCAATACGATGCGAGAGGAAGTGGCCGGTTCGCCGCGCTGACGGCGAACTCGCCCAGATGGATATGTCGAACCCTTGAAGATTCACCGTCCGGGGAATGTCCCGGCTGGCCGGCTGGCCCTGCTCTTGCGCTGGGCTCAGGCGGACCTGCGTTGTTCACGCCGGTTCGCCTGAAGGAAACGACCATGACCCTTGAAGTTCTTGAGGAAGAAACCCAAGACCCGTTCTTCGATCACTGGGCGCCGATGCTGCTGGTTCATGCCGCCAACACCGTGGCCCTGGTTCTGCTGGTTCTCTTCTGGCCGGCCTTCGCCCTGATCGACCGCCTGGCCTGCGCCAGGCCCGCGGCCGCCTAGGCGCTCTCCCGCGCCCGCGCCGTCGCCCGCTCGATCAGGTCGGCGATGCGCGGGATGAGCTGGTGCGGCAGGTCGTGGCCCATGCCGGGGATGGTGTGCAGCTCCGCCCCAGGGATGGAGGCGGCGGTGTCCCGGCCACCCTCGACCGGCACCAGCGGATCGGCCTCGCCGTGGATCACCACGGTAGGCGCGGTGATCGCGGCCAGCAGCGGACGACGGTCGCCGCAGGCGACGACGGCGGCCATCTGGCGCGCGCGACCCACCGGATAATAGGCGCGCCGCGCGTCGGCGCGGATCCGCTCGATCAGGATTTCGTCCGGGGTCGGGTAACCGGGACTTCCGATCACCTTGTGGCTCTCCAGCCCGCTCCAGACATGCTTGTCCATATCCACCGCCGGGTCGACGCCCGGCTTGGTGAGGGCCGCCATGGCCTCGGGCTTGGCCGGCGGGACCGCTGGGTTGCCGGTGGTGGACATGATGGAGACCAGGGACGCGGTCTTCTCCGGATGATTGGCCGCCACCAGCTGGGCGATCATGCCGCCCATGGAGGCGCCGACGACGTGGGCGCGCTCGACGCCCAGGACCTCGAGCAGGCCGACGCTGTCGCGGGCCATGTCCGCCAGATGATAGGGCACGTCCGGCGTCTGGCCGCTCATCAGGGCGGTATAGATGGCCGTCATGTCCGGCTCGCCGTGGTCCTCGAAGCGATGGGAGAGGCCGACGTCGCGGTTGTCGTGGACGATCACGCGGTAGCCCCGGTTGGTGAGCTCGCGGATGAACTGCGGCGACCAGCGGGTCATCTGGGCCCCGAAGCCCATGATCAGCAGGACCGCCTCGCCCTTCTCCGGGCCGTAGACCGCATATTCGAGGGGGATGCCGTTGGCGATGATCTGGGGCATGCGCCCTCCCGAACATGTGAGTGATTGATGATCACTCTGCTTGGGAAGACCCAGGTCCGCAAGGCCACGCAGGGATGCAACTCTTTGCCGCACGACCCGGCAAACAGTTTAGCTTTCCCGGCGACTCAAAGGAGAGTCAAACAGCGTTGATCGGCGTCTTGGCGACGCCTTCCGTCGCTGCCCGGACCTGGCGAGAGCGACCTGGAGAAGACACCATGCGATCGCCCGCCGACATGGACATCGTCCAGATCGACATCAGCACCAAGTGCCACCTGAAGTGCTCCAACTGTACCCGGCTGATCCCGCACCAGACCCAGCGGGCGGACATGGAGCTGGAGACCTTCGAGCGCGCCGTGCAGAGCATGGAGGGCTGGAACGGCCCCAACAAGCTGATCGGCATCATCGCCGGCGAGCCGACCCTGCACGCCAATTTCGAGCAGATCTCGCTGCGCTTCGCCGAGCTGTGGGGCGGGGACAACACCAATAACGGCAAGTTCCCGATCAAGGATTTCAACGACTTCGCCAATGAGCGCCTGTTCGACCGTTCGAACGGCCGCGGCCTCTGGACCAGTCTCGGCGCGGGGTTCTACCGCAACTACGAGACCATCATGTCGGTCTACAGCCACTTCAACACCAACACCCACGAGTCCGCCGGCCAGCACCAGGCGCTGCTGATCACCCGGGCCGACTATATCGCGGCGACCGGGATTTCCGAGCTGCAGTGGGAGCAGAACCGCGACAATTGCTGGGTCCAGAAGCTCTGGTCGGCGACCATCAACGACAAGGGCGCCTACTTCTGCGAGGTCGCCGGGGCCATCGACCGGCTGTACTTCGGCGGGAAGCACGCCTGGCCGGTCGAGCACGGCTGGTGGCAGCGCCAGCCGGGCGACTTCGGCGACCAGCTCGAGCTCTGCAACTACTGCGCGCTCGCCCAGCCCGGCCCGTCGCAGCTCGATATCCTCGAGCGCGACATCATCAGCCCGCAGCACCGCGACATCCTGCGCAAGCTGGGCAGCCCGGCGATCAAGAAGCATAACTACGAGATCTTCGACCGCGAACTGCACAAGCAGAAGCGAGAGGTCGAGAGCCGCGACAACTATGTCGGCAATGACGGCGCCGGCCGCCGGGTCGGCATCGGCCACAACTCCACCAAGCCCAAGAAGCTGTCCTGCGTGCTGGTTTCGGTCGGCTATGGCGAGGCGCTCGCCCAGACCCTGCCGCGCAATATCGACCAGTTCGACGACATGATCGTGGTCACCACCTCCACCGACCTGCGCACCCAGGAGGTGGCCGCCGAGCATGGGGCCACGGTGGTGATCTCCGACCGCTGCTTCGACGACGACCACGCCTTCAACAAGGGCAAGATGCTCAATGACGGCCTGGCGGTTCTGAAGGAGCCGGACTGGATCGTCTTCACCGACGCCGACATCGCCGTGAACCCGCAACTGCGCGACGTGATGTTCGGTCACTCCTGGAACCCCGGCTGCCTCTACTTCACCGCGCGGCGCGACAACGCACCGGTGGAGGGCCAGTTCGACAAGGTGAACCTGGAGCCCAACGGCTACTTCCAGCTGTTCAATGCGCGGGCCAAGGCGATCCGCGACACCTGGCCGAAGATCGTCAGCGAGGACTTCTGCTCGGCCGGCAGCGTCGACACCTGGTTCTTCCAGCAGTGGCCGGTGGCCAACCTGATCGGCATCACCGACATCGAGGTGGACCACATCTCCTCGACCTCGCTGGGCCTGAACTGGAACGGCGTCGATCCGCAGGCGCAGGAGGGCAAGTGGCGCCAGCTGGGCATCCTGACCACCAACGGCTTCTCGTCGTTCCTGGGCCTGGAGGCCATGCCGCCGGTGATCAAGCTGACCGACACCAAGTTCGGCCAGACCATCGTCATCGACACCAAGGACCTGGAGAGCTACGCCCGCATCATCCCGACGGGCCTGGAGTTCCTCGGCAAGGACCTGGGCAAGAGCCACATCCATGTGGCCTTCAAGGACGGCGGCGCCCCCCCGGTGATTTCCACGCTGCCGCCGACCGTGGCGCCCGCGCCCGCGCCGGAGGCTGTGCCGGCCTAGAGCATTCTGCGACCTGATTGAATCGTTGGGGATTCCCAGGGCCCGCGGATTCTGATTCAAGCTCTGTGCTGGTGACGGAGGCTGGCACCTATGAGCAAGGCGCTGTCAGTTGATCTTCGTGAGCGTGTGATCGGCGC
>NZ_JAUYAF010000085.1 GCF_030693625.1 Phenylobacterium sp.
TGACCCTTGAACAGCTCCGAGGCCGGTGCGTGGCCGATGGCGATGAACACACCGTCGGCGTCCAGGGCCTGGGTCGCACCGGTGCTGACGTTCTTCAGCTTCACGCCGGTGACGCCCAGGGGGTCGGTATCGCCGGTCACCTCATCGAGGACATGTTCCCAGATCACCTCAATCTTGGGGTGGTTGAACAGGCGCTCCTGGAGGATTTTCTCGGCCCGGAACTCGGTCTTGCGATGCACCACTGTGACCTTGGCGGCGAAGTTGGTGAGGAACAGGGCTTCCTCGACCGCGGTGTTGCCCCCGCCCACCACCACCACGTTCTTGCCGCGATAGAAGAAGCCGTCGCAGGTGGCGCAGGCCGAGACGCCGAAGCCCTGGAATTTCTGCTCGGTCTCTAGCCCCAGCCATTTGGCCTGGGCGCCGGTGGCGATGATCAGGGTCTCAGCCAGCCAGACCTCGCCGCTGTCGGTGGTCAGCCGGAAGGGCCGCTGCGACAGGTCGGCGGTCAACACGATGTCGTTGATGATCTCGGTGCCCACATGCTCGGCCTGGGCCTGCATCTGCTCCATCAGCCAGGGGCCCTGGATGACGACGGCGAAGCCCGGATAGTTTTCCACCTCGGTGGTGATGGTCAGCTGGCCGCCGGGCTGGATGCCCTGGATCAGCACGGGCTTGAGCAGGGCGCGGGCGGCGTAGATAGCGGCGGTGTAGCCGGCCGGGCCGGAACCGACGATCAGGCAGCGGGTGGTGCGGGGGGCTTTGGTCTCGGACATGTGGCCTATGTAGGTGAGATTCCGCGCCAGCGCACCCTGGCGAGGGCGATCTAGCTTTCGCAGAAACATCCCCGCAACATGACGCAACGACATGTTGCTGAAAACGCCAGGGGCGCAGATCCCTGGGCGCCAATAATTGACTTGGTCTGACCGCCGGATTCTGGCGCAATCTGGCCAAGCATAAGGAGGAACGCCTAGTGACCGACGTCGCAGCCCAACGGCCGGCCCTGACCCTACCCATCAAGCTGGCCTATGGCTTCGGGACCGTCGCGTTCGGGGTGAAGACCCAGCTGATGGGTCTGTTGCTGCTTTACTACAATCAGATCGTCGGCCTGCCGCCGCACTGGGTCAGCATCGGCCTGGCGGTGACCATCTTCTTCGACGCCCTCTGGGACCCCTTTGTCGGCCAGATTTCCGACAACTGGCGCTCCCGCCTGGGGCGCCGCCACCCCTTCATGTATTTCGCCGCCCTGCCGTCGGCCATCACCCTGGTGGCCCTGTTCAACCCGCCCCAGGGCTGGTCCGATGGCGCCATCACCGCCTACATGATCGTCATGGTGATCGCAGCCAAGGCGACCATCAGCCTCTATGAGGTGCCGGCCACGGCCCTGACGCCCGAGCTGGCGCCGGCCTACCACGACCGCACTCAACTGCTGACCTTCCGCTACTTCTTCGCCATCTTCGCCAGCAGCGCGGCGGCGGTCATGGGCTGGGTGGTGTTCCTCAAGGACACGGTGGGTCCGAACGGCGAGAAGATCCGCGGGCAGCTCAATCCGGACGGCTACGGGCCCTACGCCCTGGTGGTCGGCGGCCTGATGATCTTCTCCATCCTGGTGGCCTGCCTGGCGACCCAGAGGTTCATCCCCTTCCTGCACAAGCCGGCGGCCCGCAGCATCAGCGTCCTGGACGTGGTCAAGGAAATGCTGGTGACCATGTCCAACCGCAACTTCCTGGTGGTGTCGCTCTCCGCCCTCTTCGTGGGGGTCGGGGCGGGGCTCAGCAACGGGCTGAACATCTATTTCCAGACCTACTTCTGGGGCATGGGCTCGGCCAATCTGGCCTTCATCGTGGCCGGGACCATGCTGGGCAGCCTGCTGGCCCTGATCCTCGCGCCCCTGGTCTCGCGCATCTACGGCAAGAAGCGGGCCTGCGCGATCCTGATGGGGCTGGCTCTGGTGACGTCTCTGACTCCCATCTCCCTGCGCCTGCTGGGGATCATCCCCCAGGACATGAACGGCACCGGCAGCCTGACCGGCATCCTGTTGCTGGACCGCACCCTCTACGGCGCCTTCGCCACGGCGGCGGCCATCCTCACCGCCTCGATGATCGCCGACGTGGTGGAGGAGTCTCAACTCGCCACCGGCCGCCGGTCGGAGGGCCTGCTGCTCTCGGCTGACAACGTCCTGCAGAAGGTCGCCGGCTCGGTGGCCAGCATCATCCCGGGCTTCCTGCTGCTGTGGGTGGGCATGCCCGAGAAGGCCAAGCCGGAGAGCCTGGACCCGTCCGTCATGACCAACCTGGCCCTGCTGTACCTGCCGGCCACGGCGCTGTTCGCCCTGATGGCCATCAGCGCCATCATGTTCTACCGCCTCGACCGCGCCGGCCACGAAGCCAACCTCGCCAAGCTGGAGGAGGTCGCCGCTCTGGGCGCGGTGGTGGCCGAGACGGGCGGCGGCATCGACGGGTCAGACCTGGCGGCGCCGGGGGCCAAGCCGGTCTAGGGAGCGGCGCCCGACGGCTGACCCCGGCGTTCGCTTAACGCCTGCTTCAGCGCGTCGGGCTAGGGTTGGGTGTTCATCCTGCTTGGTCGCCCATGCCTGACGCCCCCCACATCGAGATCGCCGGCCGTCGGATCGGGGCGGACCACGAGCCCTACGTGATCTGCGAGCTGTCGGGAAACCACAACGGCAGCCTGGACCGGGCGCTGTCCATGATCGACGCGGCGGCCGACACTGGCTGCGACGCCATCAAGATCCAGACCTATACCGCCGACACCATCACGATGGATGTCGACCGGCCGGAGTTCAAAATCCATGGCGGCCTGTGGGACGGGCGCAGCCTGCATGAGCTCTACCAGGAGGCCCAGACCCCCTATGAGTGGCACGCCGCCCTGTTTGAGCGGGCCGCCCGGCGCGGGGTGCCCCTGTTCTCCAGCCCCTTCGACGAGAGCGCGGTGGACCTGCTGGAGGGCCTGGGAGCCCCGGCCTTCAAGATCGCCTCCTTCGAGGCCGTGGACCTGCCGCTGATCGCCTATGCGGCGGCCAGGGGCAAACCGCTGATCATCTCCACCGGCATGGCCAACCTGGCCGAGATGACCGCCGCCCGCGACACCGCGCTCGCCGCCGGCGCGCCCGGCGTGGTGATGCTCCACTGCGTCTCCAGCTACCCGGCCGCGCTCAAGGACGCCAATGTCCGTACCGTGGCCGACATGGCCAGCCGCTTCGACAGCCCCATCGGCCTCTCCGACCACACCCACGGCACGGCGGCCTCGGTGGCCGCCATCGCGCTCGGCGCCTGCGTCATCGAGAAGCATTTCACCCTGGCCCGCGCCGACGGCGGGCCGGACGCCGCCTTCAGCCTGGAGCCCGTGGAATTCACGGCCCTGGTGCGCGACTGCAAGGACGCCTGGACGGCGCTGGGCCGCGCCCACTACGACCTGCTGGGCTCGGAAAAGGCCAACCGTCAGTTCCGCCGCTCGCTCTACATCAGCGCCGACGTTAAGGCCGGCGAGGTCCTGACGCGGGCCAATGTCCGCTCGATCCGGCCCGGAAATGGCCTGCCACCGGCCGAACTGGCCAAGGTCCTGGGCAAACCCGCGGCGCGGAATCTCAGCCGTGGCGAACCCCTGGCCTGGGACATGCTGGGTTAGATATATCTAAATGGCGGGGCAGGCAACGACTGCAGGCGGCGCCCAAACCTAGGCGGCGATGGCCTCGGAGGCCTCGATGTCCAGGGCCTGGGCCAGCGACTTGGAGATCTCCGACAGCGAGGCGGTCTGGGTCTGGGCTTCCCAGGCGCCGGCGATGAAGTTGGCGCCCTGGTGCTTGGCCAGGGCGGTGTGCAGGCCCGACAGCTTGCGCGCGGCGTCCAGGGAGTGCTGGGCCCAGCGGGGTTCGACCTGGATCGAGACGGTCTCATCCAGGTGCAGCGACGCGCCGCCGAAGCCGCCCATCAGCCTGTGAACCTCGCGGCGCAACTCGCTGTCGGAGACCTCCGACACGCATTCCGCCGAGAGCAGGGCCTGGCCCCGGCACTCATAGAGGTGCACCCGGAACACCGATCCCTCGGCGGTGAAGTTGCGGACATGGAAGGGCAGGGGGCCGGCGTAGCGGGCCTTGAAGATGTAGCTCGTCAGGCTCTTGGCGAGGCGCTTGGGAGGCTCCAGGTCGAGCGGGGCGAACAGCGGCGACGGATCGGCCGCCCAGACCAAGATGTCACCGGCCTCGCGGGCCGCGAAGGCCTGCTGCGGCGACAGGAAGGAGGCGGTCTGGATGGTCACGCCCAACCGTTCCAGGGCGCTCTGGCAGCGCATGAAGAAGGTCTGGAAACCGCCGGAGGGCAGGCTGGCCGTCTGGTTCTGCAACCGGCCCCACAGGGCGCGGGGAATGCCGTAGAGGCCGTCATAGACCGGGTCGGACTTCTTGGCCCGGGCTAGGTCGCAGGTCTCGATATCGGTCGCATAAACCCGTTTTACGCCCAGCGGGATGGCCGCGCCGGCGTCGACTTCGTCCAGCCAGGCGCCCAGGACCCACTGGCAATAGCGGGTCAGAGGACCTGAAATATCATGAGGATAGGCGCGGATCCTGTCGGCCAGACTGTCGCCGGTCACCGGGGTGAGATCCAGCGTGCGGGTGCGCAGGGCCGGGCCTTCGAAGTCATGGGTGAAGGCCAGGTCGCCGCCCGGCGCGGGGCTGACCGAGCCGAAGCGGTTCTCGAAATCCTCGAAGACCAGGCCGTTGGCTTCCAGCAGGCTACGGGTCGGATCGCCCTGCGGTCCGAAGTGGCGGCGGTCGGCGCGCAACTCCAGGCCATGGTCGCGGCGCGGCCAGGCGGTCCCGCCCAGCTGATCGAACCGCTCATGGAGTTCGATGTCGCGGCAACCGAGGCGATGGGCCTCGAAGGCGGCCAGAATTCCCGTGAGCCCGCCGCCGATGATGCGGACCGTCGGGGCCTTGGAGCCCCGGATAACACCAAGCTGTCGCATGCCGACTGTCTTACGAGCGCGTTCGGCGCCCTCCCCGTTTCCGCCAACCTAGGCCATAGGGTGCGAAAGGACCGTTAAGGTTGCGGGCCCTGCGGGTGAGGCAGGCTGTCGCGGGTGGCGATGAGCTTCAGGAAGGTCTCCGCGGCCCGGCCTGCGCCCAGGCCGTCGCAGATCGCCGCGCTGGCGGCGGAGAGCCGGGCGCGAAGCGCCGCGTCGGTCAGCAGGCGTACGATGGCGCGATCCAGGCGGGCGTCCAGGTCATCGGCGCGGGCGTCGACCACCAGGGCGGCCTCGCGTTCGGCCATGGCGTCGGCCGCGCCCTGCTGGTTCTGGGCCAGCACCAGCATGGCCGAAGGCAGCCCCAGCACGCAGCGCTCCCAGACGCTCGACCCGGCCGCCCCGATGGCGATGTCGGCGTTGAGGATGAGGTTGGCCATGTCCTGGCTGTCGACGTGCAGGGTCATGCGCGGGTCCCGGCTGGCGATCTTGGTCAGGCCCGGCAGGCTGGGCGCGCCGGCGCCCAGGACGACATCCAGGGTCACGTCGTTGAGGCGCATCCGCAGGCGCTCCACCACCCGTGCGGTGATCGCGCCGACGTCGGTGAGGCCGAGCGTCACCAGCACGCGGCGGACCCCGCCGCCCCTGCGGGCCAGGGCGGCGTTGCGCAGGTGGGCGAACTCCGGACGCACGGGAGCGAACTCCGGGCCCAGCAGCAGCTGGGCGTCGGTCAGCAGGGCGTAGTCGCTCGGCTGGCGGCCCGGGCCGGAGTCCAGCACCAGGTTGGCGGCCAGGGGACGGTCGGCCAGGTCGTCGATCACCAGGGTCGTGCGGCCCCTGGCCAGGGCCTCGTGATGCTCGCGGCCCAGGCCGTAGTGATCGAAGACCACGGCGTCGAAGCGCACGCCGGTCAGGGCGTCGGCGATGTGGTCGGGGTCGAGGCCGGTGGCCTCCTCGCGCACGATCTCCGGACCGAAGACCTCCAGCAGGGCGGCCACCGCCGGGGTGCAGGCGAAGGCGCAGTCGGCGCCCCGCTCGCCCAGGGCGCGGGCGAGCGTGATGCAGCGCATCACGTGGCCGCCACCGACTTCGGGGCCGGCGTTGGCGACAAACAGGATCCGGGGACGGACGGGAATCATCTCCCGTGCATGGAAGGCCGAAAGCGGCGCGCTGGGAAGGCGGCTCTGCAGCGCACCTGTGGAGGATCAGGTCCGGGTGATCGAGACGCCACCGTCCACCAGCATGGCCGCCCCGGTCATGAAGCTGGAGGCGTCGGACGCCAGGTAGAGCACCGAGCGGGCGATCTCCTCCGGCTCAGCCAGACGCTTCAGCGCGTTCAGCCCGGCGATAAAGGCGCGGGCCTCGGGCGTGCTGGCCACCTCACGCCCGGCCGCCGTGTCCGTGCCGCCGGGCAGGATGGCGTTGGCGCGGACGCCCTGGGTGCCGAACTCCGCAGCGATGACTTGGGTCAGTCCGACCATGCCGGCCTTGCTGGCGGCGTAGGCCGCCATGCCCGGGAAGCCGGCGGTGTGCCCTACGAAGCTAGAGGTGAAGATGATCGACCCGCCCCCTCGCAGCACCATGGCCGGGATCTGGTGCTTTGCGCAAAGGAAGGCGCTGGTCAGGTTTGCCTCCAGTGTGGAGCGCCAGCCCTCGGCGGAAATCTCGGGCGCCGGCGCCATCTCTCCCAGGGAGCCTGCATTGTTGAAGGCGATGTCCAGTCCGCCGAAGCGGGCTGTGGCGGTCTCCACCAGGGCGCGGGCCAGAGCCTCGTCGCGAACGTCGCCAGGAACGGAGACCGCCTCGCCGCCCAGCCGCGCGATGTCCTCCACCAAGGCTGCGAGCTCCGGCGCGCGCCGGGCCGTGACGACCAGTTTCGCGCCTTCACGAGCGAACAGCCGGGCGACCGCCTCACCGATCCCTGAACTCGCGCCGGTGACGATGGCGACCTTGTTGCTGAGCACGGCCATGAGATGTCCTCCGATAGCGGCAGGCCAAAGCGGCCCGCCGAGGCGGTGGTCATAGGGGCCGGCGCGCTCAGGGTCTGGCGGTCGCCGGACCCCGCATCAGGCGTTCGCGGCCTCGATGGCGGCGTCCAGGGCGTCGCGGAAGATCACGAAGAACAGCTCCGGATCACCTGGATCGAGGTTCTCCACCATGCCCGAGACCTTGTAGCCGCGCGCCACGAGCAGGGTGCGCATGGGTTGATTGGATTCGTTGCAGGAGACGAACATCCGGTCGCCTTCGAACTGGCCTTCGATATTGGCCATCAGCGCGCCCGCCACGCCTCGGCGCAGGTAGCGCTCGGCGGTGCAGATGCGCTCCAGGAAGGGGTGGCCAAAGAACTCCGCCATCACCGCGTAGCCGGCGATCTCGTCGTCCAGCACCAGGACGCGGACATCCATGCCCCGATCGCCGGCCAGGGCCTTGCTCACATAGTCGTGGCGGCGCTCTTCGCGCCTTGCGACGGGATCGAATTCCAGGATGGCGGCCAGGTCGCCGGGGTTGGCCGGGCGGATCGCTACGCTCATGCCGGGGCTCGCTCATCATAGCGGCGCAGCACCTCGACGGCGGCGCGATCGGTTTCGGCCAGCGGCGGATACTTCCAGCGGTGGAAGGCGCCGCCGAACGGCCGAGCGGCGCCGAGGCGCTCGAGGTCTTCGTGGAACAGGCGGAACTTGAGGCTGTCGCCGTCCATCTTGAGGATGAAGACCGGCTTGCCGGTGCTGGCCGCGTCGGTGGCCATGTTGGTGGAGTCCTCGGTCACCAGGATGTAGTCGGCCGCGGCCAGGAAGGCGAAGTAGGGATTCTCGCCCTCGCCATCCCAGATGATCCCCGGAATGTGCCGCAGTCGCGCCGTCAGCAGGGCGCGGGCCGCGTCGGGTGTGCGGCGCGAGAAACTCACCATGACCGATCCGCCTTCCTGCACGACGGGCAACTCGATCTCATGGGCCAGGGAGGCGGCGCGCTCGACCGACAGGTTGTGCGCCTTGGACCTGCCGCCGATCACCACGGCGACGCGGGGGCGGGGCAGGGCGTCGATCTGTTTCTTGAAGCGCGCCAGCTCGGCCTTCAGCCGCTTGGCGTTGACGCCATTGGGCGAGCCGGTGATCGGGAACACGTTGTCGCCCTGCAGCCGGTCGTGCTTGGGGGGGATCACCAGGTCAAACAGACTGGTGGGCATGCGGGGGTCCTGAGTCTGGACCACGAAGGTGGCGTTCTTGGTCCAGGCCTTCAGGCGGATGGAGAGCGGCAGGGTGGCGCGGCCCGCGGCCAGCCAGATGTCGGGCCAGGGCGGGCCGATACCAGTGTCGGGCTTCAGGGTCTTGAGCGGCAGGGGGTTCAGCCACCAGGGCAGGCGGCCGATGCGGCCCTTCCAGGCGACGCGCTTGATCACGACCTGCGCCTTGCGCCTGGCGGCGATGGCGTTGGCCAGTCCCACGACCTGGCTCTCCATGCCCGCTCGTCCGTCGGAAACGGCCCAGATGACGAGCGGCGGCGTGTCGGGGGATTTCGCCAAGCTTGCGGCTTCCGTGCTCAGGCATGAGTCAGGGAGCCGACTCTCGCCAGCTCACCATAGCGACCTTTTCGGCTTGGCTAAGGCCTAGCTAAACCCACTCGACCTTTAGAATCTCGTAGGCCTTGGTGCCACCGGGGGTCGGGACCTCGACGACGTCGCCGGTCTCCTTGCCGATCATCGCACGCGCGATGGGGGAGGCGATGGAGATCTTGCCCGCTTTCACGTCGGCTTCGTGCTCACCGACGATCTGATAGCGGGCCTCATCCTCGGTGTCCTCGTCGACGACCGAGACCGTGGCGCCAAACTTTACCTGACTACCGGAAAGTTTGGAGACGTCGATGACCTGTGCGCGGGCCATCCGATCTTCGATATCGGCGATCTGGCCTTCGATCCAGCCTTGGCGCTCCTTTGCTGCGTGATACTCAGCGTTTTCCGAGAGATCGCCATGCTGGCGAGCTTCCGAAATGGCCGCGATCACTGCTGGTCGCTCCAGGGTTTTCAAACGCTTGAGGTCTTCGTCGAGGCCTTGATAGCCTCCGACGGTCATTGGGACTTTTTCCATGGCAGATAGGTAACTCGGGTTCGCCCTTGGGTTTGTGTTCCGGCCGCGGGCGCAGGCGACCGGGGGGATAGAGGATAGAAGCCGGGCTGTGAAAACTCAAGGGGTGCAATGCAGCAATGTCATTGCGAAGCGCGGCGGATGCCGGAATGGCCTCCCAAACTCCCCGCCCTTGGGAGGGTTCCATCGGCCGGCGGTGGCTCCGGGCGGGTCGGGCGCCTAGATTGCCCCTGCAACGAGAGACAAGACCATGTCCGCCAAGCGGGGCGTCACCCTCTATCACTCCCCCGCCAGCCGGGCCTTCACCGCCTACTGGCTGCTGGAGGAGCTGGGCGTGCCTTTCCGGGTCCAGACCGTCGACATCGCCAAGGGTGACCAGAAGAAGCCGGAATACCTGAAGCTGAACCCGTCGGGAAAGGTGCCCACTGTCACCGACGGCGAGGTGGTGGTCAGCGAGAACCCCGCCATCTGCCTCTATCTGGCCGACCGCTACGGCTACGGTTCGCTTGCCCCGAGGATCGAGGAGGCCGATCGCGGCCCCTATCTGAAGTGGATGGTCTATTCGACCGCGGTGCTGGAGCCCTTGCTGATGCTGCACGACAAGCACATCGACCTGCCGGGGCGCGAGACCGGGTTCGGCGGCTACGAGGACGTGATCGGCGTGCTCACCGGCGCCCTGAAGGACCGCCAGTACCTGCTGGGCGACCGGTTCTCGGCCGCCGACGTCATGCTGGGCTCGGTGATCTCCACCTCGCTCTATCGCAAGGAGCTGCCGGAGCATCCCGTGCTGGTGGATTACAACGCCCGCCTGACACACCGCGAGGCCTATCATCGGGCCGCCGACGCTACGTGGCCGGCCCACCTCTTCCCGGCGCCCTAGCTCTCCGAGATGATTGCGCCCCTCAGCTCCTCGGCGTCGGGGGCCTCATAGACGCCCTCGATGAAGTCGAACATGTCGGGGTTCACCTCGATGGCGAAGGTCTCGCCGTGCACCTCATTGCGCTCCAGGACCCGCGCGCGGCGGATCTCAGAGCTGGCGGTGACGAAGTGGAACTGGAGAGGGAGTTCGCAGGCCTCGGCGATCTCCGCGACGCGGGCGCGGTCGGACTTGCGCATCAGGCCCAGGTCGAGGACCACCGAGGTTCCCGCCGCCATGGCCGCGGCGGCCACCGACCAGATCTGCGCCTCGCACCGCTCGACGCGGGACATCATCCACTCGAACTCCAGCGGCTCGGGCATGTCGGCGGCGAACAGCCGCGCCATCCAGTCGTCGATGGCGAAGTGGATGGCCGGCTCGGTGCGGGCGAGCTGCTTGGCGTAAGTCGACTTCCCGGCGCCGGAGGGGCCGAAGATCACGTGCAGGGTAGCGGTCATGGTCCGCCGGTTACTTCACCGAGAGGCCGCCGTCGATGACCAATTCCGCGCCGGTGACATAGCGGCTCTCCTCCGACGCCAGCCAAAGGACGCCGTTGGCGATGTCCAGCGGGTAGCCCTTGCCCCCCAGGGGCACGGCGTCGGCGCTCATGGCGTCCAGCACCTGGGGCCGGGGCGGGCGGGCGTTGTCACCCGGCTCGCCGGTGCCGATGATGTCGTCCCAGATCGGCGTCTCGATGATGCCGGGGTGGACGGAATTGACCCGGATGCCGTCCTTGGCGTTTCCGCATTCCATGGCCACGGCCTTGGTGAACAGGCGGACCCCGCCCTTGGTGGCGCAGTAGCCCGCCAGGATCGCCGAGCCCTTGAGGCCCGCCACCGAGGACATGTTGATGATCGAGCCGCCGTCGCCGCTGAGGCGCATCAGCGGGATCGAGTGCTTCACCCCCAGGAAGACGCCGTCGAGATTGATCGCCACCTGTCGCTGGAAGTCGCTGAGGGGCATGTCCAGCACTGAGCCGGAGATGCCGATGCCGGCGTTGTTGACCAGGATGTCCAGCCGGCCGTGGTCAGCCTTGATGGCGGCGACCACATCGATCCACGCCTGCTCTGAGGTGACATCCTGATGACGGTACTGCGCCTTGCCCCCCTTGGCCGCGATCTCGGAGGCCAGGGTCTGGCCCTTTTCGTCCTGCAGGTCGGTGAGGACGACGATCGCGCCTTCCTCGGCCAGGCGCTCGGCGCAGGCGCGCCCGATGCCGCTCGATCCGCCGGTGACCAGGGCCACCTTGCCTTGAACCCGTCCCGCCATTCTGTTTCCCCGTGGCTTCTTGTTCGTCGTGGCACGAGGGGTAACCCAGGCTCAGCGCCTTGCCCAGCATCACGCCGCGTCAGGCTGGGCGTGGCGCGCAAGAGTAAGAGCGTCCGCCCAGACCTGATCCAGGCGGAATTGGTGCGTCGAAGGTGTGATCCGCGCTGGCCCCTGCGCACCTCGGGGCGGGGGCCAGCCCAGATCGTGTCCGGCTACCGGAGGTAGGACGGTGTTGAGTCACCCGTGGTGACGAGGCCGTAGATCAGCCCGATGGCCAGCACCACGACGGCGGCGACCATCAGGACACCGATCAGGCCCTCGAAGCGCTCATAGAGATGCCGGTTCTTGTGATGACGGACAGCCGTTTCGCCGGTCTTGAGATCTTCTGACATGGCGTTTCCCTCGCATTCTGTTGGGGGAACAAGTCCCCACGCCAGGCTGCGACAGGCGCCCTCTAGGGCTAGTCCGGTCAGTCTTCAGGGGCCGCCGGAAACACGCCCACTTGCGCCTGCAAAAGCAAGGCGACAGGCGGAGGTTGAGCCCAAAACGCTGTTCGGTCAATGAGGTCAGGCGGGCTGGCGGAGTTGATGTGTCACCGAGGCCGACTATGAGATGGGGGCATGGACATCGACAAGGTCGAGATCGCGCGTGAGGCGCCAGCGCCGGTGTCGCCCGCCGGGACGACAATGGCAGGGCGGCGGCGCTTCAATCCCTTCACCGCGCTTGGTCCTGGGTTGATCACCGGGGCGGCCGATGAGGATCCCGGGGGCATCGCGACCCACAGCCAGGCCGGCGCGCAGTTCGGACTGGGCATGCTGTGGACGGCCTTCGCCACCTATCCCTTCATGGCGGCCTTTCAGTCGGTCTGCGGACGTATCGGGCGGGTGACGGGCCGCGGTCTAGCGGCCAATATCGGCCGCGCCTTTCCGCGTTGGGTGGTGCTGAGCGTCGTCGGGTTGCTGCTGCTGGCCAATGTGCTCAACATCGCCGCCGACGTGGCGGCCATGGGCGAGGCCGCCCAGTTGGTGTTCGGCGGCAACCGGCACGTCTTTACCCTGGGCCTCGCGGTCTTCTCGCTGCTGCTGCAGGTCTTCGTGCCCTACCATCGCTATGTGGGCTTCCTGAAGTGGATGACGCTGGCCCTGTTCTCCTATGTGGCGGTGGCCTTCGCGACCCACATCCCCTGGACGGAGGTCGTGGCCCAGACCCTCGCCCCGCAGATCAAGCTGGACTTGGCGACGGCGACCGTGGTGGTGGCGGTGTTCGGGACCACCATCAGTCCCTACCTGTTCTTCTGGCAGGCCGCCGAGGAGGTGGAGGACGTCGCCCTTCGCCCCGACGAACACCCCCTCACCGAGCATCCCGAGGAGGCGGAGTACGAGCTCAAACGGATCGGCTGGGACACCTATCTGGGCATGGCCTACGGCAATGGAATCGGCTTCTTCGTGATGCTGGCCACGGCCGCAACCCTACACTCGGCCGGCATCACCCAGATCGATACGGCGTCCCAGGCGGCGATGGCCCTGCGACCCCTGGCCGGGGACCTGGCCTTCATGCTGTTCGCCCTGGGCATCATCGCGACCGGCCTGCTGGCGGTGCCGGTGCTTGCCGCGTCGGCTGCCTACGCCCTCTCCGAGGCCATGGGCTGGAAAGCCAGCCTGGAGAGTCGCTTCAGTGAGGCGCACGGCTTCTACGGGGTGATCGGGGTGGCGATCCTGGCCGGGGTGATCCTCGACTATTCGCCCCTGGACCCGATCCGGGCCCTGTTCTGGAGCGCCGTGATCAACGGCGTGATCGCCGTGCCGCTGATGGCGGTGATCATGCTGGTGGCGACCCGCAGGTCGATCATGGGCGCCTTCACCGCCACCCCTGTCCAGCGCATCGTCGGCTGGGCGGCGGTGGCGATCATGGCCGCGGCGTCCGGGGTTATGTTCGCTCAGATGGCGGGGGCGTTCTGACCCTCAGGCGTAGCTTTGCAGCGGACGAACCTCCAGGGGTGCCTTGGCGGTCTCGGCGATGGCCTGGGCCGCGGCCAGGGCGCCGGCCGCGGTGGTGAAGTAGGGGGTCTTCATCATCAGGGCCGTGCGGCGCAATTCGAAGCTGTCGGCCACCGACTGCTTGCCCTCGGTGGTGTTGAAGACGAGTTGGACCTCGCCATTCTTCATGGCGTCGACGATGTGCGGACGGCCCTCCAGGACCTTCTTCACGTGCTCGACGGCCAGGCCTTCGCCGGCCAGGTAGGCGGCGGTGCCGCCCGTGGCGAGGACTCGGAAGCCCTGGCCCAGCAGCAGGCGGATCGGCTCGACGATCCAGGGCTTGTCGGCCTCGCGCACGGAGACGAACACGCAACCGGTCTTGGGCAGAGTCACCCCGCCGCCCAGCTGGGCCTTGGCGAAGGCGCGCGCGAAGGCGGGAGCCAGGCCCTCGCCCTCACGCCGCCAGTCGAGGCCCATGACCTCGCCGGTGGAGCGCATTTCTGGGCCCAGGATGGTGTCGACGCCGGCGAAGCGGGCGAAGGGGAAGACGGCTTCCTTCACCGCGATGTGGTTATAGGGCGGCTCGCTGGTGTCGAAGGACGACAGTGGTTCGCCGGCCATCACCTTGGCGGCGATGGCGGCGAGCGGCTTGCCGATGGTCTTGGCCACGAAGGGCACGGTGCGGCTGGCGCGCGGGTTCACTTCCAGCACGAAGATCCGCGGATTGTCGGAGTGCGGCTCCTCGATGGCGAACTGGACGTTCATCAGGCCCTTCACGTTCAGGGCCAGGGCCATGCGCACGGTCTGGGCCTTCAGCTCGGCGATGGTTTCCGGCTTGAGCGAGAAGGGGGGCAGGGAGCAGGCGCTGTCGCCCGAGTGTACGCCCGCCTCTTCGATGTGCTCCATGACGCCCGCGACGAACACGTCCTTGCCGTCGCAGATGGCGTCGACGTCCACCTCGGTGGCGCGGCTGAGGTACTGATCGATCAGAACCGGGCTGTCGCCGGAGACCTGCACGGCGGTGCGGATGTAGCGGTCCAGCTGTTCGTCATCGCGGATGATCTCCATGGCCCGACCGCCCAGCACGTAGGAGGGGCGGATGACGATGGGGTAGCCGACCGAATGGGCGCCGGCGAAGGCCTCTTCCGCCGTGCGGGCGATGGCGTTGATCGGCTGGGCGATCTCCAGCTTGTGCAGCAGTTGCTGGAAGCGTTCGCGGTCCTCGGCCAGGTCGATGGCGTCGGGGCTGGTGCCCAGGATCGGTATGCCGGCGTCTTCCAGGGCCTGGGCCAGCTTCAGCGGGGTCTGGCCGCCGAACTGGACGATGACCCCCAGCAGGGTCCCCTTGCGCTGCTCGACGGCGATCAGTTCCAGCACATCTTCCGCGGTGAGCGGCTCGAAGTAGAGCCGGTCGGAGGTGTCGTAGTCGGTGGAGACCGTCTCCGGGTTGCAGTTGACCATGATCGACTCGATGCCGAGGTCGGCCAGGGCGAAGGCGGCGTGGCAGCAGCAGTAGTCGAACTCGATCCCCTGGCCGATCCGGTTGGGACCGCCGCCGAGGATGATGGCCTTGCGCGCCTCGGTGGGCTCGCTCTCGCACTGGGGTTCCTGGCCAAGCGAGCCGGTCTCGTAGGTGGAGTACATGTAGGGCGTGGCGGCCCGGAACTCGCCGGCGCAGCTGTCGATGCGCTTGAAGACCGGGCGAACGGCCAGCTCCTGGCGAAGGGCGCGGACCTTGGCCTCCGGGGTGTTGGTCAGCTTGGCCAGGCGGGCGTCGGAGAAGCCCTGGGCCTTTAGGGCGCGGAAGCCCTGAGCGGTGACGGGCAGGCCCGCCGCGCGGACGTGACCTTCGGTCCGGACCAGGGTCTCCAGCTGGCGCAGGAACCAGGGCTCATACGAGCAGGCGCCGTGGATTTCCTCGACCGCCAGGCCGTGGCGGAAGGCCTGGGCGATGACGCGCAGACGATCAGGGGTGGGCATCGTCAGGGCGCGCAGGACCGCGGCGCGGCCGGTGTCGGGATCGTCCGACCCCTCGATGTCGATCTCGTCCAGGCCGGTCAGGCCGGTCTCCAGGCCGCGCAGCGCCTTCTGCAGGCTCTCGGCGAAGGTGCGGCCGATGGCCATGACCTCGCCAACCGACTTCATGGCGGTGGTCAGGTGGGGCTCGGAGCCCGGATACTTCTCGAAGGCGAAGCGGGGGATCTTGGTGACGACATAGTCGATGCTGGGCTCGAAGGAGGCCGGCGTCGCCCCGGTGATGTCGTTCATCAGCTCGTCGAGGGTGTAGCCCACGGCCAGGCGAGCGGCGACCTTGGCGATTGGGAAGCCGGTGGCCTTGGAGGCCAGGGCCGAGGACCGCGAGACCCGCGGGTTCATCTCGATCACCACCATGCGGCCGTCGGCGGGATTGACCGCAAACTGCACGTTGGACCCGCCGGTCTCGACCCCGATCTCGCGCAGCACGGCGATCGAGGCCGCGCGCATGATCTGATATTCCTTGTCGGTCAGGGTGAGGGCCGGGGCGACGGTGATCGAGTCGCCGGTGTGCACCCCCATCGGGTCGATGTTCTCGATGGAGCAGACGATGATGCAGTTGTCGGCCTTATCGCGGACCACCTCCATCTCGTACTCTTTCCAGCCGAGAACGCTCTCTTCGATCAGCACCTCGGTGGTGGGGGAGAGGTCCAGGCCGCGCTCCACGATCTCGCGGAATTCCTCGACATTGTAGGCGATGCCGCCGCCGGTGCCGGCCAGGGTGAAGGACGGGCGGATGATGGCCGGCAGGCCGACGAATTCCAGGCCTTCCAGGGCCTCGTCCATCGAGTGGGCGGCCTTGGACTTGGGGCTCTCAAGGCCCAGCTTGTCCATGGCGTCGCGGAATTTCTGGCGGTCCTCGGCCTTGTCGATGACGTCGGCCTTGGCCCCGATCATCTCCACGCCGTACTTGGCCAACACGCCGGAGGCTTCCAGGGCGAGCGCCGGGTTCAACGCGGTCTGGCCGCCCATGGTGGGCAGCAGGGCGTCCGGGCGTTCCTTGGCGATGATCTTCTCGACCATCTCGGGCGTGATCGGCTCGATGTAGGTGGCGTCGGCCACATCGGGGTCGGTCATGATCGTGGCCGGGTTCGAATTGACCAGCACGATGCGGTAGCCCTCGGCGCGCAGAGCCTTGCACGCCTGGACCCCCGAGTAGTCGAACTCGCAGGCCTGGCCGATAATGATGGGGCCGGCGCCGATGATCAGGATCGAGGAGATGTCTGTGCGTTTGGGCATCGTTCGGTCCGCGCATAAGGGCGGCGCCGCGTGGCCACGCGCCGTTCCCGTTCAATCTGTAGGTTAAGGCGCCCGTTTAGAGAGGGAGTCGGGCCTGCGCAAGCGGGCAGGGGGCGCCTGCGAAGACTCTCCTTGGCGGGCCTCGGATAGCGCGCAAAGAAAATGGGCCGGCGCGGACGCCGGCCCATTCCCGGGCGTCTGTCGGGGCGCGAGGCTCCGCCGGACTGCTAGACCTGCAGGTTGCCCGCAGACATCTTGCCGCTGCGCTTGTCGCGCTCGAGTTCGAAGGTGACCTTCTGGCCCTCGTCCAGCGAACGGAGCCCAGCGCGTTCCACGGCGGAGATGTGCACAAACACGTCCGCGCCGCCGTCATCGGGCTGAATGAAGCCGTAGCCCTTGGTGCCGTTGAACCATTTCACGGTGCCGGTAGACATAGAGATACTTCGTCCTTGGATAGATAGTTTCCCCGCCCGAAACGCTCGGATGGAGGATCAAAGATCGGGGGGATCGGAAGGCAGGTCCGGTGCGTCCGGGGGCGCGTGGAAAGTCAGCCGAACCTACGAGTTTGACCCTGGCATCTTGGTTCAAAATCGATCCCGAAGCAAGGTGGCGTCACGTTGCTGTCTAGCATCCGACGGGAGAAGCAACGCCCATTCGGCAGGCCCCAGCCTGGGCTATCTGCACATGAGGTTTCTTGCCGCCGCCCGGTCCACCGGGGGTGACGCGCCGTGATGCTCGACCAGACGGGCGTCCGGCCAAGCCCTGGTCCGCGCGGCGCCGAGGCCTTCCTCACCGGGCGTTAACCATGATTTCATAGCCAAGCCTCAGCCTGATGCTCAACAAACTCGGGCTGGGATCTCGTCATGTCTGCATTCGCACGCGCGCTCGGGCAACCGCCGGCGGACGCCGCGTCCCTCAAGGGGGATGGCGGCAAAGGCGCGCCCACCTCCCTCGTCGCCCTCACTCGTTATGGCCTGGAACGGCAGGCGAGGGGCGACTTCCAGGCGGCCGTCGAGGCTTTCCGCGCGGTGGCCGGGGCCGCGCCCCGTCAGGCCCTGGTCTGGAACAACCTGGCGCTCGCGCTCGGCGGTTTGGGAGACCACGAGCAGGCCGCCATCGCCCTGCGCAAGTCCCTGGACATTGACGCCAGCCAGGTTTCGGCCTGGGTCAGCCTGGCCGCCTCGCTGCTGCAGCTGGGCCGCCCGGACGAGGCCGAGAGCGCCTGCGACGGCGCCATCGCCCGCGACCCCGACAACGGAGACGCCTGGCAGATTCGCGCCATGGTCCTGGCCGGCCGTGACGACTTCGGCGGCGCGGCGGCGGCCTTCGCCCGCACCCTCGAGATCACTGGCGAGACCGGCGCCCTACGCGCCAACCTGGGCGTGACCCTCTTCAAGTCCGGCGCCTTCCACGAGGCGCAGCGCAACTTCGACGCCGCCATGGCCCTTGAGGCCGACGCCAACGCCGACGAGATCGTCGAGATGGCGCGCCTGTGCCGGTTCGTGGTCGCGGGCCTCGACGGCGACATGACCCGTGTCACCGCCATCAGCCGGGAGCTGACCGGCGCGGCGGAGACCGACACCCTCTTCAAGACCGCGCTGCTCTGCCTGGACTGGGCGGGGCGCAAGGGGCCCGCGGCCCTGATCGCCCAGACCTGGACCGCCCTGCGCCCCGGCAACCTGGAGGCCCGGCACATGGCCGACGCTGCGATGGGCCGCCCCGTGGAGCGGCAGCCCGCCGCCTTCGTGGCCCAGCACTTCGACGGCATGGCCGAGCAGTTCGACGAGAAGCTCGTGGGGCGCCTCGGCTACCGGGGCCCGGAGGAAATCCGCAACCTGATGGCGGCCTGGATCGACGCCGATGCCGCCCTGGACGTGCTCGACATCGGCTGTGGCACCGGACTGTGCGGTCCAGTTCTGCGCCCCTATGCGCAGCGGCTGACCGGGGTCGATCTCTCTGACGGCATGCTAGCCAAGGCCCGAGCGGGCGGCCTCTATGACGAACTGCGGTGCGCCGACTTGGTGGACACCCTCAGCCAGGCCGGCGCCCGGTGGGACATGATCGTGGCGGGCGACACCTTCCCCTATGTCGGAACCCTGGGCGGCGTCTTCGACGGCGCCGCGGCGACCTTGAAGCCGGGCGGCTGGCTGATCTTCTCTACAGAGGCGGCGGAAGGCGACGGCGTCACCCTGCGCGGCAACGGGCGTTACGCTCACGGACGGGGCTATATCGCCGACCTCGCCGCCGGCCGCTTCGACATCATCGAGCGCAGGTCCACCATGCTCCGCCGCGAGGCCGGGGTGGCGCTGGAGGGCGACTACTTCATGATGCGCAAGATCTAGCGCTTCAGGGCCGCCTTAGGCCTTGCCAGCGGCGGTCGGCTTGGGGCAGCTTCGCCGCCAGCCTTCCGCCGGAAAAGACCCAAACTTGCCCGCGACCTCTGCGATCGATCCGCTGACCGAGTTGATGCCGAGGATCGCCGCGGGCGACCGCGCGGCCCTGCGACAACTTTACCAGGCCACCTCGGCGAAGCTATTCGGCGTCTGCCTTCGTATCCTCTCCAACAGAGATGAAAGCGAAGACGTGCTGCAAGAGGTCTACATCACGATTTGGCGTCGCGCCGACCGCTTCGAAGCGGGCCGGGCCAGCGTCATGACGTGGATCTCCACCATCGCCCGCAACCGCGCCATCGACCGCCTGCGCGCCCGTGGGCCCCTGGCCTATGCCGAGCAGGTGGAAGAGCTGGAGATCGACGACGGCCTGCCCCACGCCGACGCTCTGCTGGAGGCCGCCCAGGATGGCGAGGCCCTGGGCCGGTGCCTGTCGGAACTGGACGAGCGCACCGAGAAGGTGATCCGCACCGCCTTCTTCGAGGGCGTCACCTACGAGGCCCTGGCTGCCCGGATGGAGGCCCCGCTGGGCACGGTGAAGAGCTGGATCCGCCGGGGCCTGGCCAAGCTCAAGGGGTGCCTTGAGTCATGAGTGAGCCCCTGACCCCCGACCTGCCCGAGGATGAGGCCTTCGCCGCCGAGCATGCTCTGGGCGTGCTGAACGCCGGTGAGCGCGCCGCCGCGGAACTGCGCATGGCCCGGGAACCGGCCTTCGCCGCCCATGTCGAGGCCTGGCAGGCGCGACTTGCACCCATGCTGGCCGCTGTGGCGCCCGTGGAGCCGCCCGCCAGCCTCTGGCCCCGTATCGAGCGCGGCCTTCCGGCCAATGACAACGAAGGCCGCGGCGTGAGGTTCTGGCGTGGCTGGGCCATGGGCGGCATGGGGCTGGCCGCCGCCAGTTTGGCCGCCGTCGTGGTGCTGGCCACCCGGCCGCCCGAGATTATCGCGCCGCCGACGCCAGGCGAACTGCTGAACGCCCGTCTCGACACCAGCGGCGGCCAGCACCTGTTCGTCGCCGCCTACGATCCGGTGCGCCAGAAGCTGATCGTCACCTCGCTGGTGGCGCCGGGGACCGACCCGATCCACGTCCACGAACTGTGGCTGATCCCCGCCGACGGCAAGCCGCGCTCGCTGGGCCTCATCGCGCCAGGGACCTCCAAGAGCCTGCCGATGCCGGAGGGCTTGCCGGCGCTCACCACCGAGGGCGCGTCCATCGCCGTCTCCGTCGAACCGCTGGGAGGCTCGAAAGAGAACGGACCGTCAGGGCCGGTGGCCGCGATCGGCAAGCTCGCCCGGATTTAATCTTCGAGTCCCTGCGTCCGGATAAGTTTCCGGACCGTATTCATGTCATCGCCGTCTAGTGGCGACCTGAATTCAAGGGACCGGAACATGAAGATCAACACTATCGTCGCGCTTGCGACCGGCGTCGCCATCTCGTTTGCTGGCGTTACCATGGCCTCTGCTCGGGCCATGGACCAGAAAACTGTGATGGTCGGTGGCGCCGCCATGTATCCTTCAAAGAATATTGTAGAGAACGCAGTCAATTCGAAGGATCACACCACCCTGGTCGCCGCCGTGAAGGCCGCAGGTCTGGTGGAGACCCTGTCGGGATCTGGCCCCTTCACGGTGTTCGCGCCCACCAACGCCGCGTTCGCCAAGCTGCCGGCCGGAACCGTGGAGAGCCTGGTGAAGCCTGAGAGCAAGGCCGCCCTCACCGACATCCTGACCTATCACGTGGTCCCGGGCCGCCTGACCGCGATGGATCTCACCGCCCAGATCAAGGCTGGTGGCGGCAAGGCCATGCTGAAGACCGTGCAGGGTGGAGACCTGACCGTCTCCGCCATGGGTGACATGGTGATGCTCACCGACGCCAAGGGCGGCATGTCTCACGTCACCATCGCCAATGTCATGCAGTCCAACGGCGTGATCCACGTCGTCGACACGGTCCTGATGCCGTAACGCTCGCGGGGCCGGCGAAAGCCGGCCCAAGTCGGGCCGTTGCTGTGGCTCAGGCCGCGGCCCGCGTCGCCGCGAAGAGCGTGTTGAGGTCCGGGCCGGAGATTTCGCCGTCGGTGAAGGCGACGCTGCCGGAGTCCCGCAGCAGTTCGGCCGAGCGCCTCACAAAGCCCAGGGCCGCGCGCGCCAGGGACCCGCCGACGCTGATCCGCCGCACGCCGGCCGCCAGCAGTTCGTGAGCGTTGCCTGACGATCCGCCGAGACCCAGGACCAGATTCACCGGGCCCGCGATTTCCCGCACCAGGGTTCGGGCCGTCGGCAGGTCGGTCACGCCCGGTAGGAAGACGCAGTCCGCCCCCGCCTCAAGGTACAGGTTGGCGCGGCGGATGGAGGCGGCGAGCGGGTCGCCTTCGCCCACCAGCCAGGCGTCGGTGCGGGCGTTGATCACCAGGTCGGCGCCGTGCGCCATCAGCGCCTGCCGTGCGCCGGCGATCCGTTCGGCGGCCAAGGTGGGTTCGTAGAGCTGTTCCTGCGCGGTGGGCTTGTCCTCAATGTTGCAGCCGGCCAGGCCGACCTCGACAGCCTGAAGCACGCAGTTGGCGACATCTTCCGGGGCATCCCCATAGCCGGCCTCCAGGTCGCCGCTCACCGGCAGGGCGACGGCCTGCACAATCTGTGAGCATCGCCCGAACATCTCCTCGCGGCTGACAGCGAGGCGCGGGTCGCTGACCCGGTAGTCCTGCTTGCCCAGGGAGAAGGCGATCCCGGCGCTGGTGGTCCCGATGGCTGGAAACCCCGCCGCCGCCAGGATCAGGGCGCTGCCGGCGTCCCAGGCGTTGGGCATAATGAAGCCGGAGGTGTGCAGGTTTCTGAAGGAATGGGCCGCCTGCTGTTGTCGGGTCATGAGAGCCTCTTTGATGGAGCGGGCGTCTGGCGTAGCTGGACAGGGGGCATCCGCCAAATGCATATAACTGGTCGGTATAATCAGGAATTTGCATGGATACTGAGGCGCTGCGCACCTTCGTCATGATCGCGCGGACCGGCGGGTTTTCCGGGGCGGCCGAGCGGATGGGGCGGTCGCAGCCGGCGATCAGCCGGCGGATCGCGCTGTTGGAGGCGGAGCTCGGCATGCCGGTGTTCGAGCGCCTGCCGGGCGGCGTGGCCCTCAGCCAGGCGGGCGAGGCTCTGTTGCCCCATGCCGAGCGGGTGCTGGCCGCGCTGGAGGACGCCTCGAGCGCCATGCGAGTGCTGCAGGTCGGCGAGGGCGGGCCGATATCGGTGGCCGTGGTGGGCACCCTGGCCGGCGCCGATCTCGCCCAGGCCCTGAAGCGGTTCGCCGAGCAATTCCCGAACGTGGCCCTGACCCTGCGCACCGCCACCAGCGTCCAGGTCAGCGACCTGGTGCGGCGCGGCGAGGCGACGCTGGGCCTGCGCTACTTCGAGGACCCGTCACCCGACCTGGAGAACCGGGCCTGCGCGTCCGAGGCCCTGGTTGTGGTCTGCGCGCCCGAGCACCCGCTGGCGCAGCAGAAGGTCGCCAGCCTGCGCGATCTGAAAGACGAGCCCTGGCTCGGCTTCCCGCCACCGGAGGGCCGGGACGAGCGGTGGTCGGGGATGCTGTCAGCCCAGTTCCTGATCCGAGGTGTGGCGGAGGTCCCGTTCACAGCCGTGGACAGCCTGACGGCGCAGAAGCGCCTGGTGGAGGCGGGTTTCGGACTGGCGCTCATGCCGGTCAGCGCCGTGGCCGAGGAACGCGCCGCGGGAAGCCTGGCCGCTATCGCGGTCGTCGACCTGGCGGTCTCCAATCCTGTCAGCCTGATCACCCGCAAGGGCGGCTATGTCAGCCCCGCGGCCCAGGCCCTGATCGAGGCTCTGACCGCCTAGGCCTTCCGAGCGTCCATCAGGCCCGCGAACCGTTCGAACAGGTAGAGGCTGTCGGTCGGGCCCGGCGAAGCCTCGGGGTGGTGCTGCACCGAGAAGACCGGGCGGCCTTCCAGCTGCAGGCCGGCGTTGGTGCCGTCGAAGAGCGAGACGTGGCTCTCCTTCACCGGGGCCGGCAGGCTGTCGCGGTCGACGGTGAAGCCGTGGTTCATGGAGACGATCTCCACCTTGCCGGTGGTGAGGTCCTTTACCGGATGGTTCGCGCCATGGTGGCCCTGTTCCATCTTCACGGTCTGGGCGCCGAGGGCGAGCGCCATCATCTGGTGGCCCAGGCAGATGCCGAACACCGGGGTGCCGCTGTCCACCAGCTTGCGAATCTCCGGCACGGCGTAGACGCCGGTGGCCGCGGGGTCGCCGGGGCCGTTGGAGAGCAGGACGCCGTCCGGCTTGCGAGCCAGCACCTCCTCGGCGGTGGTGGAGGCGGGCACCACGGTGACCCGGGCGCCGATGGAGACCAGCGAGCGCAGGATGTTGCGCTTCACACCGTAATCCATGACCACGACGTCGTACTTCGGCGTCTCGGCGGCCTTGGCGTACCCCTCGGGCCAGGAATAGAGCCCTTCCTCATAGACGAAGGGCTGGAGGCAGGAGGCGTCCTTGGCCAGGTCCAGGCCCTCGATGCCACCCCACTCGCGGGCCTTGGCGCGCAGGGCGTCGAGGTCGAACTTGCCGTCAGGCGCGTTGGCGATGACGCCGTTGGGCATACCCTTCTCGCGGATCGCCAGGGTCAGGGCCCGAGTGTCGATGCCGGCCAGGCCGACAACCCCGCGCCGCTTCATCCAGCCGTCCAGGTCGCTGTCGGCGCGCCAGTTGGCCGGGGCGGTCGGCACGTCGCGGAAGATCGCGCCGCGCGCCGCGGTTTCGGCGCTGCCCGACATCTGCTCGATGTCTTCGACGTTGGTTCCGACATTGCCCATGTGCGGGAAGGTGAAGGCCACGATCTGGGCCATGTAGGAAGGGTCCGTCAGGATTTCCTGGTAGCCGGTCATGGCGGTGTTGAAGCAGACTTCGCCCACCACGTCGCCAGCCGCGCCGACCCCGATACCCTGGAAGACAGTCCCATCGGCGAGGACGAGAACCCCGGTGACGCCAGGCAGCAGCTCGCTCATGTTCCGGGTTTCCATCATCTTGTCGCAAGGGGTGGGCGTCCCCGGCTCATAGCATGTGCGCCGGGTAAACGGGCGCGTAGGTAGTCAGTCCCGCCCCACGGGTCAATCTGATCCTCCAGCGCAGGTTCGGAGGTCTGGCGGAAAACGAGGGAAGCTTGTCATTTCCGCCGCGCGGCGCAGGTGGCAGCATGACGCCACACTTCAGGAGGCCTCGATGCTCGCCCTGCGTCCCAACTGCGAATGCTGTGACCGTGACCTGCCCGCCGACAGCGCCGAGGCCCGCATCTGCACTTTCGAATGCACCTTCTGCGCCGACTGTGTGGACAACCGGCTCGGCGGCGCCTGTCCCAACTGTGGCGGGAACTTCAGTCCGCGCCCGATCCGGCCGGCGGCGTTGCTGCTGAAGTATCCGGCGTCGGCCGAGCGGGTGGTGGGCAAGCACGCGGGGTGCGGAGCCTGACCGTGTCCTCGCAGAGGTCACCGCCAGGCCGCGCTCTTGGCCCGCCGGTGGAACAGGGTGGCTTGGGCGCGCCGGGCGGGCTAACTCCCCGGCATGCCCCGCACCAAGCAACCTTCCGAGTTTGAGATCGACGTCGATGGGGAGACCTATGTCTGGCGGTTCCACCGCCGGCCTCAGTGGTCTGGCCCCGCCGCGGAATGGCGCGGCAAGGTGGTGGCGGTGCGCCACAGGGACGGCCAGCGCGAGGCCATGCTGGAATTTCCGCCGGGCCCACCGCCCCGGCACGGGGCCCCGCAGCCGCAGGCCTCGTTGATCGCGCCGGAACTGGTGGCCAAGGCCATCGCCTCGGCGATCGCGGCGGGATGGGATCCGCAGTCGCGCGGGAAGACCGTCGCCATCGTGGTGGATGCAGACGGCGGCTGAGGCGCAACTTCAGCGCCCTTCGCGCCGCCTAGTCCAGCACCCCCGAGATCGCCTCGAACAGCTCCTCGGCCCGCAGGGGCTTGCCGATGTGGCGGTCCGCGCCTGCGGCGGCCGAGGCCTCAACGTCGGTGGTCGAGGTGTTGGCGCTGATGACGATGATGGGCGCCCGCGGCAGGCCGGCGCCCTCGGCCCGGCGGATGGCGCGGATGGCTTCCAGCCCGTCCATGACGGGCATGCGCAGGTCCATGAGCACCACGTCAAAGGTCCCGGCGCGCCAGGCGTCCACGGCCTCCTGACCGTTCTCGACGCTGATCACCTCGGCCCCGGCGGCGGCCAGCATCAACTCCACCACCTTGCGGTTGGTGGGATTGTCGTCGGCGGCCAGCACGCGGAGAGGTGGCACGTCGGAGGGCGCGACGACGCCCGCCGGGGCGGCATCAGCGGCGCGCGCCCGGTCCCCGTAGTCGAGGAGCCCGTTGACCAGGCCGTCCAGGTCCTGGGCCGATGTCATCATCTCGGCCAGAAGCCCCCGCTGGTCCTCGGTAAGGTCGGTGGCCGACAGGGCCCTGCCCAGGCCCAGCACGCCGTTCAGCGGGGTGCGCAGTTCATGGCTCATGTCGGCCACGAATTCTGTCTTGGCGCGGCTGGCGGCCTCGGCCCGGTGCAGGGCGTCCTCCAGGGCCTCGGCCTGCTGCTTCATGGCGGTGATGTCGACCCGCAGGCCGATGACCCCGCCGTCCGAAGTCCGCCGCTCCTCGATCATCAGCCAGCGGCCGTCGGCCAGCCTCTGCTCGTGCCGTTCGCCCGACGGGTTGGTGAGCTTGTCGAGGCGCGCAGCCAGCCACGCCTCCTCGCGGCCGATGGCGTCAGGATAGTCGCCGCGCGCCACGCCGGTCATCAGGGTGTCCGACAGCTTCGCCCCGGGCCGGAACAGGTCGGCGGAGCGGTGATACATCTCCGCATAGCGCTTGTTCCAGAGGATGTAGCGGCCTTCGGCGTCCAGGAAGACGACGCCCTCCGGCAACAGGTCGATGGCTTCGCGCAGGCGGTCCCGGGCGGTGGCGGCGTCAGCCTCGGCGGCGGCCACCGCATGGTGGCCCAGCCTGCGGCTCAGGCCGCGAAGCCGCCGTCCGATCCAGCCGGAAATTCCAGCCACTGCCATGTAAACGCCCCGGGGGAGGAATCGATAAATGAACAGCGATCAGGTCAGCGGAAATTGGTTGCGAAAGTGCGACCTTCGCCATCCCTGGTCGCAGCAGCCCGGAGGCGCCCGCCGGATAGGCAGACAACTGCGAGCGGCGCCTGAACCCTGACCGCCTTTCACTCCCGGGCCCAGGTGAGGTATCAGGCGCCATGTCGATCACCACCCCCGCTGTCACCACCGTCGGCCTCGATGCCGATGACACCCTCTGGCACAACGAGACCCTTTTCCGCCTGACCCACGACCGGTTCGGCGCCCTGCTGGCCGACGTCGCCGATCCGGAGTTGATCGAGCAGCGGCTGGCCGAGGTGGAGCGGCGCAATCTGCGGCTCTACGGCTATGGGGTGAAGGGCTTCACCCTCTCGATGATCGAGACCGCCATGGAGCTCTGCGGGGGCGAGGCGCCGTCCTCGGTGATCCGCGAGATTCTGGCCGCCGGTCGCGAGATGCTGAACGAGCCGGTGGAGCCCCTGCCTGGTGTCGAGCGCTGCCTGGCCGAGCTGTCTGAGCGATACCGCTTGGTGCTGATCACCAAGGGCGACCTGCTGCATCAGGAGCAGAAGCTGGCCGCCTCCGGCCTGGGCGACCTGTTCGCCGCCGTGGAGATCGTCAGCGAGAAGGACGCCGGCACCTATGCCCGCGTCTTCGCCCGCCACGGCACCGGCGTGGCGCAGGCGGTCATGTGCGGCAACTCCATGCGCTCGGATATCCTGCCGGCCCTGGAGGCGGGCGCCTACGCCGCCCACGTGCCCTATCCCCTGACCTGGGCGCACGAGCTGGCCGACGCGCCGGCTGGCCATGACCGCTTCGTGGAGCTGGCCTCCATCAAGGACCTGCCGGCCTGGATCGCGAAAGTCGTTTAGGCGGATGTCACAGCCGCCCGGTCTCGCCCGTCCTTGGGGTGTTGATCGGGAGGGTTTCGATGACACGCATCATCGCCGTGGTTCTGGCCGTGATCCTGGGCGCCAACGCGCTGTTCCAACTGGCTGCGCCGCTCGCCTGGTATGACGCCGTGCCGGGCGTCCCCAGCACCGGCGCCTTCAATCCACACTTCGTCCGCGACATCGGGGCGGCCTATCTGGTGACGGCGATGGGCCTGGCCTGGTTCGCCTGGCGGCCTGTCCAGGGCTGGCCAGCCCTGGTCGCCGGCGCGGCGTTCCTCACCCTGCACAGCGCCATCCACCTGTTCGACGCCAGCTGCTCGGCCAGCCCCCTGGCCGATCTGATCCGCGACTTCCCCGGGGTCTTCCTGCCAACCTTGGCGGCCGCCGGGATCGCCATCGTTCACAAGCCTGAGGAGATTTGAATGCTGCGCGCCCTGCTGAAAAGCCAGATCGACAAGATGGAGCGCACCTGGGGCTATGACGCCGCCTACATGCGGGTCGTCCTGCGCGCCTCGCCCATGAGCTTCCTGAAGTTCGGCTTCGTCAGCCAGATGGTGGACCGCAAGGCCGCGCCTCCCGAGGCCCTGGCCGCCGCCGGCATCGTCGGGACCCTGGCCGAGGACTGCGGCCCCTGCACCCAGATCTCTGTGGACATGGCCGCCGCCGGGGGCGTCAAGCCCGCCATCCTGCGCGCCATATTGGCCGGCGACGAGGCGGCCATGGGCGAGACCACCGCGCTTGCCTGGCGCTTCGCCAAGGCCAGTCTTACCCGCGACATGGAAGCCGCCGATCCCTTGCGAGGCGACATCCTTCGGCGCTGGGGCGAGACGGGGCTGGTCGCCATCGGGCTCGCCCTGACGACGGCGCGGATGTATCCCACCCTGAAGTACGCCCTCGGCCACGGCCGCGCCTGCTCCCGCGTCACGGTGGCGGGCGAGGCCACGCCGGTCATGCACCTCCTGGCGGCCTGATGACCGACACCGACGCCTTCGAAGCCCAGCGCCCCCGGCTGACCCGCCTGGCCTACCGCATGCTGGGCTCGGTGGCGGAGGCGCAGGACGCCGTGCAGGACGCCTGGCTGCGCTGGAGGCGCGCCGGTGATGACATCGCCGACCCCGCCGCCTGGCTGGTGCGCACCACCACCCGTCTCTGCATCGACCGCATGCGGGCGGCCAAGAGCCAGCGCGACGCCTATCGCGGCCCCTGGCTGCCCGAGCCGCTGATCGAGGACCTGGCGACTGACCCGGTGGAGCGGGCGGAGGATGTGTCAGTGGCCTTTCTCCTGGCCCTGGAGCGATTGTCGCCCCTGGAGCGCGCGGTCTTCCTGCTGCACGACGTCTTCGAGGAGGACTATGCGGAGGTCGCCGAGACGCTCGGAAAGAGCGAGCCCGCCGTGCGCCAGCTCGCCACCCGCGCCCGGGCCCATGTGAAGGAGACCCGGCCCCGTTTCACCGTCAGCCAGGAGGACGCGGCCAAACTGGCGGCCGCTTTCATGGTGGCCGCGGCGCAGGGCGACATGAGCGCCCTGTCGGCGATGCTGGCGCAGGACGCGGTCATGGTCACCGACGGCGGCGGCAAGCGGAAAGCCGCCCTGCGCCCCCTGATTGGCCGCGAGGACATCGTACGCCTGATGGAAGGCCTGGCCTGGCGCGGCGCCGACGGTCAGCCGCTCAGCTTCCGGTCGGTGCGGATCAACGGCTATCCCGGCCTGATCATGGTCCGCGAGGACGGCCCGATGACCGTCGCCTTCCAGCCAGGGGAGGGCGGTAAGCTGGCGGGCATCTACATGGTCCGCAATCCTGACAAGTTGGGGCACGTCGGCTGAGACAGACTGTCGGATTGGTCGCCGGCCTCGTATGATGGCGCGTGCGCTTCGACGAACGCTTCCTCGACGAGATCAAGTCCCGCCTTCGCCCGTCCGATGTCATCGGCAAGACGGTGAAGCTGCGGAAGCAGGGGCGTGAGTATGTCGGCCTGTCGCCCTTCACCAAGGAGAAGACGCCCTCCTTCTACGTCAACGACGACAAGGGGCAGTTCTTCGACTTCTCGTCCGGCAAGACCGGCGACCTGATCAGCTTCCTGCAGGAGACAGAGCGGCTGACCTTCGTGGAGGCCGTCGAGCGGCTGGCCGCCGAGGCCGGCGTGCCGCTGCCCGCCGTCGATCCCCGCGCCGCCGAGCAGGAGAAGGTCCGCCAGAGCTTGTCGGACTGGCTGGAGCTGGCGGCGCAGTGGTTCGAGGCCGAGCTTCGCCGGCCGGTGGGCAAGGCGGCGCGTGACTACCTGGAGCGCCGGGGGCTTCCCGAGAGCGAGTGGGCCCGCTTTCGCCTGGGCTTTTCCCCCGCTGGCCGCACCGCCCTGAAGGACTACCTGATCGCCAAGGGCGCCCATCCGGGCGAACTGGTGGAAACCGGCATGCTGATCGCCCCCGAGGACGGCGGGGCGCCCTATGACCGCTTCCGCGACCGCATCATCTTCCCCATCACCGATGCGCGGGGCCGCGTCGTCTCCTTCGGCGGCCGGGCCATGGATCCGCAGGCGCGGGCCAAGTACCTGAACGGGCCGGAGACCTCGCTCTTCCACAAGGGCCACCTGCTCTACGGCCTGGCCGAGAGCCGCAAGATCCTGGCCGCCGCGCCCTCGGGCGAGACCCCGCCTCTGGCGGTGGTGGAGGGCTATATGGACGCCATCGCCTGCCAGCGCGCGGGGATCGCCGCCGTGGCGCCCATGGGTACGGCCCTGACCGAAGAGCAGATGGAGCTGCTGTGGCGTCATCACGCCGAGCCGACCCTCTGTTTCGACGGTGACAGGGCGGGCGTCCAGGCGGTCAGCAGGGCCATCGACCGGGCCCTGCCGATCCTCAAGCCCGGGAAGAGCTTCCAGTTCGCGGTGGTGGAAGGCGGCAAGGACCCCGACGAGGTGCTGCGCGAGCAGGGGCCCGCCGCCCTGCGCACTCAACTGGCCGACACCATTCCCTTCGTCGACGCCCTGTTCGCCCGCGAGCGCGACCTGGAGAACCTGGACACGCCGGAGCGCAAGGCCGGCTTCAAGGGGCGCCTGCGGCAGATCGCGGCCACCATCGCCGACAAGGACCTGCAGCAGGCCTATCGCGAGGAATTGCTGCGACGGTTCGACGCGGCCTTCGGCCGCCAGCCGCAGCCGGCGTTCCAGCCGCAGCAGGCCCGACGCCCCTACACGCGCGGCAAGTTCTGGAAGCCCGAGGACGAAATGTTGCGTCCGCAATCGGCCCTGGCCGAGACGCGAACCATGGTGGCGCAAAGCTCCCGGCTGGATCCGATCCTCGCGGCGCTCGCCCAATACGCCATCAACGACCCGGCGATTCTGGACGACCATCTGGAGGAGTCCTTCACCGCCCAGGGATTCGGCGATCCGGCCCTTTCGCAATTGGCGAAGGAAATCATCCGCCTGCGGTTGGACGCCGAACATCTTGACTCTGCCACCCTGACACGCCATCTCGCATCCTGCGGGTTTAACGCGCTACTGACAGACATCGACCGGGCCGCATCGCAAGCGGGCGCGCCCTTCATGAAATCGGATGTCTCCCTCGAAGCCGCTAGATCGCAGTGGTCGCAGGCCTTCGCCCGCCTTTCCAGGCTGGCGGCGCTCGACGAGGCTATCGGATCCGCCAAGGGCAACCTTCGCGGTCGCTCCGATATGGAGGTCCTCGAGCGCCTGAAGGGTGAACGCGACGCACTGAAACGCGCGATCAGAGAATGGAACGATTAGGGCGGATGACGGGTCGTATTTAGGTGCGATCCAGTTTTGACCGCCATTCACCATCTTCGGCCCGACCCTTGCAGGGGGTTTGCGGCTGAATCGGAGACCTAGATGAGCACGACCACGGCTGAAGCTGAACCGACTGAAACCACTGGCGGCGACGGGCCCCTGCTCGACCTGACCGATGCCGGCGTCAAGAAGTTCATCAAGCAGGCCAAGGCCCGCGGCTACGTCACCATGGACGAGCTGAACAAGGTGCTGCCGAGCGAGGAAGTCACCTCCGAGGCCATCGAAGACACCCTGGCCATGCTGTCGGAGATGGGCGTCAACGTCGTCGAGGCCGAGGAAGACGCCGAGGGCGGCGAGGTCGCGGTCCGCGAGGAGACCGCGGTCGTTGAGACCCCGAAGGAAGCCGCCTACGACCGCACCGACGACCCCGTGCGCATGTATCTGCGCGAGATGGGCTCGGTGGAGCTGCTGTCGCGCGAGGGCGAAATCGCCATCGCCAAGCGGATCGAAGCCGGCCGCGACACCATGATCCGCGGCCTGTGCGAAAGCGCGCTCACCTTCGAAGCCATCATGGTTTGGCGCGAGGAGCTGGGCACCGGCCGCATCCTGCTGCGCGAGGTCATCGACCTCGACCTGACCTATAACGGCATCAACGCCGCCGCCGCCGCCGAGGCCCTGGCCAACGCGCCGCCTGAGGAAGAAGAGGCCGAAGAGGCCGAGGCCGAGGTCACCGCCGACGGCGAGGCCGTGGCCAAGGGCGAGAGCGACGACGACGACGACTTCGATGATGGCGCCGGTCCCACGATCAGCGCCATGGAAGGCGAGCTGCGCGAAGGGGTTATGGTGACCCTGGACGCCATCGCCTCGGAATTCGACGCCTTCCGCGCCCTGCAGGAGAAGCTGGTCGGCAAGCGCCTTAAGGGCGAAGACCTCTCCGACGCCGATCGCAAGGCCTATGAGACCGCCAGCCTGGCCATCGTTCAGCACCTGAAGACGCTGAAGCTGAACAACAACCGCATCGAGGCCCTGGTCGAGCAGCTCTACGCGATCAACAAGCGCCTCATGGGTCTGGAAGGCCGCCTGCTCCGCCTGGCCGACAGCTACGGCATCAGCCGCAACGAGTTCCTGAAGGCCTATTTCGGCTCCGAGCTGAACCCGGCCTGGGGCGATCAGGTCAAGCCGCTCGGCGTGCGCTGGACCAAGTTCGTCGAGAATGACGCCAGCCAGATCGGCGACATCCGTCACGAGATCGCCGCGCTCGCCACCGAAACCGGCGTGCCGATCGACGACTACCGCCGCATCGTCCAGACCGTGCAGAAGGGCGAGCGCGAGGCCCGGCAGGCCAAGAAGGAAATGGTCGAGGCCAACCTGCGCCTGGTGATCTCGATCGCCAAGAAGTACACCAACCGCGGCCTGCAATTCCTTGATCTCATTCAGGAAGGCAATATCGGCCTGATGAAGGCGGTCGATAAGTTCGAGTACCGCCGGGGCTACAAGTTCTCCACCTACGCCACCTGGTGGATCCGTCAGGCGATCACCCGTTCCATCGCCGACCAGGCCCGCACGATCCGCATCCCGGTCCACATGATCGAGACGATCAACAAGATCGTCCGCACCAGCCGCCAGATGCTGCACGAGATCGGCCGCGAGCCGACCCCGGAGGAACTGGCCGAGAAGCTGGCCATGCCGCTGGAAAAGGTCCGCAAGGTCCTGAAGATCGCCAAGGAGCCGATCAGCCTGGAAACCCCGATCGGGGACGAGGAAGACAGCCACCTGGGCGATTTCATCGAGGACAAGAACGCCATCCTGCCCATCGACGCGGCCATCCAGTCCAACCTGCGGGAAACCACCACCCGCGTGCTGGCCTCGCTGACGCCTCGCGAGGAACGCGTCCTGCGGATGCGTTTCGGCATCGGCATGAACACCGACCACACGCTTGAGGAAGTGGGCCAGCAGTTCAGCGTGACCCGCGAACGCATCCGTCAGATCGAGGCCAAGGCGCTGCGCAAGCTGAAGCACCCGAGCCGCTCGCGGAAGCTGCGCAGCTTCCTCGACAGCTGACGATCAGCGCCGTCGGCCTGCGAATGACGCCGGCCGACGGCCCTGGTCGGTCGGAGGAAGTCCGAGAACGCCTAGCGCCAGCCGTAGTTGAAGCTGATGGAGATCCGCTCGCGCTTGGCGGCGTTGGGCGGGACCTCGTGGCGCAACCAGCTTTCCCAGAGGATCAGGCTTCCCGGCTCGGGCCGCAGATAGACGAAGGTCCTGGCGCTCTCCTCGGCGTCCGCCAGTCGGGGCGGGGCGGCCATCATCAGCGGCAGGCGCGGGTCCTCCAGCTTGAGCGCGCTCGCCCCCTTGGGGGTGGCGACATAGACGGTGCCCGACAGCACGCTGTGGGGGTGGATGTGGCTGGAGTGGGCCGCGCCGGGCCGCAGGATATTGACCCATAGGCTGTCCAGCTTCAGGCGGCCGCCGCGCAGGTCCATCTGAAGGTCGGCGGCGAAGGCCTTGGCGTGGCGATCGAGTTTGGTCTTGAGCTCGCCGAACACGCTGGCCCGCTGCGGCAGGTCGTCCAGTGAGGCGTAGGAGGTGTAGCCGCCATAGGCGTTGGTTCTGCACCAAGCCTGCCCGGCCATGTCCTCGTCGGCCAGCATGCGGCAGGCGTCTTCGAGCTCGGCGTTGAAGCCCTCGAACCCCTTCTCGGCGGCGAGGGAGGCTTCGTAGACCTGGGTGACGAAGAGCGGACGCGTTGGCATGCGTCCGCGCTAATGGGCCTAGGCCAGGATGTCCAGCAGGCTGTCGGTCATCTCGCCCGCGGTCCCGATCACCGCCAGGTTGGCGCTGAACTCGTGCCTGGCGGTGATCTGCTCGACGGCCTCGTGGGCGTAGTCCACGTTGGAGGCCGGATCGCCCATGCGGACCGTCCGCTGGGCGGAGGCTTCGAAGCGTTGGCTGGCGGCGAACAGGCCGTACTGCGCCGTGGCGATGGGGTTCATGGTCAGGCCCTCCGTGAACCTGACCCTGAACCCCCGCGGTAAAGGCTTCGCCAGCGAAGATGGTGAACGGGTCAGGCGTAGGCGTATTTCGGGCTCCAGGCGGTGACGCCCTCCGGGATCATGTCGAACAGGTGGTAGGTGATGCAGAAGTCGTCGCCCGGGCCGAGTTCGGCGTCGGAGACGCGCACGATCTGCTCGCCGCGCTTCTGGAACACCGAGACGCCGGGATGCCAGCCGCCGTTCTCGCCGCGATAGCCCATGTCCTGCGTGAAGCTGGTCCCCACATGGCTGACCATCGGGAAGCGCCAGCTCCGGCCGGCGGCGAAGTCACGCTGGACGGCCGGGGTGTTGGGGGTGGAGAGCACGAAGGCCGCGCGGCTGGCCAGGTGGTCATAGACCCCGTTGAAGCCGTCAGCCCACATGGTGCAGCTGGTGCAGCCGGTCCCCATGTTGTGGATCACGAAGAGGTCGCTCTTGTCGCCAAACAGCTGCGACAGCGTGACCGGCCCATCCAGGGTCTGGAAGACGTACTCCTCCACCGGCTGCGGTTCGACCGCCTGCTGAACCTCGCGCATCTGCTGGCGCAGGGCGGCGATCTGGGCGCGGTGGCCGGTCAGGGTGTCCTTGGCTTGGGCGTAGTTCATCACCGGTCATCCTTCTTGGATTGGGTGCGCTCGTCGTCGAGGCGCAGGAGGTGTTGGGCCAGGGTTTCGAAGCCGGCCTGCCAGTACTTGGCGTAGCGGTTCATCCAGACCGCGGCGTCGTGCAGGGGCGCGGCGTCCAGGGTGCAACGGCTGATGCGGCCGCTGCGGGCCTGATGGACGAGGCCCGCCCGGACCAGGACCTGGATGTGGCGGGAGACCGCCTGGAGCGAGATGTCGAAGGGCGCCGCCAGTTCGGAGACCAGCAGGGCGCCCTCGTCCAGACGCTCCAGGATGGCGCGGCGGACCGGGTCCGACAGGGCGAAGAAGACCGCGTCGAGGGCGTCTTCTGGCGCCACATGAAGAGGTATAGGGGCCGGGGTCATGGCCGAAGAATAATCAACACATGTGTTGAGAGTCAATTGATCTGTTGATTGTTTATCCGCCGGAAACCCGCCACCTTTGTGGCGTGTCATGTTCCCGAATTCCTGGAGAAATTTCGTGATGCGTATTTCGATGATCGCGGGCCTGGCTTTCGCCGCCTGCGCCGGCGCGGCGCTGGCCGAGCCGATGAGCAATCCGCCGAGCGAGCGGACAATCTGCCTGGATGTGGGCGGCCAGAGCCTGCCGGCGGTGTGCAAGGTCCCCGCCAGCCGCCTGGATAAGCGCGAGGACTTCTGCCTGTGCAACGAAGGCGTGAAGGTCACCGCCCCGGTCTGCGGTCCGGGGGAGCGGGCGCCGGCCGAGAACATCGCCTACGAGAAGGCGCGCAAGGCCGCCACCCGCGACGGCAGCCTGATCGGCGACCTCTATGAAGGCCGCGCGATGTGCGTCGCCGCCCGGGACCCGCTCAGCGGCTTCTAGAGCGGGCTACTTTCCGAGCGCGCCGTAGACCAGCTTCTGGAACACCGGCAAGGCCACCCGGCCGCCCATGCGTTGGCCGGTGGCCAGCTGGCTGGCGGCCTCGGGCCCCAGCGGCATGGAGTTCTGGATCAGGTAGAGCATGACCATGTCTTCGGTCGGGTCGGCCTGCCACCAGGTTCCGAAGGCGCCGGGCCAGCCGAAGGCGCCCTTGGAGCCCGCGCCCATCCAGGCCTGCTTCTCGGGGTCGGTGATCACCGAGACGCCGAGGCCGAAGCCCTGGCCCATCCAGAAGGGGATGCCCATGAAGGGGATCTCGCGCTGGGCGTCGGTGAGCTGGTTGGTGGTCATCAGGTCGAAGGTGGCGGGGCTGATCAGGCGCACGCCGTCGAGCTCGCCCTTGTTCAGCATCAGGCGCGCGAAGGTCAGGTAGTCGTCGGCCGTCGAGATCAGGCCGCCGCCGCCGCCGCAGAAGGCCGGGGGCGCGTCCTCGTGGATGAAGGAGACATCCTGCAGTTTGTCGGTCTCGGGATTGACCCGGTAGAGGTGGGCCATCCGGTCGCGCTTCTCCGGCGGACACCAGAAGTCGGTGTCGGTCATGCCGAGGGGCTGGAAAATCCGCTCCATGAGGAACTCGCGGAAGCCCATCCCGGCGATGCGGCCCACCAGGAAGCCCAGCACGTCGGTGGCGTGGCTGTAGTGGAAGCGGTCGCCCGGCGGGTAGGAGAGCGGCAGTTCGGCGAGCCGCGCCATCCAGATGTCCGGCGCGTGGGGATTGCCGATCGGCGACCCCAGCGCCTTTTCATAGGCGTGGGCGATGGGGCCTACAGAGGTGAAGCCATAGGCCAGGCCCGAGCGGTGGGTCATCAGGTCGTCGATGGTGATCTCGCGCGGCGCGTCATAGACCTGATCCACCGGCCCGGTCGGGTCCTTCAGGACCTTCATGTTGGCAAACTCGGGCGCCCACTTGGTAATGGGGTCGTCGAGCTTCACCTTGCCCTCTTCCATCAGCATCAGCAGGGCCACCGAGGTGATCGGCTTGGTCATCGAGGCGATGCGGAACAGGGTGTCGCGGGTCATCGGCTTGCCGGACGCGATGTCGCGCAGGCCGATGGTGTTGACCTGGGCGACCTCGCCCTTGCGCCACAGCAGGGTGACAAAGCCCGACAGGTCGCCCGCGTCCACCACGCCCTGCAGGTTGGGGGCGATCTGGGCGAGGCCCGCCGTGTTGAAGCCGCCCAAGGATTGATCGCCGTCCATACTGATTTCCACCCTGTTGGCGCGGGCTGCACGGCCGCGCGGTCACGAGCTGATTGCGACGGGTGACGCAGGCGCCGTCAAGCAAAAGGCGAGGGGCCTTGCGTCTGATGCGGGCCTTCGCGCGTAGAGGTCTGGAACCTCAGCCGACGGGACGACCGCCCATGACCCATCCTCTCCGGCTCGGCCTGGCGGCCGCGACCGCGGCCCTGACCGCGGCCTGTTCGCCCCTGACCCTGTTCTCCACCTTCACGCCCAAGGATCCCGCCACCCGCGCCGATATGGGGACCGCCTACGGCCCGCTCTCGCGCCAGAGGCTGGACGTCTACGCGCCGCGCAAGGCCGAGGCGGCCGCGCCGGTGGCGGTGTTCTTCTACGGTGGGTCCTGGGATTCCGGACGCCGGCAGGACTATCGCTGGGTGGGCCAGGCCCTGGCGGCCCAGGGCTACCTGACCGTCGTGCCGGACTATCGGATCTATCCCGAGGTGACCTATCCCAGCTTCCTGGAGGATGGCGCGGCGGCTGTGCGCTGGGCGAGGGACCACGCCAAGGACCTGGGCGGCGACCCCAGCCGCATCGTCCTGGTGGGCCATTCGGCCGGCGCCTACAACGCGGTGATGCTGGGGTTCGATACGCGCTATCTGAGGGCCCAGGGCGTCGACCCGAAATCCATACGGGCGGTGGCGGGTCTGTCAGGCCCCTACGACTTCATCCCCATCGACGGGCCGATCACCCGCCGCACCTTCGGCGGCGCGGCCGACCTCGCCGCGACCCAGCCGGGGCAGTACGCCAGCCGGTCCAGTCCGGCCGCCTTCCTGGCCACCGGAGACGCCGACCGCACGGTCTATCCCCGCAACACCAGGAAGCTCGCCGCCGCCATCCGCGCGGCGGGCGGACAGGTGGAGGAAAAGCACTATGCGGGCGTCGATCACGCCGGATCGGTGCTGTCGCTGTCGGTGCCGTTCCGCAACAAGGCGCCGATCCTGGCCGACCTGACCGCCTTCCTGGACGGCGCGGCCAGATAACGCCGGTTGACAGCCTGGGGCCGCCCCGCCAAAGCGTGACCATGGCCTGCGCCCCGACCCATGCTCAGCAACAGCAACACCGTCCTTCGGCGGTGCGGGTGCGCGCGATCTGTTCGGGATAGGCCCCGAACTCCTCGAATGAGCCCCCAACCCCGCCCGGCCGGCGGGGTTTTTCTTTGCCCGCCGGGCTTTCCCCTCAAGGAGACCCTGATGACCAAGTTCTACCTGTCCGAAGACGCCGTCGCGCGCATCGCCGATGGCATAATCGAACGATCCCTGCCCAAGGCGGAATGGACCCACGCGGCCCATTTCGCCGCCTGCCTGTGGCTGCTGAGAGATCGGCCTGTAGCCCGTGTCGTGGCCGACATGCCCGGGTTGATCTGCGCCTACAATGAGGCCACCGGCGTCGAGAATACTGACGCCGCGGGCTATCATCACACCATCACGCTCGCCTCGATCGGCGCGGCGACCGCGTTCCTGGGACGCTACCCCGAGCATCACCCGCTGCACGAGGTGGTGGACGACCTGATGGTGTCGCCGCTGGGGAACCCCGGCTGGCTGATGGCCTACTGGACCGGGACGCGCCTGTTCTCCGTCGAGGCGCGGCGCGGGTGGCTCGAGCCCGACATCCGGGCGTTTCCCCATGGGGTCGGTTGATGGGCTCGGCTGTTTCGGCCACGGTCGGCGCCATGTCGCGGCCCGTGCAGATCGTCATCCTCAACGGCAGCGGCAGCGCCGGGAAGAGTTCGACGGCCCGGGCGCTGCAGGAGATCTGCGCCCGGCCGTTCCTGCATGTCGCCATGGACGCCTTCCTCGACATGCTGCCCGAGGCGATGTTCGGCCACGCCGACGGGATGATCTTCGAGACCCTGGAGGCGGACGGCAAGCCGTCGGTGGCGATCCGCACCGGGCCGGTGATGGAGGCCGCCATGCGCGGCATGCGCCAGGCCATCGCGGCGATGGCTAGGCAGGGAAACCAGCTGATCGTCGATGACGTGATCCTCGATCCCGCCGACGAGGCCGACTATCGCGCCCTGCTGTCGCGGTTCGAGGTCCGCTTCGTGGGGCTGTTCGCGCCGCTGGAGGCGCTGGAGGCCCGCGAACGGGCGCGCGGCGACCGGCAGATAGGCCTGGCCCGCTGGCAATACGACCGCGTGCACCAGGGCCGGGCCTACGACCTGGAGATCGACACCTCGGCGACGACCCCGGCGCAGAACGCGGTGCTGATCCGCGACGCGTTCGGGCTTTGATAGGCTGGTCCTTCTCCCCTTGCGGGAGAAGGTGTCAGCGTAGCTGACGGATGAGGGGTCGCGCTGCGCTGCCAGGACAAGAACTACCGTCATCCCGGCTCTCCGCTTCGGTATGGCCGGGATGACGGTGTGGGTTTGCTTGAAAGGCATATCGACCCCTCATCCGACCCTGCTCCGCAGGGCCACCTTCTCCCGCAAGGGGAGAAGGACTCGCTAGGTGGCCGCGACGCCAGCGTTCAGCCTTGGAAAGACCGCCTCCGGGACGGGCACGCTCAGGAACGGGCAGAGTTTGTCCCAGCCGTCGCCGGCGGTGATGTCCATTTCCAGCAGGTCGTCGGGCCGGTCCGCGAAATAGCGGCGAACATCGGCGTGGTGGCGGTGGAAGGACGCCGTCAGGATCGCTGTGTCGTAACCCACTGTCTCGTAGATCGCCATGCGTCGAGCGATGCGGTCGTGCTGGCCGGCGATGGGGCGTGGGTCAGCGGTGTGGGCATGGAGCATCGAGGCCAGCCAGGCGTCGAGCGGTCGGGTCATCAGCACGAACTTCGAGCCGGGGAAGATGTAGTCCAGGTACTTGTAGTGCAGGACGACGCCGTTCTCGCTGCCGCCTCGCAGGGTGCGCAGCTGCTCGAACCCGGGGCTCTGGGCGACCGGGTCATAGCCTAGCAGGGTCAGGGCCTCGCAGAACGAGGTGTTGCCCGTCCGCACCAGGCCTACGCCCCAGCAGCGGGGCGGAAGGTCGTCGTCCCGCGTCACTGACAAGCCTGCCCCGCGCGTTTGCGGTCATAGGCGGCCACCAGGCTCTGATAGGGGGGCAGGAAGGTGTGCAGCTTCACCGCCTTGCCGTCCGTCGAGGTTCCGGCCACCCCGGAGCGGATCTCGAAGTGCATGTGGATGGTGGTGGGGGTGCCGCCGAAGTCGTTGGAGGCCTTGCCCAGGTTGTCGCCGGCCTTGACCACGGCGCCTTCCTTCACGGCCAGCTGGTTCATCCGCATGTGCAGGTAGCGATAGACGCGGTGCGGCGGCGCCGAGCCGGTCAGGGTGACGGTGTAGGTCCCCATGTCGGTGATGATCCCGTCCTCGGCGGCCACCACCCAGTGCTTGTCCTTCTTGCAGGTGGCCGGGCGGATGTCCTGGCCCTGGTGGCCCTTGCCGGTGGCGCAGAGGGGGCTCGCATGGCCGCGGCTCTCACAGAAGTTGTCGCGCCACGGCAGGCTGTAGTTGCTGGCGTCGCACTGGCTGGGCTTGTCCTTCGGGCCCATGCCGCCCCCGGCCCCATAGACCTGGGAGTTGGCGAAGGCGTCGTCGGCGAAGGGGAAGCAGAGCTGGGGCGACCAGGCGGTGCGGTCGAGATAGCCGGAGCCGGACTTCGGCAGCAGGTCTCCGGCCGCAAAGTGGCCGAAGCTGCCGGCGGACGGGACGTCGGGGGTCTTCACCGGATCGACGGGGGCCTCGGCCTGGGCCTCGTCGGGGAGTTGCTCGGCGCCGCCGTCGCCGACCGGTTCATCGGGCTCGGCCGTGGCGCCGTCGGGCAGGGGGCCTCCCGGCAGGATGTCGCCCGCCGTGGTGTGCGTCGGCGCGGAGGATGGCGTTCCAAACCAGCCGGAATTGTATCCCACCAGGGCCAGGACCGCGAGAATGATGAGGATCAGGAAGATCAGAGGGGCGCGCATCTCCTAGGCTCCCAGTCCGGCGGCCTGGCGGGCCGCCTTGCCCATGACGACGACGGTGCTCCTGACCACCAGGGAGCGCACATAGGTCTCGGTCCGGCAGCGGGGGTCCGAAGGCGCGTCGCAGCGCAGTTCGGCGGTGTAGAGCACGCCATAGCGGACGAAGCTGGCCAGCTGGCCGTCCACCGTGCGCTGCACCACCAGTTGCTCGGGCCCGACATTGGGCAGGTTCAGCTTGGAGCCCGCCGGCAGGGGCGTGGTTTGCGCCGTGCCGGTCAGCGAGACCCGCGCGCCCGAAAGGTTGGCGGTGATCGAATAGTAGTCGCCGAAGGAATAGATCCGCGCGCCGCCCATCAGGTCGGGGTCGGCGGGCAGCAGGATCGGCACCCGGGTCTTGTTCACCGCGGCCTGATCCAGGCCGCGTCCGATTGGGGAATTGCCGCCGCCGCTCTGGCGCAGGCCGCCCACCGCGCCGGCCCAGTCGACGCCGCCGGGGGGCGGGGGGCGGGTCGCGCCAGGACGGGTGGACGGCGCGGGCGTGGGCGCCACCTGGGCGCTGGCGGTCACCGCAGCGAGCGTCGCGCCCGCCACGATCAAGGCTCGGATCTTGGGATTTCGCATTGGGCCCCCGCCATCACGTCAATGTCAAAGTCTCGCGCATTTGAGCTTCGCTGTTAACCCGGGGTTGCAGCAGGCGTGTGAATTTGGCGGTGGCGCGCCGAAAACGTTGGCGAATTCGCCTGAGGATTGAGCCGAGGCGCGGAGTGAGGTTGACCCTGGGTCAACATGTTGCGTCGCGGCAATTGAACGGGCGCCCCTTACTGGCTATATGAAAGTCCTGTCGCGGGGCGGATTGCTGACCGCGCGCCTGTGCGTAAGGACGGCCTATGCTGGTGACCCTGATGAAGGCCAAACTTCACCGTGCGACGGTGACCCAGGCCGACATGGACTATGAAGGCTCCATCGCCATAGACCGCGCTCTGCTGGACGCCTCTGGCATCCTGCCGCACGAGCAGGTGGATGTGCTGAACATCACCACCGGCGCCCGCTTCACCACCTACGCCATCGAGGCGCCGCGCGGCTCCAAGGTGATCGGGGTCAACGGCGCCGCCGCCCGCCTGGTCCAGAAGGGCGACAAGGTCATCATTGTCACCTACGGCATGCTGCCGGCCGAGGAGGCCCGCAACTATTCGCCGACCGTCGTGCTGCTGGACGACGCCAACGAGATGAAGCAGGCCGCGTGAGCCCGCGCCTGACCCTGGCGGCGGCCCTGGCTCTGAGCCTGGCGGCATGCTCGCCGGCGGTCCTCAAGGGCGTGGATACTGCGGCCCTGGATGCGGCGATCAACGACACGGTGGGCGACCCGGGAACCTGCGTGCTGATCGGCGAGACCGGTTCGGGGGAGATCGTCCACCGCTTCGGCTCCAACGTCACCTGCGCGCGGACCCTGCCGGCCTGCAACGGCGCGACACGGACGCTGGAAGACCTGTTGAACGTGACCTCAAAGAGCCGCCAGCCGGTGAACATCAGCTGCCCCAGCGCTCCGGACGGCGGGCGGACGGTGGGCTGGGCGGCCGGTCCGGTCGAGACCCACGACGAGCTGGTCTACGCCGCGGCCATGGAAGGCCCCAACACCCCGCCCGGCGTGGTGATCGCCGACAAGCTGAAGTTCGCCTTCGAGAAGGTCGGCCTGATCAAGCGGTAGGCCGCGCCCTCTTTCCTCCCCCGTAAACGGGGGAGGAAAGATCTCGTTTAGCGCGTCAGCTCGTAGAGCCCGGTCACGTCCACCCGCACCCGCAGCTCGCCGCCGGCGATGGGGGTGGAGCTGTCCTTTTCCATCCGCGCCGTGGCCATCATCGGCATGGGGGAGGGCGGGGTGTAGCCGCCGCCTTCGCTGAGCGTCACCAGGCGACCGACACGGTAGCCGGTGGCCCGCGCATAGAGGTTGGCCTTGTCGCTCAGCGCCTTGACCGCGGCCTCGCGGGCGGCGTTCTCGGCGGCGGTGGGATCGGTGAGGCCAAAGGAGATGCCGTTCACCTGGTTGGCGCCGGCGCTGACCGTGGCGTCGACGGCCGAGCCCAGGCGGGCCAGGTCACGGACGGTGACGGTGACCTGGTTGGTCGCCTGATAGCCGCGCAGGCGGGGCGGGTTGTTCTCCACGTAGTCGTACTGCGCGTTGAGGTTGAGGCCCGAGGTCTGGATGTCCTTGTCGGCGATGCCGGCGCGGCGCAGGGCCGCGAAGATCTTGTTCATCTGCGTCGCGTTGGCGGCCATGGCGGCCGAGGCGGTGGGCGCCTCGGTGTTCACGCCGAGATTGATGGTGGCCATGTCCGGCGCGACGCGGCTCTCGCCATAGGCCGAGAGGTTCAGGGTGGTGGCGCGGAACATGGAGTCGGCGGCGGGCGGGGCGGCCTGGGCCAGGGCGGCGGGGGCCGCGATCGTGGTGGCCAGGAGCAGGCTGAGGGCGCCGGCGCGGACGAAGGTTTTCATAGGTATCTCCCAGAGGGTGCGAGCTTGACTGTAACACCCCGCATTTGAACGGTGAACGCGGCGCTGGGTTCCCTGATGACAAGGCCAAGCTGAACGGCGGCTTTAATGGTCGTGCAGCCCGTGGTAACCCGCCCCGTCGCTGCAGGGGCCTGTAGCTCAATGGTTAGAGCCGACCGCTCATAACGGTCTGGTTGTAGGTTCGAGTCCTACCGGGCCCACCAGCACGCTTCCGTCGATGCGGGCGGCGAGGGACGGGACGGAGGCGGCCCGGGACTGCTTCAAACGGGCGGGGCTGTAGATCTCAGCGTCCACGCCGTGGTCGGACAAGTCCTGAGGCGGGCGGCGGCCTCGCACCAGGGCGGCCGCCAGTCGAGATACGGCTGGGGCGGTCTGGATGCCAAAGCCCCCCAGCCCGGCCAGCCAGAAGAACCCCGGCGCGGCCTGCGACCAGCCGATCACCGGGGCGCGATCGGAGGCGAAGGTGCGCAGACCCGCCCAGCGGTGGTGGATTCGAGTCACCGGATGATCGGCCACATCATGGAAGCGCAGCATGGCGCAGGCGATGTCCAACTCGTCGGGGGTCGCGTCACAGGGTGGGCTCGGCGCCTCATCGGCCGGGGTGATCAGCAGCCGCCCGCCGAAGGGGCGGAAGTAGAAGCGCTCGTCGATATCCTTCACCACCGGCCAGTCATGGAAGCCGATCTCGCGGGGCGCGTCGACCAGGATGGCGGTCCTCAGCCGTGGCGTCAGGCCTATCGGCGCAAGCCCGGCGGCCTGGGCGGTTGCGTCGGCCCAGGCGCCCGTGGCGTTGACCAGGATCGGCGCCAGGAGCAGAGCCTGGCGGGTCCGCACGCGCCATCGCGCGCCCTCGCGATCGATCTGCGGCCAGCCCGCGTCGGCGAGGATGACGGCGCCGGCCTCCCGCGCCCGGCGCACCATGCCGCCGTGCAGCCGCGCCACGTCCAGGTCTCCGGCCTCGGTCTCCAGCAGGGCGGTGGCGACAGCCTGTGGCCTCAGGATCGGCGCCCGCCTCAAGGCCCCGTCACGGCCAAGCCGGCGCAGGGCGGCGACCCCAGCGCTCCCGCGGGCGAAGTCGTCAAGGCGGTCGGCCTGGTCAGCCCGGGCGATGTGCAGCACCGGCCGCGGGCTTAGCAGGCGCCCGGCGAAGCCGCGCGGCGGGTCCTCGAAGAACCCGCGGCTGGCGGCGGTCAGGGGCCAGACCGCAGGGCCGCCATAGGAGGGGATGTACATCGCCGCCGAGCGGCCGGTGGTGTGGTAGCCGAGCTGCGGCTCCTGCTCCACCAGGGCCACCCGGAGCTCGCCGGCGAGTTGGGCGGCCAGGCCCGCGCCGGCGATGCCGCCCCCCAGCACGACGACGTCGAAGCCCCTTCGCGAGGGACAGGCGCTCATGCCGCGGGCGCCCAGTCGACCCCCGCCCGGCCGTGCAGATAGCCGTTGACCAGGGGCCCCGGCGGCCCGGCTTCGCGAATCCGGGCCGCCAGGTCCTGGGGCGAGAGCCGCCCCTGGCTGAAGCCCCGGAAGGCCGCGATCACCTTGAGCATGTCCCCGGTGTGGGGCGACAGGCGCAGGGCTCCGACCCCGGCCGCGCGCAACTCGGCGATCGGCAGGTCGGCCACCTGCGTCCCATGGGAGAGGGTCTGGACGCCGTTCACCGCCAGGAAGTCCTGACCCTCCAGGGTCCGCACCGCGAGACCATCGGGATCGCGGTCGCAGACCAGCTGGCAGGAGTCCTTGTGCAGCCCCCGCACCCGGGCGTGGTAGCAGCGCCCCGACAGGGCGAGGGGCAGGCGCCCATAGGCGAAGAGCTCGATCTCCAGCCCGGGGCAGGCCTGGGCCAGGCGGCCGATAGCCGGCAGCGACAGCTCGACATTGGGGCACAGGCGGACACAGCCGCGAGCCATCAGCTCGCGCGCGGCGGCCTCGTTGTAGATGTTGAGCAGGGGCCCGGCCACGAAGGCCGCGCTGGGGGGGCGATGGGCCAGGGCCGAGACGTCGTTGATCTCCACCAGGCCCTCCCCACCGGCCAGCTGCGCGACGCCGCGGCGGTCACGGGGGGTCGTGGGCAGGGCCTGGGTCGACCAGACCACCGTCTTGCCGGCGCGCGTCAGCCGCTCGGCCGCCTCGGCCAGAGGCCCGGAGATGAAGGGCTCGCGCTTTCCACAGACCACCTCGCCCAGATAGACGCGGTCGAGATCGCTCTCCTCGGCGACAGCGGCGTAGAAGTCGGCGATGCGCTCGGGCGACCAGTTGAACAGCAGCGGGCCCAGGACGATCTCGATGTGGGCGTCGCTCATCGCCAGGCCTTCCGGTAGGCGCCGGCGGTCTCCCGGCCGCCCTCGGCCAAGCCTGTGAGGCGCGCTTCGTAGGGGGCGGTGGTCTCGCCGCGGTCCAGGGCGTCGAGGGCGGCGCGGAAGGCTCCCGCCACCCGGGCCACATAGGCCTTGCCGCGCTGACGGCCCTCGATCTTCACCGCCCGGACCCCGGCGGTCCGCAGTTCCGCCAGCAGGGCCATGGCGTTGAGGCTGGTGGGGTCTTCGAAGAGGTGGGACGCGGTCCCCTCGGCCTCGAAGCGGCCCTTGCAGAGGGTTGGATAGCCGGCGGCCGTTCCCGGCGCGACCTGGTCGATCATGAAGCCCCCGAGGCGCGGGGTCAGCAGTCCGTCGGTCTCCTCCAGGGAGACGGCTTCGGGCGGTGAGCAAACCCCTGCCAGGTTGGGGGATTTGCCGGTGGCGTAGGAGGACAGGGCGCAGCGTCCCTCGGCCATGACGCAGAGCCCGCCATAGACAAAGGCCTCCACCTCCACATCGGTCTCGCGCACCAGGGCGGCGATCTCCGGCGCGGACAGGACGCGGGGCAGGACCACCCGCTTCACGCCATAGGCCTGGGCGTAGAAGGCGATGGCCTCGGCTGAGCCGGCGGCGGCCTGGACCGAGAGGTGGAGCCTCAACCCGGGATGCTGGGCCTGGGCGTAGGCCAGCACCCCCAGGTCGGCGACGATGATGGCGTCGGCGCCCGCGGCCGCGGCGCTGTCCACCGAAGCCCGCCAGGCGTCGACCTCGCCGGCGCGGGCGAAGGTGTTCACCGCCACCAGCACCTTGCCGCCGCGATCATGGGCCCATGCGGCGGCCGCCTTCAATTCAGCGGGGGAAAAGTTCAGGCCGGGGAAGTTGCGGGCGTTGGTCTCATCGCGCAGGCCGCAATAGACGCTGTCGGCGCCGGCTTCGATAGCCGCCCGAAGCATGGCCGGCGAGCCGGCCGGGCAGACGAGTTCGATCGATCCCATCAGGCCCACGCAGCCTTGGCGCTGGCGGCCGTGCGGGCGAAGCGGACGGCTTCGTTGGCCATCTGGCTGGCTGGTCCCGACAGGCCCAGCAGGTCGGCGAGAGTCAGGTCGGCGGCCTCCAGGGTGTTGTGCAGGGCCATCACCGCCTCGATGTCGCCGCTCACCCGGATCGCCCTGGAAAAGAACGCGGCGTCGGCGTCCACGGAGCCGTCGAACAAGCCTAGCAGGGCGCCGAGCGGGCCCTCGATCCGCGCAACGCTGGGTGAGCGGTCGTTGCGCCGACGCACCTGGACACCCGCCGAGGCGCCCTGCGGAGCGAGCCGGAAGGCCACCGGAGATCCGTCGGGGACAATCACGAAAGCCGCCTCGCCAAAGGCGCCCAGCCGCTCAAAGACCTCGGGCCGCCGCCGAGCCAGCCGCCGCAGGGCCGCACTCAGCACCCACTCGGCCGGTGGTCGCAAGGCCATCAGCAGCTCGGCGGCGTCGCCCTGTCGTCGGGCTCGGAGCCTGTGTCTCGTACGCATGAGCGGAACCTCTTCGGCCACCAACTTGGCGCGCGTCCTGCGGCGCGGGGAACGGCCCAATGGCCGCCGCACCCGCGGAACTTGCTCAAGTCAGGCTTTGCCGATCATCAAGCGGGATGACCTTGCCGGGATTGAGGATGCCGCGCGGGTCCAGGGCCGTCTTCAGCGTGCGCATCAGGGCGAGCTCCTCGGGGTTGCGGGAATAGGCGAGGTAGGGGCGCTTCTGCAGGCCGATCCCGTGCTCGGCGGAGATCGAGCCGGCGCGGGCGCGAAGCGGCCCATAGACCATCTCCTCGATCTCCGAGCGGGTGTCAGGTTCGACGACGCCAATGATCAGGTGCAGGTTGCCGTCGCCCAGGTGGCCGAAGACGGTCATCCCCGCCTGTGGCCAACGGGCGGCCAGCGCGCCGCGGACCTCGGCGACATAGGCTTCCATCGCCGCGATGGGCAGGCTGACGTCGAAGGTGATGATGGGACCGTTGCGGGCGGTCTGGGCGACGTCGTCCCGCAGGGCCCACATGCGGTCCCGCTCGGCCTGGGACTTGGCGATGGCCGCGTCGGCCACGAGGCCGCTCTCGAGAGCGTCGGTCAGCACCTGTTCGAACCGCGCGGCGTCGCGGATCAGATCCGGCCCCAGGGCCTCCACCAGCACGTAATAGGCGTGGCCTGCGGGCAGGATGGGGCGGCCCGCCGCCGGCGGGGTGGTGACGAGGTCATAGAAGGCCGGCCACATCACCTCGAAGGCCGACAGCGAGCCGGCCAGAGACGACTCCAGGGACCGCAGCAGGGGCGACAGGGCCTCGAACCGATCCACGGCCAGCCAGGCCGTTTCCTGCGACACCGGCCTGGGGCGCAGCCGGAACACCGCACGGGTCACCACCCCCAGGGTGCCCTCCGATCCGATGAAGAGCTGCTTGAGATCGTAGCCGGCGTTGTTCTTGATCAAGTGGTTGAGGGAGGAGATCACCGTCCCGTCGGCCAGCACCGCTTCCAGGCCCAGGACGGAGTCCCGCGTCATGCCGTAGCGGAGCACCCGGTTGCCGCCGGCATTGGTGGAGACGACCCCGCCGATGGTGGCCGAGCCCCGCGCACCCAGGTCCACCGGCAGGAACAGGTCCTCCGCGGTCGCCGCGGCGCAGGCGGCCTCAAGGACGCAACCGGCCTGAACGGTCATGGTGGCGCCGAGCGGGTCGATCTCCTCGACCGCGGTCATGCGGTCGAGGCTGAGCGCCAGAGCGCCTTCGGCGAAGGCGCCGTCCACCAGGCCCGTGCGGCCGCCCCAAGGGACCACGGCCGCACGGGCGGCGTGAGCCAGGCGCAGGATCCCCGACACCTCCTGAGTGGTGGCGGGCCGCAGGATCGCCCGCGGCGCGCCCAGCCGGGTCCAGGAACTGAAGGCCCATCCGGTCGCCTCCGCGCCGGTCAGTATGTGCTCGGCGCCCAGCAGCGCCTCAAGGTCGGCCAGCAAGGTATCCATTCCGCCTCCGGGGGGTTCGGCGGCAGTCTCCTCTCACCTGGGCGAGGTCCGAATGATCAGAATCAAACGGACGCGCCCTCCTCGCGGGTCATGCGACATGCGGCGGCGTGCGGCGACCCTGGGGTGTCGCACCCTCGGGCAGACATCAAGGCGCCCTTTGACGGCGGGCAAGGGCGCTTGGCGGAGGCCGGGATAGGCTCGCATGGTCATCAAAGGAGGCCACATGCCTGCCACCACCTTCCCCACGACTCTCAACCGTCACCGGACGCTCGGCGCCTTGGCGACCGGCCTGATCGCCAGCGCGGCCGCCCTCGGCTTCGCGCCGGCGGCCCAAGCGCAGGGCCAGGATTTGTCCACCGTGACCGTCACCCGGGCGCCCACCAGGGAGGCGATCAGCATTCGCGGCAAGGCCAAGGTCGCCGTTCGCCACGAGGTCCGCCTGGCCGCCGGCCGCGTCTGCCGCAACGCCTTCCTCAATCGCGAACTGGACGCCTACGACGTCAACTGGTGCAGCCGCGCCTCGGCGGACAAGGCCATGACCCGCTACAGGGCCATCGTGAGACACAACCGGCGCGCAGGCGGTGAGTACGCCGACCTGTCGATGAGGATCGTGCTCTCGGCCAAGTGACGTCTCGGCGGAATTCGGAGATGAGCCAGACCGAGCGGCGAATATTCGCCAGCGCCGACGGCCTGATCCTGGCCGCGGACGCCGTGGGTCCTCCCGATGGCCCCGCGGCGCTGCTGGCCCACGGCGGCGGACAGACGCGGCATTCCTGGTCGGGAGCCGCGAAAGACCTCGCCGCCCGCGGATGGCGCGTCGTCACGCTGGATCTTCGCGGCCACGGGGATAGCCAGTGGTCGCCCGAGGGCGACTACCGGCTGGAGCGGTTCGCCGAGGATCTGGTCTGCGTCGCCGATCAACTGGGCGGCAAACCGGCTCTCGTGGGCGCATCCCTTGGAGGTCTGGCTGGCCTCTACGCCGAGGCCTGGATCGCCCCGGGGAGTTTCTCTTCGTTGACCTTGGTGGATATCACCCCGGACATGGACGCTTCGGGCGTCGCCAAGATCATGGGTTTCATGGGGGCTCACCTGAAGGACGGGTTCGAGAGCCCCGAAGCGGCGGCGGAGGCTATCGCCGCCTATCTGCCGAACCGCCCGCGCTCCGGCGACCTCTCGGGTTTGACCAAGAATCTGCGCCTGCGGCCGGACGGACGCTACCGCTGGCACTGGGATCCCCGCTTCGTCGCCAGCGCCCAGGAGGAGCACGAACGCGGCCCCCGGCGCGACATGGACGAACAGGTGCGCCGGCTCAAGCTGCCGATGCATCTCATCCGCGGGCGCATGAGCGAGCTGGTCAGCGAGGACGCGGCCAAGGCCTTCCTGGCTCTCGCGCCTCACACCGCGTTCAGCGACGTCGCCGGCGCGGGTCACATGGTGTCGGGCGACCGGAACGACGCCTTCAATCTAGCGCTGACGACCTTTCTCGGCGCCCATCGCGGAGCCTGAACGAAATGTCGGTGGAACAGGAGCGGCCGCGATCGCGCAGGAAAGTGCGCTCAAGGCCAAGGGGCCCGGCCAAGACGGACCAGCGGCGCTGCAAGGGCGAGGCGACGCGGCGGCGAATTCTCGACGCCGCCATGCTCATCGTCGCGCAGGAAGGCTATCACGCCGCAACCCATCAGCGGATCGCCCGGGCCGCCGGCCTGGTCCGCACCGCGATCAACTATCACTTTCCCGACCCAGACCAGCTCTCGGAGGCCCTGGTCCTGCACCTGCACCGGTTAAGGGCCGAGCGGGTGGCGGCGACGGTTGGCGCGCCGGAGGTAAGCAACTCCCACAGCTCGGCCATCGAGGCCTATTGGGCGCTACTGCGCGAGACGCCCTTCGTGGCGATGGCCGAGCTTGAATGCTGCGCCCGCACCGATCACGACCTGCGCGCCCGCTTGGCGGCTGCCCGATGTTCGTCGGCGCGGGACGGAGACCATAGGCCCGCCGTTGATCCACCGGCGGGGGTTGGGCCGAACCTCGATCGCCTGAGCGTGTACCTGCTAGAGGGCTTGGCGCGAGGCGTGGGCCATGGGGGCGGGGGGTTCCTGGAGCGGCGCGTTCTCGGCATTCTGAAGCGTGCCGCAGAGGAGGCGCGGGAGCTGGAGCCCCTTCATAGCCAGCCCTTCTGACCCGACGGGCTTACCGATGGGGCCCTCCGCATCGACGCGAACCAAGGTCGGTCTCTCCAAGTCGAGCACGGCCTCCAAGCCTGGGGTCGAGGCGTCGGTGACACCCACGCCGCGTGCTCGCGGCGCCTTCACGATGCGGGGGTGTCTCCGGCGCCGCCCCTGTGTCACCAATGAACTTGGCGGGTCGGCTCGGCTGGGGCCGAGGAGGCCCGACGGTCGGGACGGTGGCCATCGCGAACGCCTTGATCACAGGCCGCAATCAAACGGCGTTGAGGGGGATCTTCAGATAGCGGACCCCGTTGGCTTCCGGGTCGGGCAGATGGCCGCCACGCATGTTGACCTGCACCGAGGGCAGGATAAGCCGCGGCACGCCGAGGGTCTTGTCGCGCGCCTCGCGCAGCGCCACGAATGCGGCCTCGCTGATCCCGGCATGGACATGAACGTTTTCGCGGCGCTGCTCGCCGATCGTCGTCTCCCAGGCGAACTCCGTGCGCTCCGGAGCCTTGTAGTCATGGCACAGGAACACCCGGGTGGCGTCGGGCAGGGTCAAGAGCCGCTGGATCGACCGGTAGAGGGTCGCTGCATCTCCGCCGGGGAAGTCGCACCGGGCGGTGCCATAGTCGGGCATGAACAGGGTGTCGCCGACGAAGACCGTATCGCCAATCACATAGGCCATGCAGGCCGGCGTGTGGCCGGGCACATGCAAGGCGATGGCCTGGAGCGCGCCAATGGCGAAGGCCTCGCCGTCCTGAAAGAGGTGGTCGAACTGCCGACCGTCGCGCGCAAAATCGGAACCGACATTGAAGAGGGCGCCAAACGTCTGCTGGACCCGGACAATCTCCTCGCCGATGGCCAGTTGGCCGCCTAGGGCCGCCTGAAGGTAAGGCGCGGCCGAGAGGTGATCGGCATGGGCGTGGGTTTCCAGCTGCCAGACCACCTCCAATCCCTCAGCTCGAACATAGTCGATCACGGCGTCCGCCGAGCCGTGCGAGGTTCGACCCGATGCCGGATCATAGTCGAGGACGCTGTCGATGATGGCGCAGGCCTTCGAGCCCGGATCGCGCACGACATAGCTCACCGTAAAGGTCGCCTCGTCGAAAAAGGCCTTCACCTGCGGGCGCAGGGCCGCGTCGGCCCGTGCGGCGTCGATCTTCGCGACAGCGGAGACTGCGACGGGGTCGGGTGGGGCGGTCGGATCGCGCATGGCGTAACTCTCAGGTTGCACTGTCAGGCAATAACATATATGCGAATATATGCAGATACAAGCCTGATCGGTGTTCGCCGCCATGACCGTCTATGAGATCGTTTCGGCTCTGATGAGCGGCCTTGTGGTCGGCGCTCTGCTGGGGCTGTTCGGCGGCGGCGGCTCGGTGCTGGCGACGCCGCTCCTGCTCTATGTCGTGGGTATCGACGATCCCCATGTGGCGATCGGCACCTCGGCCGCGGCTGTCGCCGTCAATGCGGCGATCAGCCTGCTGGGCCACGGCCGGGGCGGGCGGGTGAAATGGCCCTGCGCGACGGTGTTCGCGGGCGCGGGCCTCATGGGATCCTTCCTCGGCTCAAGCCTCGCCAAGGCGGTCGATGGCCAGCGCCTGCTGCTGTTCTTCGCCGCGGCGATGGCGGCCATCGCATTGTCGATGCTGCGACGGCCAAAGTCGGCCGGTGACCCAGACGTCCACATCACCTTGCCGCTGATAATGAAACTCGCCCCGCTGGGCGTGCTGACGGGGGTTGCGGCGGGCTTCTTCGGGATCGGCGGCGGCTTCCTGATCGTGCCGGGCCTGATGGCCGCAACCGGTATGACCCTGGCCAACGCCGCAGCATCCTCGCTGCTCTCGGTGTCGGTGTTTGGGGCGGCGACCTCCCTGAACTACGCGGTCTCTGGCCAGGTGAACTGGCCGATCGCCCTGCTCTTTATCCTAGGGGGCTTGGGCGGTGGCGCCTTGGGGGTCCGCGGCGCGGGCCTGCTGGCGGGCCACGTCGTTCTCGCACGGCGCCTGTTCGCCGGCCTGGTCCTGCTTGTCGCCGCCTATGTGGCCTGGCGCGCGCTGGGGGCATAGACGAGCCCAGACATCCAGGCGAGGCGGCGCAGGGCGCGTCAAGAAGTCCGCGCAGCGTCTGGATGCCGCGATGGATATCTGGGAAGACTGGTGACCGGTGAGCGTGGCCGCAAGGCGCGCAACGTCGGTAGCACGCCACGCGGAGGACTTGCGAAAATGACGGACGGCCCCACCAAGCTCGACCTGTTCAAAGGCAAGATCGCGGGCGAGATCGGCGCGGCGATGTCGGTTTCGCTGGCGGTGCTCGGAGATCGCCTGGGGCTCTATAAGGCGCTGGCCGCGGCCGGGCCCTGCACCTCGGCCGAACTGGCCGAGACGGCCGGCGTCAACGAGCGCAACGTGCGGGAGTGGCTCGCGGCCCAGGCGGCGTCCGGCTACGTTGACTACGACGATGCTGATGGCCGGTTTGGGCTCAACGCCGAGCAGAGGGCGGTGTTGGTCGACGAGGACGGGCCAGCCTACATGGGCGGCGGGTTCGAACTCGCGGCCGCGATGTTCCTCGACGAGCCAAAAGTGGCGCAAGCCTTCCGGAGCGGCCTTGGCCTGGGCTGGCACGAGCGCTGCGGCTGCCTTTTCCGCGGCACGGAGCGCTTCTTCCGACCCGGCCGCGCGGCCAACCTGCTCGAAGTCTGGCTCCCGGCGTTAGAGGGCGTGGAAGCCAAGTTGAAGGCGGGCGCGCGTGTCGCCGACGTCGGGTGCGGGCACGGTGGGGCCGTTATCATGATGGCCCAGGCATTCCCGAACGCCCATTTCGTCGGCTTCGATTACCACGGCCCCTCAGTCGAACATGCGCGCGCTGCAGCGGAGGCCGCAGGGGTGGCGGGGCGCGTCCGCTTCGAGCAAGCCGCGGCCAAGGACTTCGGCGAAGGCGGGGAATTCGACCTCATCACCATGTTCGACGCGCTCCACGACATGGGCGACCCGGTGGGCACGGCCCATCATATGCGCTCGCGCCTGACCGCGGACGGAACCTGCATGCTGGTGGAACCGAACGCCGCCGACAGCCTGTCGGAGAACCTCAAGAATCCATTCAGCCGGATCATGTACTCGGCCTCGACGATGATTTGCACGCCGGTGTCGATGAGCCAGGAGGTCGGGCTGGCGCTGGGCGCCGCGGCCGGACCGGGGCGTCTGACCGAGGTCGCCAGGCAGGCTGGCTTCACCCGAGTGCGCCGCGTCGCCGACGAGTCACCCAGCCTCGTTCTGGAACTGAAGCTCTGAATGCTAATCGCCGACGAACAGGCGCAGGGCGCCGCCACCCCGTGCCAATGCCCCCTTCGGGCGTGTGGAGGTCTGACGGAATGAGCAACCCGGGTGTCGAGCTATGGGATCAGCGCTACGCCGGAGAGACTTACCTCTTCGGTGAGCGCCCCAATGCGTTCCTGTCGCGCCAGAAGCAGCGGCTGCAAGGTCGCCGCCGGGCGCTCGCGGTGGCCGACGGAGAGGGGCGCAATGGGGTCTGGCTGGCCGAGCAGGGCCTGGAGGTGGTGTCGCTTGATGGTTCTCGCGCCGCCCAGCGCAAGGCGCGAAGGCTAGCCGAGCAGCGCGGCGTCGAACTGCAGCTTGAGCTTGCCGACCTGGAGACGTGGTCCTGGCCGACCGAGTCCTTCGACGTCGTCGCCGCCATCTTCATTCAGTTCGCCGGCCCTGATCTGCGCTCGCGCCTTTTCGCAGGCATGCGGCAGGCGCTGGCGCCGGGGGGATTGTTGCTCCTCGAAGGCTATCGGCCAGAGCAGCTGGGCTACCGCACCGGCGGGCCCCCGATCGTCGAGAACCTCTATACTGAAGACCTGCTTGGAGAGGCTTTCGCAGGCTTGCAGATTCTTGAGCTGACCTCCTACGACGCGGTGATCGAAGAGGGGACAGGTCATTCCGGCATGTCAGCCTTGATAGACCTCGTCGCCCGCCAGCCAGGCTGACGCTATGAGCTAGGCCCCAAGGCGCAGCCGACGCTGAATTCAGACCTCACTCCGCGCGACTTGACGGCACGCGCTATTGGGCCCCGGCGGCTTGGCCTCGATAAATCTCGCAAAGCGCGTCCAGCACCCGCACGGCCGCCGGATCGTCCAGTCGATAGTAGATCGTCTGGGCTTGGCGCCGGGTGGCCACCAGGCCTTCGGCGCGCATCTTGGCCAGGTGCTGAGACGCGGCCGATTGGGCCAATTTCGCATGCTCGGCCAGGACGCCGACCGACGCTTCGCCCTCGACGAGCCGGCAAAGCAGCAACAGCCGCTGTTCGCTGGCCAGCAGCTTCAACAGGCGCGCCGCCGACTGGGCGCTATCGGCCAGTTCGGAAAGCTCGGAGGAAGGGCGGACGGCAAGGGCGGCGTTCATCTGCTTAATGTAGAACATACGCATGTAAGATCAAGGAGCCCGCGGAGGGGGCAGCCGCTCACGCCGCCCTCTTGGGGAGCGCCACACCGTCGTCCCGCAGCACCACGTAGATCGCCGGAATGACAAGGACGGTCAGCAGCGTGGAGGAGGCGAGACCAAACAGCAGCGAGATCGCCAGTCCCTGGAAGATGGGATCGGTGAGGATCACCGCCGCCCCGATCATGGCCGCCGCCGCGGTGAGCACGATCGGTTTGAAGCGGATGGCGCCCGCCTCCAGCAGGACCTCACGCAACGGCCGCCCCTCAGTCTGGCTGTGGCGAATGAAGTCCACCAGCAGGATCGAGTTTCGCACGATGATGCCGGCCAGGGCGATGAAGCCGATCATCGAGGTGGCGGTGAACGGCGCCCGGAACAGGATGTGGCCGATGACGATGCCCACCAGGGTGAGCGGAATTGGCGTCAGGATAACCAACGGCAAGCGGAAGCTTTTGAATTGGGCGACCACCAGGACATAGATGCCCAGGATCGCGACCCCGAAGGCGCCGCCCATGTCGCGGAAGGTCACCCAGGTGATCTCCCACTCGCCATCCCACAGCAGGGTCGGCCGGCTCTCGTCGTCCGGCTGGCCATGCATGCGGATGTCCGGCTTGAGGCCGGGCTTCCAGTCCGCGGTCCTGAGCGCCTTGTCGACGGCCATCATGCCGTAGATGGGCGCCTCATAGGCGCCGGCGAGCTCACCCATGATCATGTCCACGTCGCGCCCGTCCCGGCGGAAGATATGGGTCGAGCCCGGCTCGCTGGACGCTGTGGCGACCTCGCCCAACGAGACCAGGCGCCCGCCGCCCGGGCCTTGCGACACGGCCACCGGCATGGCGGCCAGGCCCTCACCCCAGCTGCGCGCCGCTTGCGGCAGGCGAACGGAAATCTCCAACGGATCGCGGCCTTCGCCCCGATGGGCGTAGCCGACCACCTGGCCGCCCAAAGCGGCGGCGACAGAATCGTAGACGTCCCGGTCGCTGACCTTCAGAGCTTCGAGCCGATCGCGGTCCGGGACCAGGCGCAGGCCAGGGCGGGGCTGGCCATAGCTGTCATCGATATCGACGATGTAGGGGACCGAGCGGAACGTGGCCTTCACCTGCTCTGCGACGGCGCGCCGGGTCTTGGCGTCCGGGCCATAGATTTCGGCCAGCAGAGTCGCCATGACCGGCGGCCCGGGGGGCGCTTCCACGACCTTGATCGCCGCACCGGCGGGCAGGGCCACCTTGGCCAGCTTCTGGCGCAGATCCAGCGCGATGGCGTGGCTTGAGCGGTGGCGCTCGCCCTTCTCGGCCAGGGCGACGGAAAGGTCGCCCATCTCGGGCTTGTTGCGCAGGTAGTAGTGACGCACCAGGCCGTTGAAGTTGAACGGCGAGGCGGTCCCCGCATAGGCGTCAATGGCGACGACCTCCGGAAGGTCGCGCGCAATCATGGCCGCGTCGGCCAGAGCCCTCTGTGTCCCCTCCAGCGACGTGCCTTCCGGCATGTCGAGCACCACCTGAAGCTCCGACTTGTTGTCGAAGGGCAGCAGCTTCACCGTCACGGTCCTGGTCGCGAACATGGCGCAGGCGACGAGGGTGGCGAGACCGACCGCGATCAGGAAGGTCCAGGCCGACCTGCGGGTGGCGATCACCCGACCGGCGACCTCGCGGTAGAGCGCGCCAAGCCTGCCTTCATCGTGGTGTGCGTCGCCGGTCGCGAGAGTCTTGCGCGCGAAACGCACCATCAGCCAGGGCGCGATGACCACGGCGACGAAGAAGGAGAACACCATCGCCGCCGAGGCGTTGACCGGGATCGGCGCCATGTAAGGGCCCATCAGCCCGGAGACGAACAACATCGGCAGCAGGGCGGTGACGACGGTCAAGGTGGCGACCACGGTCGGATTGCCGACCTCGGCCACCGCGTCCACCGCGGCGTCGACCCGGCTTCTGCCGTCCGCCATGGCCCAGTGGCGTGCGATGTTCTCGATCATGACGATGGCGTCGTCGACGAGGATGCCGATCGAGAAGATCAGGGCGAACAGGCTGACGCGGTTGATCGTGTAGCCGAGCAGGTTGGAGGCGAAGAGCGTCAGCAGGATGGTGGTCGGAATGACCACGGCGGTGACCCCGGCTTCGCGCCAGCCGATGGCGAAGCCGATCAGGATGACGATCGACACCGTCGCCAGTCCAAGATGGAACAAGAGCTCGTTGGCCTTCTCGTTGGCCGTCGCGCCATAGTCGCGGGTCACAGCCACGCTCAGGCTGTCGGGCAACAAGGACCCCTTCAGGGCTTCAACCCGCGCCAGCACGGCCTGCGAAACCACCACGGCGTTGGAGCCCTTGCGCTTGGCGATAGCCAGGCTGACGGCCGGCGCCTCGCTCCAACTCCCCCCGTCGCGCGCATAGCGCCAGGCGCGCGCCTGATCTTCGCGCGGCGCCTCGATGACCTGGGCGACATCGCGGACATAGACGCTCTCGCCCTTGGTGGAGGGCAGGGCAAGCAGACCGATCTGGGTTGCGTTGGCGAGGGTTCGCCCGGCCGTCACGTCGACAGCCTCCCCGCCGTTGCGCACCTGACCGGCCGGGAAGGCGCGGTTGGCCTGGCGGATCGTGTCCATCAGCGCGCCCAGCGACACGCCGTGCTGCGCCAGCCTGGCCGGATCGGGCTCGACGCGGATCTCCTGCGGACGGCCACCGACAATGAAGGTCAGGCCGACATTGTCGACCTTGGCGACCTCTGTCCGCAGTTTGCTGGCCAGTTCATGGAGCGCCTGGTCGGTCCATTGGCCGGCGGCGCCCGGCTTGGGCGACAGGGTCAGCACCAGACTGGGCACGTCATTGATGCCGCGGGTCTGGATAAGCGGCTCGGCGATGCCGGCCGGGATGCGATCGTAGTTGGCGCGGATCTTCTCGTGGATGCGCACCGCCGCGGCGTCCGGGTCGGTCCCGACGTCGAAGCGCGCGGTGACCATGATCTGGTTATCGTCGGCGAAGGTGTAGACGTGCTCGACGCCGGTCACGCTCTTGACGATGGTCTCCAGCGGTTTGCCGACCAGCTCCACGGCGTCCGGCGCCCGCAGGCCAGGCGCGGCGACCATGATGTCGACCATGGGCACGCTGATCTGCGGCTCCTCCTCGCGGGGGATCGAAACGAGGGCCAGCAGGCCGACGGCGATCGCCGCCAGCAGGAAGAGCGGTGTCAGGGGCGAGCCGATGGTCGCCTTGGTCAATCGTCCGGAGATGCCGAGGTTCATTGGGCGCTTCCGGCGGGGGTCAGGACGTCGCCGGCCCGAAGACCCGACAGCACTTCGACCGTGTCGGCCGCAGGGCCAGCCGTGGTTTGAACAGGCGTTTCCGAGATCGTGTTATCCGCGCGGACCAGCCTCGCATAATCGACGCCAAATCGCGTGACGACATAGCGGCGCGGAACGATCAAGGCTTGGCGCGAACCAATCTGGATCTGGGCGCGCACGCGCTGACCGATCAGGTCCTGCGGCAGGCCAGGGGCGGAGACGTCGGCGGTGACCTGTCCGCCCGTGACCGAGGGATAGACTTGGGTGATCGCGCCTCGCGTTGCGACGCCGCGCAGGTCCTCGGCCGCCAGCTGGACGACGTCGCCGACCTTGAGCGCGCGGGCTTGGCCCTCTGGCAATTCGATGCGTACGACCATCGGACCCGCCGTGATCTTGGCCAGAGTCTGGCCCGGCATCACCACCGAGCCGACCGGCACGTCGGCGACCAGAACACGGCCGGCGGCGGGCGCAAGGATCGAGCCTTGGGCGCCGAGTTCCGCGCTCGCGCCCCGCTGCGCGCGCGCCGCCGCAAGATTGGCGTTGGCGGCCTTTGCTTGAGCCTCGACCTGGTCAAGGCGGGCCTTGGCGTAGACGCCATGGGAGAAGAGGTCGCGCGTGCGACCCAGGTCCGCGTTGGCGCGCGCGGCCTCGGCGGAGGCGGCCGTGACCTGGGCGTCGAAGGCCCCGGTCTGCAGGGCAAGGCGGTCGTCTTTCACCCGTCCAATGACCTGGCCCTGCCGGACCAGGTCACCTTCCTTGACGGTCAAGCTGACCAGCACGCCGGAAATTCGAGCGCGGGCCTCGGCCATGTCGCGGGTGGTCAGGGTCCCGGGCACGGGTTTGAGGTCAGGGACCGTCTGGGCCCGCAGGATCAGGCGTCCCGCTGTCGGCGCGGTCTGCGCCGCAGGGACGATCGGCTTGGACTCACCGCAGGCGCCCAGCAGCAAGGTCGCGCCAAGGGCGCTGATCAGATACGGCCGCGACGCCATGGTTCGCCTCCCTGTGTGTTGTGTGGCTTAGGATCAGCCGCCGACGGTCGGAAGACCAGCGGCCTTCCAGGCCGCAAGGCCGCCGCCCAGATGGGTTTCAATGGCCTGATTGGCCTTGCGGCACTTGTCGACGGCCATGGCCGAGCGTTTGCCGCCGGCGCACTGCAGGACAATCGTCTTGCCCGCTGCATCAGGCAGTGCAGCCGGATTGAAGGTCGATAGCGGCACGTTGAGCGCGCCGGCGATCTGCTCGGCGGCGAACTCGTCGGGCTCGCGGACGTCGATCAACAGAATCTCTTGGGCGTCGAGGCCGGCCTTCACCTGGGCGGGGGTGAGATCCTGGGTCTTGGGGGCGCTAAACATGGGCGGGATCCTTAGGGTTGGGGGCGATCGGGGATCGTGCAGAAGAGACTCGAGAGGGTTTCGACCAGGGCGCGGGCCTGACCGCTCTGCAGGCCATAGTAGATGGTCTGGCCATCGCGCCGGGCGGCCACCACGCCATCGCGGCGCAGCAGGCCCAGATGCTGTGAGGCCAGGGTCTCACGCACCCCCAGCCGTTGGGCGAGGGCGCCCACCGACTGCTCACCATCGATCAGCGAGCAGACGATCATCAGCCGGTGCGGATTGGCCAGCGCCTTGAGCAAGGCGCAGGCGTCGTCCGCGGAGGCCATCATCATCGGGACGTCAAAATTCATAGTTGCGTATATGCGACTATTCACATATTCCGTCAAGCGATCGAGTTCACATCCTAGGTCCGGCCACGACGCGGGGGTGTGATGAATGTCAAAGTCAATCGTCCCGGTTGAGCGGACCCTGCCCTGGTCATCGACCGTCTCTGGAGGAAATCCGAATGGCCAAGCCACGCATTGTCATCCTGGGCGCCGGACTGGGCGGCGCGATCGCGGCCTTCGAGGTCAAGGACGCGGTCGGCGACAGGGCCGAGGTCAGCGTGGTGTCGCAGGGCGACACCTTCCACTTCGTCCCCTCCAATCCCTGGGTGGCGGTCCACTGGCGTAAGCGCGACGCCATCGAGGTCAAGCTGCCACCGGTGTTCAAGAAGAAGGGCGTGAGCTTCTCCGGCGTCGGCGCCAAGCGGGTCGATCCCCGCGCCAACCAGGTCGAACTCAACGATGGCGTGGTGGTCGACTACGACTATCTGGTCATCGCCACCGGCCCGGAACTGGCCTTCGACGAGATTCCCGGCCTTGGCCCGCACGACGGGTTCACCCAGTCGATCTGCCATGTCGATCATGCTGTCGCGGCAAGCCAGGCCTTCGACCGTTTCGTGGAAAACCCCGGCCCGATCATCGTGGGCGCGGCGCAGGGCGCCTCATGCTTTGGTCCCGCCTACGAATTCGCGATGATCCTCGACACCGAGCTGAAGCGCCGGAAGATCCGCGACAAGGTGCCGATGACCTTCGTCACCTCCGAACCCTATATCGGCCACCTGGGCCTGGATGGCGTCGGTGACACCAAGGGCCTGCTCGAGAGCGAGATGCGCAACCGGCACATCAAATGGGTCACCAACGCCAAGGTGACGTCTGTCGAGCCCGGGCTGATGCACGTCGAGGAGATCGCCGAGGACGGATCGGTCAAGGCCACCCACGACCTGCCCTTCACTTTTTCCATGATGCTGCCGGCGTTCCGTGGCGTGGCCGCGGTGCGCGGGATCGACGGCCTGACCAATCCGCGCGGCTTCATCGTTGTCGACAGGCACCAGCGCAACCCAACCTTCCCCAATGTCTTCGCGCTCGGGGTCTGCGTGGCCATCGCGCCGACGGGAAAGACCCCGGTTCCGGTTGGCGTGCCCAAGACCGGCTTCATGATCGAGAGCATGGTGACCGCCATCGCCAAGAACCTGGGTCAGATCCTGGACGGGCAGGCGGCCACCAACGAGGCGACCTGGAACGCCTTCTGCCTGGCCGATTTCGGGGATGGCGGAGTCGCGTTCGTCGCCCAGCCGCAGATCCCGCCGCGCAACGTCAACTGGGCGGCGGAGGGCAAGTGGGTCCACTTGGCCAAGGTCGCCTTCGAAAAATACTTCCTGAGCAAGATCAAGCGCGGCGAGAGCGAGCCCTTCTACGAAAAGCTCGCCCTCGATGCGATGGGCCTGCGCAAGATCAAGAGCTAGGCCATGCGCCAGTTCGTGTGTCCCGCCTGCGGCATGGCCAATCGCGCGCCCGACGCCGCGTCGCTAGCGCAATGAGCGCAAGCCAAATCGTCGCCTGGACGCGCCAGGCCCTGGCCGAAGTCCGGCCGATCTCAGGAGCTCGATCATGACCCTCGACCGTATGGTTTTTGTCTTCGCCGGCGCCATGGTGCTGCTGAGCATCGCCCTGGCCCACTATGTCCATCCCTGGTGGATCGGCCTGGCCATCTTCGCTGGCTTGAACATGATCCAGGCCGCCTTCACCGGCTTTTGTCCGGCCGCGATGGTGTTCAAGAAGCTGGGCGCCAGGCCGGGGCCCGCTTTCCGATGATCTTGAGGCGCACGGGTCTTGTCCTTGTCCTTGGTCTGACTGCAGGCCTGGCGGCTCCGCACAGCGCCCTGGCGCTTTCGCTTGCGGAGGCGATAGCGCGCGCGCAGAACACCAATCCCGGCCTGGCCCAAAGTCGCGCCCAGTCTGACGTCGCTGACGCCCGACTGGCCGAAGCGAGGGCAGGGCGGCTGCCCAGTCTCATCCTGTCCGGCGAAGCCGGCGAGGGGCGCACCGATCTGGGCGGCTTCTTCGGCTTTGGCCGCAGCGATGTCTCGCCCCGCGCCGCGGCCCTGCAGCTTAGCCAGCCGTTGTTCACCGGCGGGGCGGTCAGCGCCGCAATCGCGCGCGCGCGGGCCGGCCGCGACGCCACCCTGGCCCAGGTGGGCGGCGCCAAGGCCCTGCTCGCCGCTCAGGCGGCCGAGGCCTATGTCGCCGTCCTGAGCGCTCGGGAAATTCTAGGTCTCAATGAGGCCCAGGTCCGGCAAATGGGGGAGATCGCCCGTCAGGCGGAGCTGCGCTTCAAGGGGGGTGAGACCGCCAGGACCGATGTCGCCCAGGCTCGGGCGCGGCTGGCGGGAGCCCGCGCCGGACTGGCGCGCGCGCAAGGCGATCTCGCCCGTGCTCACGCGCACTTCGTGTCGGTGGTCGGGGCTGAGCCGGAGGGCTTGGAGCCGCTCGCATCACCGCCGGACATCCCGACGTCCCTGGATGAGGCCATGGCGCTCGCCCTCAAATCCAATCCAACCTTGCTGGCGGCCCAGGCGCAGGCCCGCGCGGCGCAGGCCGGGGTGCGATACGCCCAGGCTGAAAGATTTCCGAGCTTGGCGTTGACTGCGACCGCCAGCAGCGCTCGCGACCAATTCCTCCCCGGATATCAGGCCGACGGCGTCACGGTCGGGGTTCAGGGACGGTGGACCCTTTTTGCCGGCGGCGCCATCAACGGCCGTGTTGGGGCCGCGCGCGCGGGCGCGCGGGGCGCTCAGTTCGGCGTGGTTGCGGCGCAGGCCCAGGTGCGCGAGGCCGTGGTCGGCGCCTGGGCGGACATCGGGACCGCCCGCGCGGTGGCCGACGCGGCGAGCGATCAAGCGGCTGCGGCCGAGGCCGCCCTCGAAAGTGTCCGTCACGAGGTGCGTGTCGGTCAGAAGCCGACCCTGGACCAGCTCGACGCGGAGCGTGAAGTCTTGGCCGCGCGCAGCGCGGTGATCGCTGCCCGTGGAGAAGCCATTGTCGCTTCCTATCGCCTGGACGCCCTGCTGCAGGGTGGCTGATCGGCCTGCGCCGAGGGAGTTGATGCTTACGCTCGCCAACCCGCACCGGGTGGACATTCCTACGCCTTGAGCGCGGGTGAACGAACGTGGACGACGAAGTCCTGGTCAGGGTGCAGGCCTGACGGCGCCTCCTGACCGCTTATCGACGCTCTCCGAAAAGCCCTTCCTGAACCTCTCAGACATGACTCCTGTCGGGCCGCCTTGTGCGGCGCCTAGACAACACTCGTATCGGTCGGGAGCTTCGCAACAAACCTGTCATCAATCCGTCCGGTCTCTGTCACGGGCCGTCCCTAGAACCGCGACCGGGCAGGCGGGTGATTTTGGTCCCTCAAGCGTGGCTTGGGACTTTGATCGTGACTCCGCATGCGCCGATGAAAACACGGTGGTGGAGAGCATGATGACCGGCTTCAAGGACCTTAAGACCCTCTTGATCACCTCGCTCAGCGCGGTGGCGCTGGCGTCCTGCGGCGGTGGCGGCAACGCGCCGGCGTCACCTGGCGAGGCCACGGGCGGCGGCACAGGCGGCGGCACGGGCGG
>NZ_JAUYAF010000089.1 GCF_030693625.1 Phenylobacterium sp.
TCATCCTCAGCTCAATAGCTCAGGGGTTAGCGGTCCCTCCACCGACAGTCCGCCTGGCGCGCCAACGCCAGGCGGACGTCCCGGAAGACAGCCACAATCTAGCACCACCCCAACAGACAAGGGGTCACGCTCCCCTCTCCGCGCATGGCCTAACCGCCCTAAACCCGATAGGCCTATCGACCCCTCATCCGACCCTGCTCCGCAGGGCCACCTTCTCCCGCAAGGGGAGAAGGATAGGAATACGCCCCCGCTACGCCCCCGGGTGCAGCCCCGGCGCTTCCTGGCCGGTGCGGGACACGTATTCCGTATAGCCGCCGTCGTAGCGATGGACGCCCTGCGGCGTCAGCTCCAGCACCCGGTTTGACAGCGCCGCCAGGAAATGGCGGTCGTGGCTGACGAAGAGCATGGTGCCCTCAAAGTCCGCCAGGGCCGCCACCAGCATCTCCTTGGTCGCCATGTCCAGGTGGTTGGTCGGCTCGTCCAGGACCAGCAGGTTCGGCGGATCGAACAGCATCTTGGCCATGACCAGGCGCGCCTTCTCGCCGCCGGACAAGACGCGGCAAGGCTTTTCGACATCGTCGCCGGAGAAGCCGAAGCACCCCGCCAGAGTGCGCAACGCGCCCTGGCCCGCCTGCGGGAACGCGCCGTCCAGGGCTTCAAAGACCGTCTCTTCGCCGTCCAGCAGGTCCATGGAGTGCTGGGCGAAATAGCCCATCCTGACGCTGGCGCCCGTGCTGACCGTGCCCTGGTCGGGCGCGGTGGCGCCGGCCACGAGTTTCAACAGCGTCGATTTGCCCGCGCCGTTCGCGCCCAGGACGCACCAGCGTTCCTTGCGGCGCACCAGGAGGTCGAGGCCTTCATAGATGGGCTGGTCGCCGTAGCCCTTGTGGACATTGCGCAGGCTGATCACGTCGTCACCCGACCGCGGCGGGCTCCGGAACTCGAACTGGACCGACTGGCGACGGCGCGGCGCCTCGACGCGTTCGATCTTGTCGAGCTTCTTCACCCGGCTCTGGACCTGGGCGGCGTGGCTGGCGCGCGCCTTGAACTTCTCGATGAACTTGATTTCCTTTGCCAGCATGGCTTGCTGGCGCTCGTATCGCGCCTGGCGTTGCTGTTCGCCCATCGCGCGCTGCTGGTCGTAGAAGTCGAGATCGCCCGAATAGGTGATGAGCGAGCCGGCGTCGATCTCCACCACCTTGCCGATGATGCGGTTCATGAAGGCGCGATCGTGCGACGTCATCAGCAGCGCGCCGTCGTAGTTCTTCAGGAAGGCCTCAAGCCAGATCAGGCTTTCCAGGTCGAGGTGGTTGCTGGGTTCATCCAGCAGCATGCCGTCGGGCCGCATCAGCAGGATGCGGGCCAGGGCCACGCGCATCTTCCAGCCGCCCGACAGCAGGCCGACATCGCCATCCATGCGTTCCTGGCTGAAGCTCAGACCCGCCAGAACCTCGCGCGCGCGGGCGTCCAGGGCGTAGCCGTCCAGTTCCTGGAATCGCTCCAGCACCTCGCCATAGCGTTCCATGGTGGCGTCCAGGTCACCGGCCTGGTCCGGGTCGACCATGGCCGCCTCCAGCCTGGCCATTTCGGTGGCCAGGGCGCTGACGGGCCCGACGCCGTCCATCACCGCGGCGACCGCGCTCTGGCCTGACATTTCGCCGACATCCTGGCTGAAATAGCCGATCGTCATGCCGGGATCGATCGCCACCAGTCCGTCATCCGGCTGCTCCTGACCGGTGATCATGCGGACCAGCGTCGTCTTGCCGGCGCCGTTTGGACCGACCAGCCCGACCTTTTCGCCCTTCTGGACCCCCATCGAGGCTTCGATGAACAGGATCTGGTGGCCGTTCTGCTTGGAGATATTGTCGAGGCGGATCATGGGCGGTCTGCTAGCTCGGGTCGGCGGCGAAGGCCAGCCTCAGCGTCATCCGGGAGTTCGTCGCCGACTTCCGCGCTCAGGTCCTGGCCATCCACGACGAGGACATCCCCGCCTGCGAAGGCGACCCAAAGGGCGACGCAAAGCAGTCACCCAGGTTCAGCTCACGCCTCAGGCCAGGATCTCCTGTTCGTGTGGTTCGTGAGGTTCGTGGTTCCCATTCTTCCCGCCGCGACACCGCAGGGCGGATCAGATTGTCCACGAACCACACGAACCACACGAACGGTGGATCACGCCCAACCGCTCTGCATGGCTCTGGGTCCCGGCCTTCGCCAGGATGCGCGGTGTTGTCTAGGTTGGCGCACACACACGCATTCCCTTTCCACATCGGAAAAGGGGCGAAAACGCCGTACGCCCGACGACCTTAGTCGTCGCGGTGAACGCGTTCCCGGCGCTCGTGGCGTTCTTGCGCCTCGAGGCTGAGCGTCGCCGTTGGCCGGGCGTCGAGACGGGCGACGCCGATGGGCTCGCCGGTGTCTTCGCAATAGCCGTACGAGCCATCGGCGATTCGGCGCAGGGCTTCGTCGATCTTGGAGATCAACTTACGCTGGCGATCGCGGGTCCGGAGTTCCAGGGCTCGGTCGGTCTCCGACGTCGCCCGGTCCGCCAGGTCCGGATGGTTCTCGGTTTCGCTTTGCAGATGGACGAGGGTCTCGCGGGATTCCCGCAGGATGTCCTCTTTCCACGCATTGAGCTTCTGCTTGAAATACTCAAGCTGACGCTCGTTCATGAACGGCTCGTCCTCGGAAGGAACATAACCTGGCTTGTCAGCCATCACTGCGGCTGTGGTCATTTACGCCTCACGCCCCCTGGAGTACCGCCCCTTAAGACACGCCGGGCGCTTATACCAAAACGAATTAACGATTCAACGAAGCTCGCTCCCTGCGACCAATTAAGCCGCACCTCGCGCGCATTCCAGCTTGGCAAGCTCTACGGCGGCCCGGGTTTCGATCTCATCGAGAACACCTTCGAGGCGAGTGTCCTCGGTGCCTTCGCGCTCGTCGCGGATCGCGATCCGCAGGGCGTCGAGCTTGTCTGCGGACATCTCGCCCGACAGCAGGCCCAGCTTCACCTCCTCCAGCACATCCAGCAGGCGACCCGCCCGGCGCACCGCGCGGCGGCGGCGTTCCAGCGGCCCGCCCATCTCCTGCAACGCTAGGATGGCGTCGACATTCATGACGCCGGAGAGGCCCGTGGCGCGGGCGACCTGGGCCGGGGCCGACGCGGCGCCGGCGGTCGGCAGGCTGAAGCCCTGCCCGTCGGCGGACCGGGGTTTGGAGGCCCCGCTCACCGATCCCACGCCGTTTGTTCCGTTGACCTTCATGGGTGAGTCGAACTCTTGACCTGACGTTTCATCCCACTCATCGCGCCGGCATGCTTAGGGTATGGTTAATGCCGGGCAACTTCTGCCGCCACGGCGCCCCCTGCCGCCCGCGGCGAATCGCCAACCCCTGGAATCGCTGGGGTTTTCGCCGATCCCGACTGGCACGCCCGTCGCATAGGCAAGAACGACTTCTTCCTGTTCGTTCGCCCCCGGGGTTCCATGCGTCGATCGCTTCGCCTCTTCAGCGCCGTCCTCATGGCCGCCGCCCTCGCCGCCGGCCCGTCCTTCGCCAAGTCCCGCATCAAGGACATCGTGGAGTTCGAGGGCGTCCGCGAGAACATGCTGGTGGGCTACGGCCTGGTGGTGGGCCTGAACGGCACGGGCGACAGCCTGCGCAACGCCCCCTTCACCAAGCAGAGCCTGGAGGCGATGCTGGAGCGTCTGGGGGTCAACACCCGCGACGCCAACCTCAACACCAAGAACGTGGCGGCCGTCATGGTCACCGCCAAGCTGCCGGCCTTCGTGGCCACCGGCTCCCCCATCGACGCCAGCGTCTCGGCGCTCGGCGACGCCAAGAGCCTGCAGGGCGGCACCCTGCTGGTCACCCCGCTGCTCGGCGCGGACGGCCAGGCCTACGCCGTGGGCCAGGGCACGGTGCAGACCGGCTCGGTCTCCGCCGGCGGCGCCTCGGGCTCCTCCATCTCCAAGGGTGTCCCCACCGCCGGCCGCATCGCCTCCGGCGCCATCGTCGAGCGCGAGATCGGCTTCCAGCTGGCCAGCATGGCCCAGATGCGCATGACCCTGCGCAACCCCGACTTCACCACCGCCAAGCGCATCGCCGACGTGATCAACACCCGCTTCCCCGGCTGCGCGCGGGCCGACAATCCCACCATCGTCACCATTCAGCCGGCGCCGGGCACCAACATGGTGAGCTTCATCGCCCAGATCGAGAACCTCACCGTCGAGCCCGACGACGCCGCCAAGGTGGTGATCGACGAAGTGGCCGGCGTGGTGGTCATGGGCGACAATGTCCGCATCTCCACGATCGCCATCGCCCAGGGCAACCTGACCATCAGCGTCCAGGAGAACCCGGCCGTCAGCCAGCCCGCCCCCTTCAGCCAGGGCCGCACCGTCACCGTGCCGCAGTCCGGCGTCTCGGTGGACGAGGAGAAGGGCAAGCGCCTGATCACCCTGCGCGAGGGAGCCTCGCTCTCCACCCTGGTGGCCGGTCTCAATGCGCTCGGCGTCACGCCGCGCGACATGATCTCCATACTGCAGGCCATCAAGGCCGCGGGCGCCCTGCAAGCCGACATCGAGGTGATGTGATGGCCGACATCGCCGCCCCCGCGCTCAACGTCACGCCCCCGGCGCCCGCGCCCATGAGCGCCGCCGAACTGGCCAAGCGCGGCCAGATCGCCAAGACGGCCAAGGACTTCGAGGGCTCGTTCCTCACCGTCATGCTCGGCCAGATGATGAAGGACGTGAAGGTCTCCGAACCCTTCGGCGGCGGCCAGGGCGAAGAGATGTTCAAGTCCTTCATGAACGAGGCCATGGCCAAGCAGGTCGTGAAGACGGGCGGGCTCGGCATCGCCGACGTCGTCGCCAAGGAAATGCTGAAGCTTCAAGGTCTGAGTTAGGAAATCACAATGGCCCTCTCCGCCCTGGACGCCGCCGACCGCGTCGAACAACTGGTGATCCTCACCGAGCGCCTCACCGAGCTGGTGGCCCTGGAGGCCCAGGCATTCGAGCAGCAGCGCCCGCAGGAGGCCATGGCCCACATCGAGGAAACCTCGCGCCTGGCCAATATCTACCGCCACGAGTCGGCCCGGGTCCGCGCCAACCCGGCAATGGTGGCGTCGGCGCCTCTGGACCAGCGCAACCGCCTGATCCGCGCCACCGAGGCCTTCGACAGCGTGCTGGCCCGCCAGGGCCGCGCGCTCGACGCCGCCCGCACGGTCACCGAGGGCCTGGTGAAGACCATCGCCAATGAGGTCGCCGCCCAGCGCACCACCGGCTCCGGCTACGGCCTCAGGGGCGCCCCCTCGGCCGCCGCCTCGGCCACCAGCATCACGCTCAACAAGCGCGCCTAGAGCGGGATGCGAAAAAGTGGGAACCGGATTTTCGCGTCAATCCCGCTCTAAACATAAGCAATCGATCACGTTCATGACTTTGGATCACTTCGATCCAAAGTCATCGTGATCTAGGCTTCCTCGCCGCTCTCGTCGCCGATCGCCTCGGCAACCAGCCTGCGCCACATGGGGTCGGTGTCGTCCACCAGGTCGATGTCGTCCAGCAGGGCCACGCCGCCGCCGCCGTCGGGGAACACCAGGCCCAGCACCTCCATGGTCTCGCCGTCCTCGGTGTCGTGGACCTCGGCCTGGACGGCCACGGCCGCCTGCTCTCCGTCATCGCTCCACCAGATCAGCGGCTGCGGCAGGGGCATCTCCAGGACCCGGGGGTTGAGGGTGTCGGCCAACGCGAAGATGGCGGCCTTGGCCTGCACATCCTCCAGGGTCGCCACGCCGCGCGTGAAGGCCTTCAGCCGGCTCCAGTCGTCGACGTCATAGCCGCCTGCGTCGTCATCGCTCATGGTCGGCCTTCTCGTTGCGCGGCAAGAGGTTATCCGCCCACCAGCGCGCCCGTCCATCAAAACACTTGTTTGAACCCTGCTTTTGGGTCTAGCCTCAGCCCATCGCCGGGGCTTTTCCGGCGGACGCGTTCTCAGGGCGGGGTGAAAGTCCCCACCGGCGGTAATGCCGACCGACCTCGCAAGGGGACGGTCGGACGAGCCCGCGGGCGCCTGCAGGGTCTTAGGCCCTCCAGGGACAGCAGACACCGGTGTGATCCCGGGGCCGACGGTTAGAGTCCGGTTATGAGAACCACTGCTGATGGGTCGCCACGCCTCTGCGCGTGGACTCACGATCCGTCGTCAGTGTCTCCCTGAGTCGTGGTTCATCCACCTATGGGAGACGACCATGACCCAAGTCACCTACGAGCTGCCCACCGCGCACGGCGCCTATCGCCCCGCCCGCATCGCCTTCGTCCAGTCCTCCTGGCACCACAATATCGTCGACCAGGCCCGCAAGGGCTTCCTGGCCGAAATGGCGAAACTCGGCTTCCCCGAGCACATGATCGATGTGTTCGAGACCCCGGGCGCCTTCGAGATCCCCCTCCACGCCCAGACCCTGGCCAAGACCGCCAAGTACGCCGCCGTCGTCGGCTGCGCCCTGGTGGTGGACGGCGGCATCTACCGCCACGAGTTCGTCGCCGAGACCGTGGTCTCAGCCCTCATGCAGGTGCAGCTGAAGACCGAGGTGCCGATGTTCTCGGTGGTGCTGACGCCGCATCACTTCCACGAGCACGACATCCATCAGGCCTTCTTCGCCGAGCACTTCGTCCAGAAGGGCGCCGAGGCCGCCATCGCCTGCGCCAAGACCCTGGAAGGCCTGCAACGCGTCACGGCGGCCGCCTGATGCAGGCGCCCACAGGGTTCGAACCCCACTATCGCAAGAGCCCGCTGACCGCCCCCTGGGAGCCGCTCTACAGCCGCAAGACCGACGGCGCCGTGGTCCTGGGCCTGGAGGTCACGGAGGCCCACACCAACAGCCGCGGCTTCGTCCACGGCGGCCTGATCAGCGCGCTGGCCGACAACGCCATGGGCCTGTCCTGCGGCCACCGCCTGGGCGACGGCGCCCGCCTGGTGACGGTCAACCTCACCCTGGACTTCCTGGCCTCGGCCCAGGTCGGCCAGTGGCTGGAGTTCGACACCATCTTCGTCAAACCCGGCGGCAGCCTCTGCTTCGCCCAGGCCTTCGTCACCGCCGACGGCGAGCCCTGCGCCCGGGCCAACGGCGTGTTCAAGGTGGTGCGGAAGGTGAACTAAGACCAGGAAAACCTTCTCCCCTTGCGGGAGAAGGTGGCCCTGCGGAGCAGGGTCGGATGAGGGGTCGATCACCCTCTCCGATCCTGCTCATCTCTTCTGAGAGCGCAGCGCGACCCCTCATCCGACCGGTCTCCGACCGGCCACCTTCTCCCGCAAGGGGAGAAGGATCGGAAAGCCCCCTACTTCGCCGCCTCCAGCTTGTCCTGCGTCTTGGTCTCGAAGTCGCTGGCCTCGTGGCGCTCACGCAGCTGGCTCGAGAGCTCGCCGTTGGCCCGGTTGACCATGCGGCCGCGCTTCACGGCCGGCCGCTCGGCGATCTGGTCGGCCCAGCGGTTGACGTGCTTGTAGGACGCCACGTCCAGGAACTCGCCGGCCTCGTAGAGCACCCCCTTGGCCATGCCGCCGTACCAGGGCCAGATGGCCATGTCGGCGATGGTGTACTCCCCGCCCCCAACGTACTCCGCCTCGGCCAGCCTGCGGTCCAGCACGTCCATCTGCCGCTTCACCTCCATGGCGTAGCGGTCGATGGCGTATTCGATCTTCATCGGCGCATAGGCGTAGAAGTGCCCGAACCCGCCCCCCAGGAACGGCGCCGAGCCCATCAGCCACATCAGCCAGGACATGCACTCGGCCCGCGGCCCCGGCGCGGTGGGCAGGAAGGCGTTGCCGAACTTCTCGGCCAGGTGGATGAGGATCGCACCCGACTCGAACACCCGGATCGGCTCGGGCCCCGAGCGGTCCAGCAGGGCCGGGATCTTGGAGTTGGGATTGATGGCCACGAAGTCGGAGCCGAACTGGTCCCCGCTGCCGATATTGATCAGCCAGGCGTCATACTCGGCGCCGCTGTGGCCCAGGGCCAGCAACTCCTCCAGCATGATGGTCACCTTCACCCCATTGGGGGTGCCCAGCGAATAGAGCTGCAGCGGATGACGCCCCACCGGCAGGGTCTTCTCCGCCGTCGGCCCCGCGATCGGCCGATTGATCGCCGCAAACCGCCCCCCGCTCTCCTTGTTCCAGGTCCAGACCTTCGGCGGAACATAGGTCTCGGGGAAATTGGTCATGCTGTGCCCTCCCAGGCGGATCGCGGTGTTGGCGGTAGAGTGCGATGTGGGGAGGGGCGTTGGCTAGGCCAATAGGAATGCCGCGACTATTGGGAGCTCGCGGATGCTGATCGGGTGTTAACGGTCGGCGCACCGCCTCGCCCCAAGCTGCGCATCAACCTTGGGACAGCCATCGCGTTGTGCTCAAACTAGGTGAAGCAGGGAATCACGATGAGCGTTCTGCGAGACGACATCGCCGCCTTCGATCGAATGAGAGCCGATCTCGAAGCCGAGCACAGAAACGAATGGGTGGTGTTCCACCAGGGCGAGTTTGTGGACGCGTTTCCTGATTTCGAAGCGGCCGCCTCGACCGCCGTGGACCGCTTTGGCGTTGGTCCGTATCTGATCCGGCAAGTCGGCGCCCCGCCGATCCAACTTCCTGGCGGCATGATCTTCACCCCGGCGCACGTCCTTGGCGCAAGCGGGATTTAAAGCCGGCAAGGCCGGTTCCGGCCCTGCGGATCTCCTCCTGCAACTGGGCCCGACCCTACTGGTGGACATCGGTCCCGATCCCACGCTGGCGAACCTCCGGATCTGCAACTCAAGAAGGTGAAGGCGTTGATCGACACGGGCGCCGGCGGCGACTGTATCGATGACGACCTGGCGCGGTCGCTTGGCTTGCCCATCACTGACGAGGGCGAGATCAGCGGCATCGGCGGCAAACATCGCGCCTTCATCTACACCGCCCGCATCTACGTCCCCGACTTGGGCCGCCTGCTATTCCAGCCCTTCACCGGGGTGAAGCTCGCCGAAGGGGAGCAATGGCATCGCGTCATCCTCGGGCGCGCATTCTTACGGCCCTATCGGATGACCTACGACGGCACGACGGGACAGGTAGAGGTCAACTGAATGGGGAGTCGGTGGGCGCCGTCCTCACCCCCTCCCCCTCACGAGGTGTTCACCACCCCCGGCGCCGCTTACCCGCGCACCCCCCCGCCCAGCCTGCTATTCAACGCGCGACATCCACATCGCGAATCCCACATGACCCCGACACGCCGCTCCCCCTCCGCCCTGCGCAGCTTCTTCCAGAGCGGATCGGCGGGCGGGCTGGTGCTGATGGGGGTGGCGGCGCTCGCCCTGGTGGTGGCCAATTCGCCGCTGGCTGAGGCCTATTTCGCCGCCCTGCACGCCCCCATCGCGGGCCTCGACCTGCTGCACTGGATCAATGACGGCCTGATGGCGGTGTTCTTCCTGCTGGTGGGGCTGGAGATCAAGCGCGAGGTGGTGGACGGCGAGCTCTCCAGCTGGCCCCGGCGCATCCTGCCGGGCGTCGCGGCGGCCGGCGGCATGCTGGTCCCGGCCCTGGTCTATCTGGCCTTCCAGGGCGGCGACCCCACCACCGTGCACGGCTGGGCGATCCCGGCGGCCACCGACATCGCCTTCGCGCTCGGCATCCTGTCCCTGCTGGGCTCGCGGGTGCCGGTGTCGCTGAAGGTCTTCCTCACCGCCCTGGCCATCATCGACGACCTGGGCGCGGTGCTGATCATCGCCTTCTTCTACACCTCCGACCTGGCGGTCTGGGCCCTGGCCGGAGCCGGCGTGGCGCTCGCCGCCCTGATCGCGCTCAACCGCATGAAGGTCTCGGCCCTGGCGCCCTACCTGGTGGTCGGCGCCGTGCTCTGGTGGCTGACCCTGCAGTCGGGGGTCCACGCCACCCTGGCCGGGGTGGCTCTGGCCCTCACCATCCCCCTGCGGCGCTCGCCGGCCGCGCCCGACGACGTCCTGTCGCCCCTGCACCGGCTGGAGCACGCCATCCAGCCCTGGGTGGCCTTCGCGGTGGTGCCGATCTTCGGCTTCGCCAATGCGGGGATCTCGTTCGCGGGCCTCAGCTTCGCCGCCCTGCTGGCGCCGGTGCCGCTGGGCGTGGCGGCGGGCCTGTTCCTGGGCAAGCAGATCGGCGTCTTCGGCTCGGTCTGGCTGCTGGTCGCCCTGGGCTGGGCCGAGCGGCCGGCGCGCGCCACCTGGCGCCAGGTCTATGGCGTGTCGGTGCTGTGCGGCATCGGCTTCACCATGAGCCTGTTCATCGGCCTGCTGGCCTTCAACGACCCGGCCCTGCAGGAGGCCACCAAGCTGGGCGTCCTGGCCGGTTCGCTGCTCGCCGCGGGCCTGGGCTGGGCCATCCTGCGCAAGGCGCCGGCCCGGCCGCCGGGGTGAGGGCTGCGGCTCAGCACGCCGCCGCCGCGCGCGCCAGGGCCACGACCTCGCGCACCCAGGCCGCGTCGAGCGACAGCCAGACCTCGCCGCCCAGAAAGAGCGTGACGAGCAGGTCGCCCATCAGCCGACGTCCTTCAGCATCTTCTCCACCGAAGCCAGCCGGGTGCGGACGTCCAGCAGGGTGGCCGACATGGAGTCGAGCGCCGTGGCGGTCTCAGCCTGGGTCGCCACCGCCTTCTCGGCGATCAGCCGATAGGCGTTGTCCTCGGTCAGGCGGGCGCGGGCCTGGGTGACGGCCGCGAAGTAGCGCATGGCGAAGACGCCGAGGATGGTGGCGAAGATCAGGCCGAGGCTGGCGAAATAGACGGGGGTTTCCATGGGGGTCTCTCAGGTCTCGGATTTGGGGGTCAGGCTGGCCGCCGCGATGGCGATGGCCGCCGGGGTCAGGGTGAGGGCGAAGTCGGAAGCCTCGAAATAGTTCAGCGCCTTGCCGTCGGCCGACAGCTCCAGTCGGCTGGCCACCAGGCCCGCCTCCTCCAGCTTGGCCAGGTGCAGGTGCAGCAGGGGCCGGCTGATGCCGATCTCCCGGGCCAGTTGGCTGACATACCGCCGGCCGCCCTGGTGCAGGGCCGCGACGATGCGCAACCGATGCGGATTGGCCAGGGCCGCCAGCTGCGCCAGCAGCGCGTCTCCCGAACTGGGCAGGCTCTCTTTCATATGTAAGAAGTACCTGACGGGTGGCGAGGAGTCATGCGCCCTCTTTTCCTCCCCCGTTCCGCTCCGCTGCACAGGGGAGGAAAGCGGGGCCCCCTCACCCTGGTGATGGCCCGCTCACCCCGGCCCAGCCGGATCCAAATTCATCCCGCACACCTGGGCTTGATCCACCGAGAGAACAGCGCCCGCCCCTCCTCCGACCGGTCTTCGACCAGCAAGGGGAAAAGGATTTGCCAACCCCCGTTCTCTCAGCCACCTTGCCCCCACCAAAGGGAAGACCCCGAGATATGAGTACCGGCTGCACTGCGGGCTGAACGCCCCACCGCACACGCCGCGCCACACCGCGCGGCCCGTACTCACACATCTCGACCCACGGTAACTCATGGCATTTCTGCGCAATGACGCGATCAATCGCGTCAACCTGCACTCCGGCGTCCAGGCCCTGGCCCAAGGCGCCGGCAGCATCTTCTTCTTCGTCCTTCTGCTGAAGGCGGGCGTCTCGGTTCCCCACGCCCTGCTGGCCCAGGCGGCCATCGTCACGGCCCGCTTCCTGCTTCGGCCCCTTGTCCTGCCGCTCGCCATCCGCTTCGGGCTCAAGCCCCTGCTGATCGCCGGCACGCTGATGCTGGCCCTGCGCTTCCCCCTGCTGGCGGAGGTCGGTGGGATCGACTTGGCCCTCATCGCCCTGCTGGCGGTCACGGCGGTGGCCGAGCTGACCTACTGGCTGGCCTACAACACCTATTTCGCCATGCTGGGGGACGACGAGCATCGCGGCCACCAGGTCGCGGCGCGGGAGGCCTTCATCGCCGTGCTCAGCATCGCCTCGCCCCTGCTGGGGACCTGGGCCCTGCTGACGCTCGGGCCGCGTTGGGCCTTCGCGGGGATCGCGGTGGTCCAGGCGCTCGCCGCCCTGCCCCTGCTGGGCCTGCCCAACATGAGCGTCGTGGCCCAGGCGCCGGGCGCCCTGCGCGCCGCCAAACTGGCCTTCGCCCTGCTGGTGGTCGATGGCTGGTTCGACGCCTGCTACTTCTTCGTCTGGGAGATCGGCCTCTTCCTCAGCCTGGGCGAGAGCGTCGCGGCCTATGGCGGGGCCATGGCGCTGGCGGGCCTGGTCGGCGCCAGCTTCGGCCTCTGGGTCGGCCGCCATGTGGACGGCGGCGGCGGACGGCGCACCGTGCTGATCGCCTATTCCGTGGCCGTCGCCATCGTGATCCTGCGCGCCGGCGCCCTGCCCACCCCCTGGCTGGCCGTCATCGCCCATGCGCTCGGCGCCGTGCTCATGCCCCTGCTGCTCCCGCCCCTCGGCGCGGCGGCCTACACCCTGGCCAAGGCGTCACCCTGCCCCTTCCGTTTCCACATGGTGACCGAGGGCGGCTGGGACATCGGCTGCGCGGGCGCCTGCGTGACCGCCGCCGCCCTCATCACCCTCGGCGCCCCGCTCAGCGTCCCCATCCTGCTGGCCCTGCCAGCCGTGGCCGCCGGGTTCACGCTGCTGTGGCGCTACTTCGGACGGCTCGGTGAGCCCCTTTCCTCCCCCGTTCACGGGGGAGGGGGACCGGCGTAGCCGGTGGAGGGGGCGCGACCGGGCGCCGAGCCTGCCGCGGGGGGGGGGGCGG
>NZ_JAUYAF010000093.1 GCF_030693625.1 Phenylobacterium sp.
AGCGCCTGCACCACGTCGGGGCAGTTCTGGCAGGTGAGCGAGAAATAGGTCTCGAAGGTGAGGTCGGCGTCGAGCGCCTTCACTTGGTCGATGACCTCGGCCTCCACCCGGGGCGGGTGGCCGCCGGCCTGCAGCAGGGCCAGCACCAGGGAGGTGAACTCGTGGCCCATGGGCAGGCCCGCGAAGGTCACGCGGGCCTCCGAGCCCTCCGCGCCCACGGTGAAGGATGGGACGCGGCCGTCGGTCCCGTCCTCGCGGACGGTGATCTTGTCGGAGGCCTGCGCGACGTCGGCCAGCAGGGCCTGGAGTTCGGCCGACTTGGCCGAGGCGTCGAGGCTGGCGACCAGGACCACCGGGTGGCGCAGATTCTCCAGATAGGTCTTGAGCTGGGACTTCAGGCCTTGATCCAACATGACGGACTCCGGTGGGGACGCGGGAATTCTTGAGGAGGGGCGCCGCCGCCGTTCCGATGAACGGCGGCGGACGCGGGGTAGGCTTTAGATCTTGCCGACCAGGTCGAGGGAGGGGGCCAGGGTCGCCTCGCCTTCCTGCCACTTGGCGGGGCAGACTTCGCCCGGGTGGGCGGCGACGTACTGGGCGGCCTTGACCTTGCGCAGCAGTTCCAGGGCGTCGCGGCCGATGCCGCCGGCGGTGATCTCGACGATCTGGATCTTGCCGTCGGGGTCCACCACGAAGGTGCCGCGGTCGGCGAGGCCGGCCTCTTCGATCATGACGTCGAAGTTGCGCGTGATCACGCCGGTGGGGTCGCCCACCATGACGTATTCAATCTTCTTCACGGCTTCGGACGTGTCGTGCCAGGCCTTGTGGGCGAAGTGGGTGTCGGTGGAGACGCTGTAGATCTCCACGCCAAGCTTCTTGAACTCGGCGTAGTTGTCGGCCAGGTCCTCAAGCTCGGTCGGGCAGACGAAGGTGAAATCGGCCGGGTAGAAGAACACCACCGACCACTTGCCCTTCAGATCGGCGTCCGAGACGGAGATGAACTTGCCGGCTTGGAAGGCTTCGGCCTTGAACGGCTTGATTTCGGTATTGATGAGGGACAACGCGAGCTCCTGGTTGGTTCGGGAAGGAGCCCGCTGTCTATATGGCGCCGCAGCATTGGGGAAATTGATAATATAAGTCGTGGGAATAGATTTTATCTATCTCGATGCCGTCAGCCTGGCTTGCCTGTCTCGATCAGCGTTTTCAGCCGGGCCACCTGCTCGCCGATGACGCCATCGACCGGCTTGGCCCACTGTTCCGCCAGCCCACCCTTGGCGTAGCCGCCGACGTCGTAGGTGACGGTGAGCACCGTGGTGGCGGGATCCGCACCCGCCTTGAAGTTGAAGGCCATGTGGCCGCTGGCGCCGGTGAACTGCAGGGGGCCAAGCGCGCCCGAGAGCCGCAGGGCGCCGTCACCGGCGTAGACCACCGTCATGTGACGCGCGAAGCCGTCCTTCAACTTCTCGCAGAAGCATCCCGTCACCAGGTCGATGGTGAGGTTGCGGGCGTCACCCGACCAGCTGTGGGACGAGTTCCACCAGCCGCTAGGCGCCAGGGTCGCGACCCTCACCTTTTCCGGGGGTGCGGCGATGGTGACGACGTGGCGACTCTGGAAGCCCTGGGGCGACTGGTCGACGACTTCGGCGCGCGCGGCGCCGGCGAGCGACAGGGCGGCCACGGCCGCCAGGATGGTCTTCATGAGAAGGACTCCGCCTAAGCTTGCTCGAAGCTTAGCGGAGCCCCCCAGAAAGTCTCCACCAGGGCGTTCTGCGCGCCGGGCTTGCCGGTGGTGAGGAAGACACGGCGGCCCGAGTCCCCAGCCGTGTATTCCGGATGCCGGGCGAGATAGGCCTCCAGCGCGTCGGCCGTGGCGTCCGGCTGGTGAATGAGCGGAGCGCCCGGCTTGAGCGCCGCGCGGAACATGTCGGCCACCATCTCGTAGTGGGTGCAGCCGAGGATGGCTCGGTCGGGGGTGCGGCCGATGCGGGCGCTGATGGCTTTCACATGGGCCTCCACCTGGGTGGCCAGCTCCACGGCCCCGGCCCCTGTCTCGATCATCCGGGCGAGATCCGGGCAGGGCTCGGTGAAGACCGCGACGTCCTGGCGGCGCTTGTCGATCTCGATCTCATAGACGCGGGAGCGCGCGGTGGCCGGTGTGGCGAACACCGCCAGCACATCGAGCTTCTCCACCTTGTCACCCCGGCGTTCGGCCTCATGCTCCCACGGCAGGCCGGTGGCCGCCTCGATGGTAGGCACAATGATGCCGAGCACATTCACCGAGCGTTGTTTTTCCTTACGGTAGGCCGGCAGCCAGGTCTGCTGCAGGCGCCGCAGAGCGACGCCGGAGGCGGTGTTGCAGGCCAGGACCACCAGGTCGCAGCCCCGGTCGAACAGAGCCTCGCAGCCGGCGCGGGTGAGATCGACGATCTCCTCCCCCTCGCGGCCGCCATAGGGCGTGTTGGCCTGATCGGCGAGGTAGATGAGGTCCGCCTGCGGGAAGCGGTCCACCAGCCGACGGTGCACCGTCAGCCCGCCCACCCCGGAATCGAAAACGCCAATGGCCATGGATCGCGCTTAGCCCTCCGGCGCGGCAGCGTCCAGCGCGCTATCGGGCGGACAGGTTCATTGAACGTGGTTATCCACTATTGACAAGAATGTCAGCCTGACATAGGCGTCATTCTCAATTGGCCAGTCCTCCCCCAGCCTGGCTCCCCCTCCTCCCCGAGACCCACTGAACGCCATGGCTATGCCCCTCTCCGCTCGTCCCGGACTCTCCAAGGACGACCCTGACTCCACCTGGATCGTCGGCGTCGAAGTCGATCTGGCCACCGCGCTCGCCCTGGCGCGCGCCTCCACCAAGGCCCTGCTGGAACTGTCCCCCCTCGCCCACCGCGAGATCAGCTCGGCCCTGGCCCAGGAGATCGACATCCTGGAGACCCAGCGCGACCCGCTTTCGGCCGCCGCGGCCCAGGCCCTCAAGCAGTACCTGCCGGAGGCCGCCTGACCCCTCGACGCCCCATGAGGGTCAATCTGGAAGCCCGCGCCGCGGCGGCCGAAAGCCGCCGCGCGCAAACCCGCGCACGCTTGATAAAGGCGGCGATGACGGTGATCGCCGAGAAAGGCCCGGAGGCCTCGTCCATCGAGGACTTCGTGGCGTCGGCCGGGGTCTCGCGCGGCACCTTCTACAACTACTTCCCAACCTACGATGACCTGCTCCACGCCCTGAACACCGAGATCGCGGAAGCTCTGGACAAGACCCTGGAGCCCGTCCGGTCAAGGATCGACGACCCCGCGGTCCTGCTGGCCACGGTCACGCACAGGATCTTAGCCGCCTACGCCCTCGACCCAGTGCGCGGCTGGCTGGCCCTGAGGATCGAGTCCGCCGCGATCCCGCGCCAGGCGGTGTTCGAGGCCCGCTTTGACGCGATCTACAAGTCGGCCGTGGCCAGCGGCCGGTTCCGTGACTGCGAGGTCGCCGCCGCCCGCAACCTGGCCTTCGGAGCCTTCCGCATGGGCCAGCGAGACATGGTCCTGGGGGCGGTCGCCCCCGATCACGCCGTGGATCTGGTGTCCCTCATCCTGATCGCCTTCGGCCTGACCCCCAGCGAGAGCACCAAGATCAGCCGCGAGGCCTTCAGCGAAGCCAAGGAAGCGACCCGCCGCCCTGACTGATGGGCAAGATTACGGTCCTGTCATGTGACGTCCGGTTACATCCTGCCTAAGGTCCCGGCTCCTTGAGCAGATTTTCCGGAGTCGCCATGCATCGGCGCACGTTTCTCGCCGCGTCCAGCGCCCTGGCCGCCGCAACCCTGGTTCCGACGATGAGCCTCGCCGCGGACGCCGACCTCCTCTCCGCGCCCTGGACCGGGCCCTATGGCGGGGTCCCACCCTTCGACAAGGTCAAAGTCGCCCACTTCGCCCCGGCCATCGAGGCGGCCATGGCGGCGGAACTGGCGCAGGTCGAGGCGATCGCCGCCAATCCCGAGCCGCCCACCTTCGCCAACACCATCGAGGCTCTGGAGCGCACGGGCGACGCCAAGAACCGCGTCGACACCCTGATGGGAATCTGGAGCGGCACGCTGTCGACGCCTGAGATGCGGGCGGTGGACAAGGAAATCGCCCCAAAGGACGCGGCCCACGGCGACGCGATCCTGCAGAACGCCGCGCTCTTTAAGCGCATCGAGGCGGTCTACGACACCCGAACGACCTCGGGCCTGACGCCGGAGCAGCAACGCCTGACCTGGGTCTATTGGAACCGCTTCGTTCGCGCGGGCGCCCGGCTGACGCCGGAGGCCAAGGCCCGGGTCGGCGCCATCAACCAGGAGCTGGCCGGGAACTTCACCGCCTTCAGCCAGAACCTGCTGGCCGACGAGACCGACTACGTCTTCTACCTGCGCACCGAGAGCGAGCTGAAGGGCCTGCCCAATGACGTCCGCGACGCCGCCGCCGGCGCGGCCGAGGAACGCGGCCACAAGGGCGAGTTCGCCATCCTCAACACCCGCTCCTCCATCGACCCGTTCCTGACCTATTCGACGCGGCGCGACCTGCGGGAAAAGGTCTGGCGCACCTTCTACAGCCGCGGCGACAACGGCGACGCCCACGACAACAACGCCATCATCAAGAAAATCCTCAAGCTGCGGGTCGAGCGCGCGAAACTGCTGGGCTATCCGACCCACGCCCATTGGCGGCTGGACAACGCCATGGCCAAGACGCCCGAGAACGCCATGGCCCTGATGATGCGGGTCTGGCCCTCGGCCATCGCCCGGGTCCGCCAGGAGGTGGCCGAGATGCAGGCCATCGCCGACAAGGAAAAGGCCGGCCTGAAGATCGAGCCCTGGGACTACCGCTTCTATGCCGAGAAGGTCCGCGCCGACCGCTACAACCTCGATATGAACGAGGTGAAGGCCTACCTGCAGCTCGACAAGCTGCGCGAGGGAATGTTCTGGGCCTCGGGCCAGATTTACGGCTTCACCTATCACCCGGTTACCGACGTGCCCGTGGCCCATCCCGACATCAAGGTCTGGGAGGTGAAGGGCGCGGACGGCGGCCATGTCGGCCTTTGGTACTTCGATCCCTATGCGCGCCAGGGCAAGCGCTCGGGCGCCTGGATGAGCGCCTACCGCGCCCAGGAGACGTTCCGCGGCAAGATCACCACCATCGTCTCCAACAACTCCAACTTCGTGAAGGGCGCCCCCGGTGAGCCGGTCCTGATCAGCTGGGACGACGCCACCACCCTGTTCCACGAGTTCGGCCACGCCCTGCACGGCCTGAACTCCGACGTGACCTATCCCACCCTCGCGGGCACCGCCGTGGCGCGGGACTATGTGGAGTTTCCGAGCCAGGTGAACGAGGAATGGCTGGCGACGCCGGAAGTGCTAAACCGCTTCGCCCTGCACCATCAGACAGGCAAGCCGATGCCTGCGGCCCTGGCCGCCAAGATCGAGAAGGCCCACACCTTCCGCCAGGGCTTCGATGTGACCGAATACCTATCCTCGGCCCTCATCGACATGAAGCTGCACCTGGCCGGTGACGCCGACATCGACCCGGACGCCTTCGAGCGGGAGGAGCTGAAGAAGCTGGGCATGCCGAGCGAACTGCCGATGCGCCACCGGACGCCGCAGTTCCAGCACGTCTTCGCCAGCGACGGCTATTCGGCGGGCTACTACAGCTACCTGTGGTCGGAGGTCCTGGCCCACGACGCCTACGGCGCCTTCACCGAGGGATCGGGGCCCTATGACAAGGCCGTGGCCAAGCGCCTGCATGACAAGGTCATGAGCATCGGCAACACCGTCGATCCGGCCGAGGCCTATCGCAGCTTCCGGGGTCGGGACCCGGACGTGAAGGCCTATCTCCGCGACAAGGGCTTCCCGACCAGCTGAAGCAACGGCCCGGGTTCCTTGACCTTTCGGCCTGCCGAGCGCATAAGCGCGCCCTTCCGGCGCAGAGCAATCGCGCCCTCTACCGCTACGGCCCCCAGGTCTTATCTGGGACGAGAGCGGCGAGGCCCCCCGTCGACGTGATCGTCCACGGGGGTCGATTGCGTTTGGGCCACAGGGTGAATTGATGTTCGACGCGCTAACTGATCGGCTGTCATCTGTCTTCGACCGGCTCTCCGGTCGCGGCGTGCTGTCCGAAAAGGACATCGATGAGGCGCTGCGCGAGGTCCGCGTGGCCCTGCTCGAGGCCGACGTCGCCCTGCCCGTCGTCCGCGACTTCATCGCCAAGGCCAAGGAAAAGGCCGCCGGCCAGGACGTGATCCGTTCGATCCGTCCCGCCGACCAGGTGGTGAAGATCACCTATGACGGCCTGGTGGAGATGCTGGGGGGCGAGGGCGGCGCCGAGGGGCTGAACATCAGCCTCAACCCGCCCACCGTGATCCTGATGGCCGGCCTGCAGGGCTCGGGCAAGACCACCACGGCGGCCAAGCTGGGCCTCAAGCTCGGCAAGGACCGCAAGAAGGTCCTGCTGGCCTCCCTCGACACCCGCCGCCCCGCCGCCATGGAGCAGCTGGCCACCCTGGCCGCGGCGGCTGGCGTCGACTCCCTGCCCATCGTGGCCGGTCAGAGCGCGCCGGACATCGCGCGGCGCGCCATGAGCGCCGCCAAGCTGCAGGGCTACGACATCCTCATCCTCGACACCGCCGGGCGCACGACGCTCGACGAGGCGATGATGAGCGAGGCCGCCGAGATCGCGCGGATCGCCAATCCGTCGGAAACCCTGCTGGTGGCCGACAGCCTCACCGGCCAGGACGCGGTGCGCACCGCCAAGGCCTTCCATGA
>NZ_JAUYAF010000030.1 GCF_030693625.1 Phenylobacterium sp.
AGATGCGCTACCGGATGTCCGAAACCCTCGGCTTCGAGCTGCAGGTGCACCGCAATCCTGAAGCCCTGGCTAAGGGCATCAACCCCTATGAACACGGCTCGTCCCTGCTCACCGACCTGTGGAAGACCGAGGGCCTGAAGCAGGCGCTCGACAAGTACGGCTTCGACGCGGCCTTCGGCGGCGGCCGGCGCGACGAGGAAAAGAGCCGCGCCAAGGAGCGTGTGCTCTCCTTCCGCTCGGCCCAACACCGCTGGGACCCCAAGAACCAGCGCCCCGAGCTCTGGCATCTCTACAATACGCGCAAGGCCACGGGAGAGAACTTCCGCGCCTTCCCGATCTCCAACTGGACCGAGCTGGACATCTGGCAATACATCCACCTGGAGAACATCCCCATCGTGCCGCTCTACTTCTCGGCGGAACGCCCGGTGGTGGAGCGTGACGGCATGCTGATCATGGTCGACGACGACCGCATGCCCCTGAAGCCCGGCGAGACCCCGATGATGAAGTCGGTGCGGTTCCGCACCCTGGGCTGCTACCCGCTGACCGGCGCCGTGGAGAGCACGGCGGCTACCCTGCCGGAGATCATCCAGGAGATGCTGCTCACCACCACCAGCGAGCGTCAGGGGCGGGCCATCGACCACGACCAGGCCGCCTCGATGGAGAAGAAGAAGCAGGAGGGCTACTTCTGATGTCGGTTCAGGCCGCCGGGACCCACCAGTCCGACCTCATCGCCCAGGACATCGACGCCTACCTCCAGGCCCACGAGCACAAGAGCCTGCTGCGATTCATCACCTGCGGCTCGGTGGACGACGGCAAGTCGACCCTGATCGGCCGGCTGCTCTATGACTCCAAGATGATCCTGGACGACCAGATGGCCGCCCTGGAGGCTGACTCCAAGCGCGTCGGCACGCAGGGGGGCGACATCGACTTCGCCCTGCTGGTGGACGGCCTCGCCGCCGAGCGTGAGCAGGGCATCACCATCGATGTCGCCTACCGCTTCTTCTCCACCGACAAGCGCAAGTTCATCGTCGCCGACACCCCCGGCCACGAGCAGTACACCCGCAACATGGTCACCGGCGCCTCGACCGCCGACGCCGCCGTGATCCTGATCGACGCCCGGCGCGGCGTGCTGACCCAGACGCGGCGGCACTCCTACCTCGTCAGCCTGCTGGGCATCCGTCACGTGATCCTGGCCATCAACAAGATGGACCTCGTCGGCTGGAGCCAGGAGACCTACGACACCATCCTGGCCGAGTACCGAGCCTTCGCCGCCCAGATCGGGATCACCGACTTCACCGCCATCCCGATGTCGGCGCTCAAGGGCGACAACATCACCGAGCACTCGGACGCCGCCCGCTGGTACGACGGCCCGCCGCTGATGCATCTGCTTGAGACCCTGCCGGTCGAGGATGACCTTCAGAGCCGGCCGTTCCGCATGCCGGTGCAATGGGTCAACCGCCCAAACCTGGATTTCCGCGGCTTCTCCGGCCTGATCTCCACCGGCGTCATCAAGCCCGGCGACAAGATCAAGGCCCTGCCCTCGGGCCGCGAGAGCACCGTCGACCGCATCGTCACCTTCAACGGCGATCTGGACCAGGCCGTGGCCGGCCAGTCGGTGACGCTCACCCTGGCGAGCGAGATCGACATCAGCCGCGGCGACGTCATCTCCATCGCCGACAGCCCCCCGCCGGTGGCCGACCAGTTCGAGGCCACGGTGGTCTGGATGGACGACGAGGCCATGCTGCCCGGCCGTCCCTACCTGCTGAAGATCGGCACGCGGACGGTCGGCGCCTCGATCACCGAGCCCAAGTACAAGGTCAACGTCAACACCATGGAGCACCTGGCCGCCAAGCGGCTGGAGCTCAACGAGATCGGGGTGTGCAATCTCAGCCTCGACGCCCCCATCGCGTTCGACCCCTATGCCGAGAACCGCGACCTGGGCGGCTTCATCCTCATCGACCGGATCTCCAACCGGACCGTGGCCGCGGGCATGCTGCACTTTGCTTTGCGCCGCAGCCAGAACGTCCACTGGCAGGCCCTGGATGTCGACAAGGCGGCGCGCGCGGCGCTGAAGGGCCAGCGCGGCCGGGTCGTCTGGCTGACCGGCCTCTCGGGCTCGGGCAAGTCCACCATCGCCAACCTGGTGGAGAAGAAGCTCTACGCAGAGGGACGCCATACCTACCTGCTGGACGGCGACAATGTCCGGCACGGCCTCAACCGCGATCTCGGCTTCACCGACGAGGACCGGGTGGAGAACATCCGCAGGGTCGCCGAGGTCTCCAAGCTGATGGCGGACGCCGGCCTGATCGTGCTGGTGAGTTTCATCTCGCCCTTCCGCGCCGAACGCCGGCTGGCCCGCGATCTCCAGGCCGAGGGCGACTTCGTCGAGGTCTATATCAACACCCCGCTCGAGGTCGCCGAGGCCCGCGACGTCAAGGGCCTCTACAAGAAGGCGCGCGCCGGAGAGCTGAAGAACTTCACCGGCATCGACAGCCCCTATGAAGCCCCCGAGGCCGCCGAAATCGTCATCGACACGACGAAGACGCCGCCGACGGAGGCGGCCGAGCAGATCACCGCCTGGCTGGAAGGCGAGCTGGACTACTCGATCTAGGCCGGCTCAGGCCGCGGCCTGCATCTCCCCGCCGCTGCTCTGCGAATAGAGGGCTTCCAGCCGGGCCACAACGGGGTTGCGGATGATCTGGTAGGCCTCGAAATGATGCACGGCCGCCAGGTCGGTTCCGGCGACCAGCTTCAGCAAGTGGGCCAGGCCGGAGACCTCGTCGCCGCCCACCAGGTCCACCTGGGCCGGATCACCGGTCACCACCAGCCGCCCGTTGCGGCCGATGCGGGTGGCCGCCATCCGCATCTTGCCCACCGTCATGTTCTGGGCCTCATCGACCAGCAGCATGGTGTCGTTGAAGGTCCGGCCGCGCATCCGGCCCAGCGGCATGACCTCGATCATGCCCCGCTCGGTGAGCTGGCGGATCTCGTCGTGGCCAATCAGTTGGCGCAGTTCATCCTCGATCGGGGTCAGCTGTTCGTCATAGGCGGTCTCGGCCCGCAGGCCCGCCGTCATGGTCTCGCCCTCCAGCATCACCCGCGGCCGTGTCATCACCAGGTGCTTGATCCGACCCTCGGCCAGCAGGCTCAGGCCCGCGGCGATGGCCAGGTGGGTTTTGCCGGTGCCGGTGGGGCCGACGCCAAAGATCAGGGACCGGTCGGACATCAGCAGGGTGTTCATGAACCCCACCTGGCTCAGGGACATCGGCCGGACCGCCTGGGTGATCCCCTTGAGCCGATAGGCCAGTTCGAACTTGAAGGCGTGGCTAAGGACGCCGCCGATCGCCGCATCCACCAGACCCTCATGGCCGCCCTCGGTGCGCAGCAGCTCGGCGATTTTCTCGACAATCGCCGCGGCCAGGGTCACGGCGATCTCTTCGCCGGTCAGGGCCAAGGCCTCCGGGCGCGGCGAGACCTGCAAGTGGTAGGGCCGCAGGGCGTCTGCGATCCGCCGCATTGAGGCCCCCTGCCCCGCGACAAGGCGCTCGACAAGCGGCGGCGGCAGGCTGACGACCTTCGTCGCGGTCGCCCGGGTGGGGTCGTGATGCAACTCCAAGTGAATCTCCGCACACCGCCACAACGAACAGTGACAGCAACATCCCATCGAAGATTCAAAATAGACTTAAGCAAATGGCCCGCATTCCAACTCGAGGACCTGCGAATACCATCCATAGCGTGCAAAACTCAATCAGAGCGACGCGCCGTATCGAGGAAGTCCCGCGCGCTGAAGTCCTCCGGCGGCGCGACCTCGACGATGGGGTCGTCGCGGTCGTCGAACTCGAGGCGCAGGGCCCGGCTCATCACCGCGTGCATGTCGTAGAGCGTGGTGATGTAGGTCAGCTCCAGGATCTGCTCATCGTCCAGGAAGGCCCGCAGCGCGGCGAACACCGCCTCTGGCGTCCTCCCACCCTGCAGCACCAGGCAATCGGCATAGGCCAGGACCGCCCGCTCCTGGGCGTCATAGCAATCGGCGACCTGCCAGTTGGGCACCGCGGCGATCCGCTCCTCGGACACCTTCAGGCCGCGCAGCGACTTGCAGTGCTGGGAGAAGACGAACTGACTGCCCCGCGCCCAGCCGGCCCGGGTCTGGGCCAGTTCCCGCAGCACCGGATCGAGCTTGCGATCGGGCGAGCGGTAGAGGGCGAAGCCCTGGTTGGCGTGCCTCAGGATGTCGGGGCTGTTGGCGAACACCGTCCACCAGTCGCCTTTCGTCCCGGTGGCGGTCCCCGGCTGCGCCACCGGATCACGGTCGCCAAACAAAAGGTCATAGGTCTTGGTGACGACCTCGGATGTAGCCTCCGCGCGCGAGACCTGTTTGAGGCGCGGCATCAGATTTCCGCCGCCGCGCCGGCGGGTTCATGGGCCACGTCCTGCGGGCCGAAGCCTTTCGTCCAGGCCGCGAACTCCAGCATGATGCCATTCGGATCGGTGAAATAGACCGAGCGGACGAAGACCCCGGGATGCAGCTCAGCCGCCACCCCGGCGGCGCTGTCGTCGTGATTGACCACCATGGGCAGAACCTCGACGCCTGCCGCCTGCAGGCGCTTGATGCTGGCCTGAAGGTCGTCCGCCTCCATGTCGAAGGCCACGTGGTTCATGGAGCCGACGGCCGACTTGGGGGCCTGGGGGAACTTGGCGACCGAGGCGACGCCCGGCGCGGCGGCCGGGACCTCCGGCCACCAGAAGAAGGCCACACTGGCCCCGCCGCCGCAGTCGAAGAAGAAGTGCTGGCCGCCGTCCGGCAGGGCGATCGTCTTGGTCAGTGGCATGCCCAGCACGTCGCGGTAGAACCTCACCGTCTCGCCCATGTCGCGGCAGACGAGCGCCAAGTGGTTGATGCCTTTGGTACGCACGGACGCCTCCTCGCAAGCGCGTCAGCCAATGTGGACACTGGTTTAGCGTCCGACGCGCGCCAAATTGAAACTAGGACGGGTTCAGGCGGAGCAGCCTGAACCCGTCCTAGAAGCTCGTGGGATCGGGCTTTTCGACCGCCTTGATCTGCTCGCCGCCCCAGGGGACCGTCACTTCCAACGCGCGCACGGCGTTCCTCCCGTTTTTGTTTTGCCGCCATAGTCGCCCCATCGGGGCGGCCCGCAACCCTGTCGTGGCGTAAGGTCCCCCGCCTCCCGAAGCGGAAGCGCTGTCTCAGCTATCCAGCCGCCGGACGCCGTACAGCCTGACCGCGCCGGCCAGTCCGGCCAGAGACATGGCCGCCATCACGAAGTAGCCGTGCGCCCCGATGCGGTCGAAGAGCGCGCCGGAGACGATGGTCGCCACCCCGCTCAGCACGCCGCCGGAAAGGGCGGAGTTGATGGTCTGGGCCGCCGAGGCGTTGCTGGGCTTGGAGAGCTGGTCCACCAGCTGCAGGGATCCGATGAAGGTAGCCGCATAGGTGAAGGTGTGCAGGGCCTGGATCGGGAACACCATCCAAAGGGGCGGCGAAAGGGCCAGCGCGCCCCAGCGCACCACAGCGGCGACCCCGCCCAGCACCAGCAGGTTTCGCGCGCCGAACCGCCGCCGCCAGGGCTCCATGAACCAAAGGAAGATCACCTCGACGCCGACGCCGACCCCCCACAACAGGCCGGTCATCGACTCCGGGATGCCCTGGTCGCGCCAGGCCAGGGTGGAGAAGGAGTAGTAGAAGGCGTGGGCCGACTGGATCAGGCCCGCCGAGATCACCACCAGCATGAAGTCCCGGTCTGCGAACAGTTCGCGCAGACCCGCCATCCGCTCGGCCAGGGCCGCGGTCCCGCCGCCAACCCGAACCGGATCAGGCGGCAGCCAATAGCGTGCGCCGAAGGCCACCAGCAGGCCCGACACCGTGATCCAGACCAGCACCAGTTCCGGCGAACCCTGCGCCAGGATCAGGCCCATCCCGATATTGGCGATGATGAAGGCCACCGAGCCAATGCCCCGTGGCCAGCCATAATTGAACCCGTCCTTCTGGGACCTGGCCAGGACCACCACGTCGGTCAGGGGACCTACGGTCGCGTACATCGTCGAGGCGATGAACCACAGGCCGAACCACCAGGCGAAGCCAAGGGGCGCGACCATCAGGGCGTAGCCCGCGGCCATCGCCAGGCCCATCAGGATCAGCGGGGTCCGGCGCAGGGAAAAACTGTCGGCCCACATGGCCAGCAGCGGCGCGGTGACGGTGCGGGCCAGCAGCGGTGCCGACAGGATCAGGCCGATTTCGGCGCCGCTCAGCCCGCGGTGGTCGAACCAGACCGGTATATAGGGCGAGGCCGCGCCGCCCCCGATGAAGATGGCTCCGTAGAACAGACCAAGGCGCACCGGGCTCGACATCGTTCACCCTGCTAGCCCGAGTCGGACGCCGATTTCTCCCAGGCGCAGTCGGTAGTGCGAAGTGATCGCAGCAGGCCTTCCGCAGCGACGCCCAAGCATGATAGCCGCAGGGCTGCGATGACCGACAAAGCCCACGCCGCCAGTGTCTCCGAACTGCTCGTCCTGATCGGACAGCGCAAGACTCGCAAGGTGTCGGTGGCCGACATCCTGGAGACCTTTGGCGACCGCGCCTTCGGGGCCTTGATGTTCGTCTTCGCCGCCCCCCTGGTCCTGCCCATGCCGCCCGGCGTCTCGGCCATTCTCGGCGCGCCCCTGGCGTTCATCACCGCTCAGTGGATGCTGGGCCGCCGCACCCTGTGGCTGCCCAAGGCCCTGCTGGCTCGGACGATGAGCATGTCGGACTTCCGCAACCTGTCGGAAAAGCTGATGCCGCATCTTGAGCGGCTGGAGCGGCGGCTGAAGCCGCGGCTGACCTTCATGTACAACCGCTTCGCCGACCGGCTGATGGGGGCGATCTGCTTCTCGCTCTCCATCATCGTCTTCCTGCCGATCCCCTTCGGCAACATGCTGCCCTCCCTGGCCATCGCCGCCTTCGCCATCGGCACGGCGGAACGGGACGGCTATGCCGCGATCATCGGCTGGGTGATGGCGGCGGTCAGCATCGTGGTCCTGGGCGTCCTGTCCAAGGCGATCATCGCCGCGATCGTCGCCTTCTTCTCCACTCTGATGGGGCTGTTCTAACCGGTCACTTGCGCCGCGAGCGGAACAGCACCGGCCACGCCTCGGCGCTCAGCCCGCGGCAGGCCGGCATCTCGGTCTGATCGCTGACGCGGAACGCCTTGCCGTCCCAGATCCAGCTGTTGACGCCGCCGCAGTCGGCGATCCCACGACCCTTTTCGAAATTGCTCAGGGTCTGGGTCTCGGGGTCGAAACTGACGTTCATCAGCAGGTTTGTGGAGAAACCATCGAGGTTGGGGATCTGGGCCGGGCGGATATGGCCGCCCTGCTCGTCGGCCAGCATGAAGGCGTAGATTTCGTTGTACGCTCCAAGATAACATCGTTCTCCGAAGAGGATGACACCGGGGGACAGGCGGGCGATGATCGGGCTGAAGTCCTTCGGCGGCTGGGTGTCGCAATCCTCGCCGAGCTGGGCCCGCATGCCGGGCGGCAGCTTGTCGGGGAGGCCTGCCTGCGACACCGCCGGGCCAGGGCGGACCAGGGGAACCGATGGCGGCGCAGGGACCGTCGAGGCGGGCTTGCCGCCCTTCGCCACCAGGGCGGTGACCGTGCCCGCCCTCTGCTGCTGATCATCCATCCAGCGCAGGGCCGCCGAAGCGCCGGTCAGCAGCACATCGCTGCGGCCCGGCGCCAGGGTCAGGCGCTGGCCATTGCGGATCGCGGCCAGCAGGGCCGTAGCCTGTATGGGCGTCAGGACGACGTCGGCGTCGCCCTCGGCCTTGGGCGCGAGACCGGGCACAGGCTTGCCGTCCACCCGCACGGCCCACGGAGTAGGTATGCCGGACTCCCCCGCCAGGACGAGCCGGATCACGGGCGCGGCGTCAGCCCCCGCCGAGCGCCGCACATGCAGGAAGGGGCGGTCCTCGAAGCTGTCCTCCGAGAAGCCGAAGGCCGAGCACTCGCGGGTGTTGTCGCAGACCACGGTCCAGTCCTGGAAGCTCCTGCTCGCCGCCTGAACGCCCGTCGCCATCATGGCGCCCAGCAGGCCCAAGATCATCGCCTTCATCGTCCGCTCCCGGTTGCCGAGGACAGCGCGGAGCGTAAGGTCAGATCAAGCCATGGCAATTGGCGAACACCGAGGGACACCGATGAGCCGACCCAACAGCCGAGACCGCGCCCTGCGCGAGCGCGCCGCCGCCGTGATCCCGGGCGGCATGTACGGCCACCAGGGGGTGGGCCTGTTGCCCGACGACTATCCGCAGTTCTTCGCCCGGGCCGAGGGCGCCCACCTTTGGGATGTGGATGGCAACCGGTATCTCGACTTCATGTGCGCCTATGGGCCCAACCTGTTCGGCTACGCCCACCCCGAGATCGACGCGGCCTATGTCCGCCAGCTTGGCCTCGGCGACACCCTGACGGGTCCCACCGAGCTGATAGTGCGGCTTGCCGAGGAAATGACCGCGCTCGTCACCCACGCCGACTGGGCGATCTTCTGCAAGAACGGCACGGACGCCACCTCCATGGCGCTCTCCACCGCCCGCCAGCATACGCGTCGCAAGACCATCATCCGGGCCAAGGGCGCTTATCACGGCGCGGCCACCTGGTGCGTCAACCGTCCCGCGGGCACGGTCCCCAGCGATCAGGCCCACCAGATCTTCTGCGACTACAATGATGTGGCCAGCCTCGAGGCCGCCGCGGCCCAGGCCGGGGACGACCTGGCCGGCATCTTCGCGGCCCCCTTCAAGCACGACGCCTTCATCGACCAGGCTGACCCCGATCTTGCCTATGCCCGCAAGGCCCGGGAAATCTGCGACCGGACCGGCGCCCTGCTGATCGTAGACGAGGTTCGCGCCGGCCTGCGGCTCTCGCGGGACCTCTCCTGGTCGCGGATCGGGGTGCAGCCGGACCTGTCCACCTGGGGCAAGTGCCTGGCCAACGGCCACCCGATCTCCATGATGCTGGGCGCGGACAAGGCCAGGAAGGCCGCCTCGCAGATCTATGTCACCGGCTCCTTCTGGTTCCAGGCCGCCCCGATGGCCGCCGCCCTCGAGACCCTGCGGCTGGTGCGTGACACCGATTACCTTGAGCGCCTGCAGACCCTGGGCGACCGGTTGGCCGACGGCCTGCGAGAGCGGGCGAGCGCGGCGGGCTTTGGTTTCCGGGTTTCGGGACCGGTGCAGATGCCGCTGTTCCTGTTCGACGACGACCCGGACCTGCGCAAGGGCTTCTGCTGGTCCAGCGAGATGCTGAACCGTGGCGTCTACGTCCACCCGTGGCACAACATGTTCATGTGCGCGGCGATGACCGAGGGCGACATCGACGCCGCGCTCGACGCGGCGGAAGCCTCCTTCGACGTCCTGAAGCGCCAGGCGCCCAGCCTCGAACCCGTCGCCAAGATGAGTTTCCTCATGCCCGCCAGCCAAGGTTAGACCATGCCGATCACCGACTATTCCGAGCACGACGGCGTCGCCCTGGGCCAGATGGTGGCCAAGGGCGAGGTCACGCCCCTGGAGCTGGTGGACGCCGCCATCGAGCGCATCGAGCGGCACAACGGCGCCCTCAACGCGGTGGTCCACACCGCCTATGACGAGGCCCGCGCGCGCGCCAAGGGGCCCCTGCCCGACGGCCCGTTCAAGGGGGTGCCCTTCCTGATCAAGGACCTGGGCATGCCGGTGGCCGGCTGGCCGCGCACCTCGGGCAGCCGGTTCGCGCGCCACATCGTCGACACCGAGGACGGCGGCCTGACCCGGCGCTACCGCGAGTCTGGCGTCGTGCCGCTGGGCAAGACCAACACCCCGGAATACGGCATCACCGGCACGACGGAGAGCGCTCTGCTGGGCCCGTGCCGCAATCCCTGGAACCCGGCCCACATCGCGGGCGGGTCCTCGGGCGGGGCGGCCTCGGCGGTGGCGGCCGGCATCGTGCCCATGGCCCATGCCTCGGACGGCCTCGGCTCGATCCGCATCCCGGCGGCCTGCTGCGGCCTGGTGGGGCTGAAGGTCAATCGCGACCGAGTGCCCAACCTGCCCGACGCCTACGACTACGCCGCCGGCTTCGTGGTGGACCATGTGGTGACGCGCACCGTGCGCGACAGCGCCGTCATGCTCGACGCAACCGGCATTCCGGAGCCTGGCTCCCCCTACGCCCCGCCCCCCAAGACCCGGCCCTATGCCGAGGAGATCGAGACCTCGCCGGGCAGACTGCGCATCGCCTGGTCCAGCGAGACCGCCAATGGCCGCCCCATCGATCCGGAGATCCAGGCGGCGCTGGAACGCACGGCCACCCTGCTGAAGGGCCTCGGCCATGAGGTGGTGGAGAAAGGCCTGGGCATTGACTATCGCGCCCTCTACGCGGCCCGCGGCCCGGTGAGCGGCGCCAACTTCGCCGGCGGCATGGAGCGGTTGATCGACGAGGTGGGCCGCGAGCCGGAGCAGGACGAGCTGGAGCCGCTGACCTGGGCCTCGCTGAAGGGCGGCCGCCGGGTGACCGGCGCCCAGGCCTTCCGGGCCCTGCAGGACCTGCGCGCGCTCAACCGCTTCACCCTGGCCTTCTTCGAAGACTGGGACGTCTATCTCTGCCCGGTGCTGGGAACCCCGGTGCCGGAGGTCGGCTTCATCGACCCGGTGAACCTGGAGCCCAAGGAGGTCAACCGCCGCCAGGGCAAGGTCTTCCCCTTCACCCCGCCGATGAACTTCTCAGGCCAACCCTCGATCTCCCTGCCGCTGGAGATGGATTCGAACGGCCTGCCGATCGGCATGATGTTCAGTTCCCGCTACGCCGACGAAGCCACCCTCTTCCGCCTGGCCGCGCAACTTGAGAAGGAAGCGCCCTGGAAGGGCCGCCGTCCCGCGGTCTGGGGGTGACACGCATGGGTCCCTGGTTTCGTCTGGCCGCTGTCGGCGGCTTGCTCTGCGTCGGCTTCGGCGCCTTCGCCGCCCACGGGATCAGCGATCCGAAAGCCCAGGAGTGGCTGAAGACCGGCGCCCTCTATGGCTTTGTCCACGTGCTGGCGGTGTTCGCCGCCGGGCAGCGAAGCGGACGCGGCGCGAGCCTGGCGCCGCCGCTGTTCCTGGTGGGCCTGGTGTTGTTCTCCGGATCGCTCTGGGCCATGGGCGTGGGCGCGCCCCGCTGGCTGGGCGCCATCACCCCCCTGGGTGGCCTCGCCTTCATGGCCGGCTGGGCGGCGCTCGCCTGGAGCCGGCCGAAGGCCTAGGTCGGGCTCACGGCTCGACGAGAGAGCGAACGCCCGCGAAGGGTGGTGGGCTCAACCGGTGACCGCAACACGCTAACTTTCCTTGGGAGATGGAGCGTGGTCGATGAAGCAGCGAAAGAGGATCTACTACTCGGCGGCCCAGCGGGCTGAGATCTGGGATCGCTGGAAGG
>NZ_JAUYAF010000031.1 GCF_030693625.1 Phenylobacterium sp.
GCGCCCCTCGTCCTGGAAATCGCCATCGAGGCCGCGATGGGCGCGGTCCGAGGAACAAGGAGACTTCACCATGGCGACCATCGGCACCTTCACCAAGGACGACGCCGGCAACTACAACGGCGCGATCAAGACCCTGACCCTCAACGTCAAGTCGGCGGTCCTGCGCAAGGCCGAGAAGACCAACGACAACGGCCCCGACTTCCGCATCTTCTCCGGCCAGACCGAATTCGGCGCGGCCTGGATGAAGACCTCCAAGGAGGACCGAGCCTACCTCTCGGTCAAGCTGGACGACCCGAGCTTCCCGGCTCCGATCTACGCCAGCCTGGTCGACGCCGACGAGGGCTACAGCCTGATCTGGTCGCGCAGCCGCCAGGCCGACTGACCTTCCGCAAAGCGCCCCGCCGGAACCCCCGGCGGGGCGCCGCTTCCCGAAATCCCCAAACACAGGAGGCCGCCATGACGCGCCCTCACGAGACCCCGCGCCCGGACCTCTACAGCCGGGTCACCAACGCCATCGTCGCCGACCTGGAGGCCGGAGTGCGGCCCTGGACCAGACCGTGGTCATCGGAACATCTGGCGGGCTCGGTCAGCCGACCGCTACGCTCGACCGGCGAGCCCTACAGCGGCATCAATGTCGTCCTGCTCTGGACCGAGGCCGTCGGTCGCGGCTTCATCTCGCCGACCTGGATGACGTTCCGCCAGGCGCTTGCGGCCGGGGGCCATGTCCGGAAAGGCGAGCACGGCTCCACGGTGATTTATGCCAACCGGATCACCCGGACCGAGGCCGGCGAGAACGGCCAGGATGTCGAGCGCGAAATACCCTTCCTGAAGGCCTACACGGTCTTCAACGTCGATCAGATCGAGGGCCTGCCACTCACCCCGCATGTTTCGCCCCAGCCCCCGGTCGACGTCGCCCGGCGCATCGACCATGCCGAACGCTTCTTCGCGGCGACCGGCGCCGAGATCCGCCACGGCGGAACCCAGGCCTACTACGCCATCGGCCCCGACCGGGTGCAGATGCCGCCCTTCGAATGTTTCGAGGATCCAGAGGCCTACTACGCCACCCTGGCCCACGAATGCACCCACTGGACGCGGCATCCCTCGCGGCTGGATCGGGACTTCGGCCGCAAGCGCTGGGGCGATGACGGCTATGCCCGCGAAGAACTGGTCGCCGAACTGGGCGCCGCCTTTCTCTGCGCCGACCTCGGGCTGGAACTCGAACCCCGTCCCGACCATGCCAGCTACATCGCCAACTGGCTGGAGGTGCTGAAGGGCGACCGGAAGTTCATCTTCACCGCGGCCGCGCACGCGCAGCGAGCGGCCGACTTTCTGAAGGGCCGGCAGCCTTGACGACATCGCGGGCGCCGCATTCGGCGGCGCCCGCGCCATGCTGTGCCATACTGCCGGGGTGCACAGCCTGCTTACCAATGCCGTTCAGTCGATCCAGATCGGCGTGGAGGACACCGCGTCGCCGGATCCACGCCGCATGCTGTCGGCGGTCCGGAACATCTACGCGGGAATCCTGCTCCTGTTGAAGGAAGAGCTGCTCCGGCGCTCACCGCCCGACAGCAACGGACTCCTCATTCGAGCCAGGCACGAATTCAAGACCCTCCCGGACGGTTCGGTCCATGCCGTCGGGAAAGGCCGCAACACGGTCGACGTCGGTCAGATCAGGGAGCGGCTGAACAGCATCAACACCAAGCTTCCCGCCGACAGCCTGACGCGCTTGTGGAGCGACCTGGAGAAGTTCCAGGCCATCCGCAACGACGTGGAGCACTACAGGACCAAGGCCACGACGGCCGAATTCCGAGCGGTCATCGCCATCGCCACGGCGCTGATCAGACTGATCGTGGTCGATCTCCTGCTGGAGGACCCGGCCACGCTGCTCGGCGATGGGTGCTGGGGCGTCATGCTGACGGAGGAAACGGTCTACGCCGAGCAGAAGGCGGCCTGCGCGGCTTCCTTGGCGGACATCCAGTGGAACACGCACGCACTCACCGAAGCGGCGCCGTTCCTCCGCTGCGGCTACTGCCAGTCAGAACTGGTCGGCCAGGCGGACAAGGCCAATACCTTGCAGGAGAGCGTCACCTTCGTCTGCGCGGCATGCAGTTCGGAGGACGATGCCGACGACGGCGAGTGGCTGATGGAGGCCGTGCTTCGCTCCAAGGGCATAGACCCCTGGTTCGACCCCTCCGACCCGGACGGCGCGCCGACCGGGGACTGCCCAGAATGCGGCAAGGGCGGCTTGGTTGTGGCCGAGGCGGCGTGCGCCCTTTGCGGCTGGGAACATTCCGGCGAGCGCTGCGCGGTCTGCCACGCCGAGGTTTCCGCCTGGGACGATTCAGAACACCCTGGTCTCTGCGGCTATCACGCCGACCTTTTCGCCAAGGATGACTGAGGCAGGGCGAAGCGTCGACGATCAGTCCCAGATCACTTGGCACGCCAGAAACTCGCTCAGGACCATCCGGACGGTCGCACCGTCCTCCTGGGTGACCCGGTAGCGATAACGGCCAGGCTGGACTGTCAGCCAGGCGTCCTCCTCGAAGACCTGATCGCCAACGACGAGGAGCCGCTGCATGGCGCGCGTGCCCACCTCGGGACATGCGGCGAGGCCGCCTTCGTCCCTGCCTTCGAACTGGTCGCGCTGCGCCGCCGTCATCGTCTCCAGCGGTCCGAACCATACCGACGCCGCCTCTTCCAGATGCGGTTCGTTGATCTCGAACGCGACATGGCCGCGGGCCTGCTTGAGCAGGACACGACGGACCCGGGCGACATCGAAATCCCAGACCGGACCATTGTCCGTCTCGCGACGCCCGGCCTCGATCAGCCGTTGCAGCTTCCGGTTCTTGTACAGGGCGCGAGCGATCTCCGGGCGCGCGATCCGGGCGGGGTCGGTGGTCCCGGTGAGCACGCATTCCAGGAGACAGGCGACGTACTCCTCGTCGTCGGAGAAGCCGCTGTTGCACTTGCGGCAGGCGGGAGCGACGGGGAGGTTTTCCGGGAGGGGCCGCTCCAGCAGCGTCTTCGACGGCGCATGGTCGCGCGTGCCGTCGTCGCCCCCGCAGTGCACGCAGTAGCCCTGGTAGCGCTGGTCGCCGAAGTTCTCGAACTGCCGCATGAGACCCTCAGGATGCGCGCGACTCACGAGACAGTCGACACCTCGCGACCCTGCAGAGATGACCTGCGCTGGCCCGGCTGGGGCGACGCGAAGCGGCGGCGGGCGAACGGTCGGGGGCGTAGGCTTACGCCTCGCGACCGCCGAGGGGAGGGGCCAGAGTGGCGCGGTCGTGGTCTATGGCAGGATAGCCTTGGCGGCGGCGGTGTCTTACGCGAGGCGTGATCGTGGCGCTGTTCAATGTCCGGCTGGATGACGACCTGGCGGGCCGCTTCGACGCCTGGGCCAGCCGCCGTGGCGGCCGTTCAGCGAGTCTGCGGGGCCTCATGTCTGCGGCCTGCGAAGGCGTGACGACGGGCGCTACCGGCTCGCCGCGCTGCTCGCGGCCGGAGAAGCTCACCGTTCGTCTGTCGGAGCGCGACGCGGCCGGAATGCAGGCCGAGGCGGTCAGCAGGGGCCTGACGCCGAATGCCTGGGCGGCGGCGGTGCTGCGCCGCCGACTTTCGGGCAGGCCGACCTTCCCTCCTGCCGAACGGGCGGTGCTGATCGCCCTTCATGGCGAGGTGCACCGGGTGGGCGTCAACGTGAACCAGATTGCCCGTGCCCTGAACACTGCGGTGGTCGAGGGTCGGGTCCTGGACCTGGAGCTCGGATATCTCGACGACCTGAGGCGCGAACTTCGCGGGCACATGGGCGCAATGCGCGAAGCGTTCGAGGGCAACCTGGCCTACTGGGACGGAGCGCCATGAGCGACTTCATCCCCGTGCAGGGGTTCGAGGACGTCTGGCGACCGGCCGTGCGCCAGCGGCAGGTACGTCCGCAGACTGTCCTTTCGAAGGCGGGGCTGGGCGCCGACCCGAGGCCGCGCCTCGCGCGGCTGGCGGCGAAAGCGCCGGAGGTCATGGTCAAGGTGACCGGGCGGACCCGCGACGCCGCGCATCTGCGAGCCCATCTCGACTACATCTCGCGCAACGGCGAGCTCCCCCTGGAGGGCCCGGACGGCGTCCTGTTTGGCGGGCGGCGGGAGGTCAGGGACCTGGCGGCCGACTGGGGCGTGGAGGCCATGGCCGATACCGGGCGGCGCGGCGGCAGTCCGATGAGCCATTCGCTTGTGCTGTCGATGCCGGCCGGCACGGACCCCGGCGTCGTCCGGGACGCGGCGCGCGCCTTCGCGGCGGACATGTTCGCAGGGCGGCACGACTACGTGTTCACATTGCACACCGACACCGCACGCCCACATGTTCACCTGTCCATATGTTCACGCGGGCACGACGGGCGGCGGTTCAACCCGAAGAAGGCCGATCTGGAGCTCTTCCGCCGTTCCTTCGCCCAGGCGCTCCGTGACCGGGGCGTCGAGGCGGAGGCGACACCCCGCCGCGCCCGCGGCGTCACGCGAAAGCCCGTGCGCGGCCCAGTCCGACGGATGCTCGAACGCCATGCGGCAGGTCAGGGGCCGGTTCCGAAGGTGGCCCGGGCCGCCCTTCGCGAGGGCGCCCGCACGGCGTTTCAGGGGGATCGTCAGCCACGGCCCTGGGAAACCGCCAGCCTGCGCCGTCAGCAACGTGTCCGGGAGCTCTATCTGGCGCAGGCCCGAGCCCTGCAAGCCTCGCCTGATGTGACGGACCGGAAGCTCGGCGATGCGGTGGCCGCCTTCGTGCGCGACATGCCCCGGCCGGACTTCGAGCGGCTCGCGCTGGCCCGCCACCTAAGGGCCTCCAACCAGGCTTCGAGGGAGTCTGCGCCGCCGAGGCCTCCGGCGGGGAACGGTCGCGAGCGCGACCGATGAACTGCGGGATTCTCGCGCCGCGCCGGGCGTGGCATGGAAGCGGCATGGACATCGTGGACAAGGCGCGCCGCTCGGCCATGATGGCCGGCATCCGGGGGAAGGATACCGCCCCGGAGCTGAAGGTGCGCCGCGCGGCCCATGCCCTCGGATACCGGTTCCGCCTGCACCGCCGTGGCCTGCCCGGATCGCCGGACCTGGTCTTTCCGGCCAGGAAGAAGGTAATCTTCGTCCACGGCTGCTACTGGCACCGGCACGACGGCTGCAGATACGCCACGGTTCCGAAGAGCAACCCGGCGTTCTGGGCCGAGAAGTTCGAAAAGAACGTGGCCCGGGACCGCCGCGTTCTTGAAGAACTGGCGGACCTCGGCTGGGATGCCATGGTCGTATGGGAATGTGAAACTCGGGATGCGACAGTCCTGAACGAACGAATCGCCTCGCATTTGGGGCAGCGCGGGATCGATGAGCTACAGAGCTGACATCAGGGCGAAAAAGCTCGAACGGATTAGGGCGAAGGGCGCTCCGCGGGTGCTCGAGCTCTGTTCGGGCTGCGGGGGCATGTCGCTCGGCTTGGCCGCCGCTGGCCTGGAGCTCATCGCGCACGTCGAACTCGAGCCGGGCGCGGCCGAAAGCTACGCCCTAAACTTCCCGGTCCCGCCGACAGTGCTGGCGGACGCGTGGTCCCAGGCCCGGGACATGGAAGTGGACGCCGCGGACGATCTCGTCCGCGAACTCGGTCTGAAGACGGCCACCGCCGAGAGCTTCGACGTCCTGGCGGCAGGCCTGCCATGTCAGGCGTTCGCACGCATCGGTCGCTCGAAGCTGGCCTCAGTGCGGGGGGAGGAAGACGCGTATCGGACCGACCCCCGCGCCAAGCTCTACAAGCGCTTCCTGGAATACGTGGATGCCACCCAGCCGGTGGCCATCCTGATCGAGAACGTCCCGGACATCCTGAACTTCGGCGGCCACAACGTGCCCGAGGAGATCTGCGCCACGCTTGAGCAGCGGGGCTATCTCACCGGCTACACCCTCCTGAACGCCGCCTACTACGGCGTTCCGCAGATGCGCGAGCGCCTCTTCCTGATCGCCATCGACAGCTCGCTGGGCGTCCGGCCGAGCTTCCCGGCGCCGACCCACCACGTGCAGCTGCCCTCCGGCTACGAGAGCGCCCGCAGCGTCGCCATGAAGCATGTTCCCGAGGATGGCCGCTTCATCCGCGTGCCGGCGCCGGCGGAGGGCCTTCCGCCGGCCGTGACGGTCAAGGCCGCCCTGGCGGACCTGCCCTACATCTCCGAACACGTCCGGACTCCGGAGCAGATGCGCCGCCGGAAGGTCAACGATCGGCTGCCCTATCGCGAATTCCTCGACCTCACGCCCTATCAGCGGCTGATGCGCGAATGGTCCGGCTTCAAGACGGGCGGGGAGGTCGCCGGCAACGTGGTGCGCCTCACGCCCCGCGATTTTCCCATCTTCAAGGCCATGCCCAAGGGGGCCGACTACCCGCAGGCCCGCAAGGTCGCCGAGGAGCTCTTCGAGGCCCGTCTGAAGCTGGAACGGCCCCGGCCGCCGAAGGGCTCGGCGCACTGGAAGGTGCTGCAGGCCGAGCACGTCCCGCCCTACGACCCCGGCAAGTTCCCCAACAAGTGGTGGAAGCTCGATCCGGCGCTGCCGTCGCGGACGCTGACCGCCCACATGGGCAAGGACACCTATTCCCACATCCACTGGGACTCCCGGCAACAGCGGACGGTCTCGGTCCGCGAAGCCGCCCGTCTTCAGTCGTTTCCGGACGGATTCCGCTTCTCCGGGGCCATGAACGCCTCCTACCGCCAGATCGGCAACGCCGTCCCGCCCCTGTTGGCCAAGGCCGTGGCCACGTCGCTCAAGCTTCTACTTGCGCGCGAGCCCGTGCGTGCGACCATCGACGATGCCGCCTGAACCACAGTCGAAAAGCGGTCACTGTCGTCGTCGCCCGATGTGACGGCGCGCTGCCGCGGACGGGGGAGGGCTGGTGCGCAAGATCGAGATCGTTCCGGCAGCCTCGTCGCTGCTCCAGTCCCTTCGCGGCCTTGGCTATTCGCCAGAGACGGCCATTGCGGACCTCATCGACAACAGCATCGCGGCAGGAGCGGCCACCATCGCGGTGGATCTCGACTGGAACGAGGGCGACCCGGTCGCCAGGATCCTGGATGACGGCCGAGGCATGGACGAGGATGCGCTGGTCAAGGCCATGTGTTTCGGCGGCGACGGGCCGACCGGTGGCCGGGCCCAGGACGACCTGGGCCGCTTCGGGCTGGGTCTGAAGACCGCCTCGCTGTCCCAGTGCCGGTGTCTCACCGTCGTGACCCGCAAAGCCGGCGCCTCGGCCACGCTGGCCTGGGACGTCGATGCCGTGATCGCCGCCGGGCGCTGGGACGCGCTGGTCCCCGATCCCCCGCCGGCGTCGGCTCAACTCGAGGACCTGTCGGCACACGAGAACGGCACACTGGTCCAGTGGGATCGGATGGACGCGATCGGGGGCTTGTCCGGCCTCGACCGCGAGGCCTTCTTTCAGCGGGTCAGGGACATCGGCGCCCACCTCGGAATGGTCTTTCACCGCTTCCTCGGGGGTGATGCGCGTAGGGTGGCCATATCGTTGAACGGTCGTCCCCTGAAGGGCTGGGACCCCTTCCAGCGCAGTCACCCCGCGACGATCACCATGCAGTCGGAGCCGGTGCGCCACGCCGGCAAGGTCCTGACGGTGACGCCGTACGTGCTTCCCCACAGGGACAGGTTTGCGAACGAGGCCGAGTGGGAGGCAGCAGGCGGCCCCGGCGGCTGGGGCGAGCGCCAAGGATTCTATGTCTACCGCGGCCGGCGCCTGCTTGTGCCGGGCGGCTGGCTCGGGCTGGGCGGAACCCGGGCCTGGACGCGGGACGAGGCCAGCCGGCTGGCCCGCATCGCCGTGGACCTGCCGACGGACCTCGACGCGGACTGGCGCATCGACGTCCGCAAGTCGCAGGCCCGTCCCCCGGGCCGGTTGCGTAACCGGCTGACAGTCATCGCCGGCCTGTGCCGCGACAAGGCCCGCGAGGTCTTTGCGTGGCGCGGCAGTCGCGCCAAGGGTCAGCTGCGCCATGCGCGCCCGCAGGACGACATCTGGGCAGCGGGGTCTGGGAGCGCGCGATACCGCATCCAGCGCGACCACCCCGCCGTCCGCGCCGTCATCGGAGCCATGAATGGCAATGCCGGCATGGTCGAAGGCCTGCTGTCCATCATCGAGCGCAGTGTGCCGGTCGAACGGATCTGGCTCGATGTCTCGGAGGCCGAAGGCGCGGCCTCGCCTGCGCTCCAGTCCGACGAGATCGCGACGCTGGCGGCCCAGCTTGCCGCGGTCATTGCCACTATGCCGGTTTCCACCCCCGTCGAGGAGCGTGTCGATCAGCTGATCCGGCACCTCCCCGGCGACATGTCGGCGCTGCGCAGCGCCGTCCTCCAGAACCTCAAGGCCACGCCATGACCGCTGATCCGCAGTCCACCCTGACCAACATGGCGCGTCAGCTGCTTACGTCGCAGTCTGGAGCCGTGGTCGATCGACAGGGCGTCGAAAAGGCCGTCGCGGCCGTCTCCCCTCTGGTCTCGGCGACATCGGGGCACACGTTCACACCGGATGAACTCGCCTCGGCGGCCAGGATTCTCGAAAGCCTTTTCGTCGTGGAGCAGGGCGCGGCGCTTGCCCTGAAGGATCGGCGCCGGCCGCCGGACTGGTACGTGGGCGAGCGCCGGCGTCCTGGGCCGTTCATGGACCGCTATCTCCAGAAGCTGGCGGAAGCCAACTGGCCAGTCCAATCGGTCGAGGAACTGCGCGAGAGCACCGCTCGCGTCCTCGAGGTTCTCGACGATCCAGGCCGGGAAGGACCCTGGGACTGGCGCGGTCTGGTTGTCGGCGACGTGCAGTCCGGCAAGACGGCGCACTATGCGGGCGTGATCAACCGGGCAGCGGACGCAGGTTATCGCGTGATCGTCGTGCTGGCCGGCATGCACAACGTCCTTCGCCTGCAAACCCAGGATCGCCTGGAGACCGATTTCCTAGGGTACGACACCGATCCGGCGTCCTTCGGGCCGGACGGTAGGCGCAAGGTGATCGGCGTCGGGCAGATCAACCCGCGCCTGATCGTCGACAGCCTGACCCTTGCGACGGTGAAGGGCGACTTCAACCTGCCGGTGGCCAATCAGGCCAATTTCGCGCCTCTCAGCCAGCCGTGCCTTCTCGTGGTGAAGAAGAACGGCAGCATTCTCAGGAATCTCAATCGCTGGATCACCCGGCTGCCCCAGGAATCCCGGGTCGCACCACTGCTGGTGATCGATGACGAGGCCGATCAGGCCTCAGTCGACACCAAGGATCAGCCCACGCTGCCGGACGGCACCTTCGACGAAGACTACGATCCCAAACCCATCAACGGCGAAATCCGCAAGCTGCTGGCCGCTTTCGACCGCTCGGCCTACGTCGCCTACACGGCGACCCCGTTCGCCAACATCCTCATGCACGACGAGCGGACGGCCGAGGACTATGGCGCGGACCTGTTCCCGTCCACGTTCATCGTGTCACTGACCCCCCCGGACGACTACTTCGGGCCAGTCGCGGTATTCGGGACCAACGACGAGGGCGACGCCGGTGGCCTTCCGCTCACCCGCTACATCGATCAGAGCGGCGAAGGCTGGATACCCGACACGCACGACAAAACACTGCGCCCGAGCTTTGGCGGGGATGACGTCACGCCACCGAGCCTCGACGCGGCGATCGACGCCTTCCTGATCGCGTGCGCGGCCCGTGCCGCCCGCGGTCAGACCCGCGTGCACAATTCGATGCTGGTTCACGTCTCCCGCTTCGTCGATGTCCACGAAGCCGTCTACGGCCAGGTCCTGCGCCAGCTCGACACCGTTAGAGCTCTCATCTCCGGTGGAGACCGCGAGACGCTGGGCCGCCTTCGGACCCTCTGGGAGGGCGATTTCGTGCCCACGATCGCGGCCGTTGAAACCACCGTTTACGGCCGCAGCACGGTCGACGTGTCGTGGGATGAGGTGCGGGCCTGCCTGTCGGACAGCGCCGACAAGATTCGCGTCGTGGTCACCAACGGGAAGAGCAAGACCGGCCTCGACTACGACGCCTATGAAGAAAGCGGGCTCTCCGTCATCGCCATCGGCGGCGACAAGCTCTCGCGCGGCCTGACCCTGGAAGGGCTGACCGTCAGCTATTTCCTGCGAATATCCCGGCAGTACGACAGCCTGCTGCAGATGGGCCGCTGGTTTGGCTACCGGCGCGGCTTTGCCGACCTGTGCCGCCTCTACACTACTCCGGACATGGAGGACTGGTTCAGGCATGTGGCCACCGCCAACCAGGAACTGAGGTCCCAGCTTGCCCACATGCAGCTGATGCTCGCCACGCCGAAGGAGTACGGCCTTCGCGTTGCCGGCCACAGCATCATGACTGTGACCGCGGCCAACAAGCAGAGGCATGCCTCTGCTCGGCCCGTCGGCTATGCAGGCGAGGGCAAGATCCAGACCGTCTTCTTCCGCGACAAGGCGACCGCAGACCAGAACGCCGTGCTCGCCGACGGCCTGATCGAGGGGCTCGGCGCCGGAACGCCTTCGCCCGTTCGTCCCGGGTCTGGAGCCGCAGCGCTTGGGGAACTCTGGACCGGCGTCTCAGGCCGGACCATCGCCGATTTTCTGCGCGGCTTCGCCTTTCCGCCGGAGAGCTACGAGATCGATGGCCCCAGACTGGCGACCTACATCGAGGATCAGATCCGCACGGGCGAGCTTACGGACTGGACGGTCTTCCTCGCGACGGGTGATCGCGGCGCCGAGGTCGAGCTGGGCGGCCGCAGGTTCCTGAGCATCCGGCGGACGCCTCGCGAGGACAAGTCGACGGACTCGCGCTTCATCGTCCGGACCATTCTGAACCCGCCGGACGAGGCGATCGACCTGACCCGCCCCGAGTTCGACGAAGCTCTGGCCGAGACCAACGCGCAGCGTGACCTGTCCGGGCAGGCTCCGACCGACCGGCCGTCCGGACCGAGCATCCGGATGCTGCGCGGTCGCCGGCCGAAGAATGGCCTGCTGATCGTCTATCCGCTCGATCCCGTCGTCGCGAAGACCGGCAGCGACCGGCCTCTGGTGGGTCTGGTCGTGAGCTTCCCGGACAGCCCAACCGCGATCCGCCGCATCTACTATGAAAACACGGTGAGTCAGCGGGAGCAGGATCTGTGAGCGCCGCCTGGGTCGATGAGCTGCAGGCGGCCTGGGCCGACCTCGCCTTGCATCCACCACAGACCCGGCAGTTCCGGACGCAGCGATTGGCGCCCGAGCTTCCTCTCGACATCTATGCAGCCCTGCGGGCGGCGGACGACGCACCCTGCCTCCTGGTCCCCGCAACGGTCGCACCTTCCGCTCTCTTCGAGGTCGGAGGCATGAGGCTGAGCGCTGCGCCCGGCGAGGACGGACCCCTCCTCGTCCTTTCCCTCGAAGACTCTGATCGGTCTGACCTCTTCGTGACCGTCTGTTCGGATGCAGTACAGGCCGCCGCGATAGAAGGGGAGGCCGACAGTCTGGCCGGCTTCCTTGCTCGCCTCGACGCTTGGCGTCGGTTCCTGAAGGAGCGCCGGACGGGCCTGTCCCGGCATGAGGTGGTCGGGCTCCTGGGCGAGCTCATGGTCCTGCGCCGCCTGATCCTCGGCAATCCGTTGCTGCAGGGGACATGGGTGGCGCCGGCTGACGGTCTGCATGACTTCGAGCGGCAGGGCCACGCGCTGGAGGTGAAGACGTCGCTGGGCGTCGCGACCTCGATCCGCATTTCCACGCTCGATCAACTCGACGATGTTGGCCTGCGGCAGCTCGATCTGGTGCATCTCCGCCTGATCGAGACTCCTGATGGCCAGTCGCTCGGTGCACTTGCGGACGAGATCGAGCAGGCCCTGCCTGGGGATGCTGCGAAGCGTGCCTTCAGCAACGCCCTCCTGCGTCGCGGCCTGATGCCAGACGACACCGGTGCCCGAGCGGCTCCGCTGGTGGAGCAGCGGGGCCTGTCTGCATTTCGAGTGGGCCCGACCTTCCCCAGGCTGACCCGCGCCGCCGTTCCCGGCGCGATCCGCGAGGCGGAATACGACCTTGAGCTGCGGGCGATCGACGGGCACACAGTCGATGTGGACGCTGTCTTCACAGCGTTCGCCGGGGGCGGGGCGGATGGTTGACGAGGGCGTGCAGCGCTTCGCAGAAGCGCTAGGTGCAGACGTAGAAGAGGGCTTGAGCCCCGACATGCCGTTCTCGGCAGGCGTCTTCACGCGACTTGTCCTCGAACGTCTCGAAGACGCAGGACACTTGGACAACACCTTCGACCTTCACCAGGAAGGCCGCCTCGGCAACGCCGCCTACCGGATCGACGGCTATGCGTTCGACGAGGACCGAGGCCGCCTTGACCTGTTCACGACGATGTATGTCGGAGAAACGGACCCCGGCCGCGTGCCGGCGGCGGACTCCGCACGGGCGTTCGAACGGGCCCTGCGCTTCGCAAGTGCGTGTCTTGAGGGGCTGGCGAGCAAGCTGGAGCCTTCGAACACGGACGCCAGCGACTTGGCGCGGCGTATCGAGACCGAGGCGTCCACTCTTACCGGCATTCGCATCGTCCTGCTGACCGATGGCGTGATGGCGGGTTCGGCGCCTGACGATTCCGACTGGCGAGGCCGTTCCGTCGAGTTCGAGGCCTACGACATCGTGCGCTTGCAACGCGTCCTCGGAGAGGGCGAGACCCGGGCTGACATCGAGGTCGACCTGGTGGCGCTGGGCGGCGCAGCGGTCCCCTGCCTGCACGTTCCGTCGTTTGACGGCGGCTATGACGCCTATCTGGCAGTCCTGCCGGGGGAGGTGCTGTCCAAGGTCTACGACCGATACGGCGTGCGTCTACTGGAGCTCAATGTTCGGGCCTTCCTGGGCCTAAAGGGGCGCAAGACCGTCAACGCCGAGCTGCGCAAGACGATCGTCGAACAGCCCTCCATGTTTCTGGCGTTCAACAACGGCCTCGTGGCCACCGCGGATGAGATCGAGCTCGTGCAGGACGGTGACGGCCCGCCCTCGATAAAACGGCTGAAGGGCCTGCAGATCGTCAATGGCGGCCAGACGACGGCGTCTCTCCATCGGGCCCGCCGCAAGGAGAGCCTGTCCCTCGAACACGTCGCGGTCCCAGTGAAGATCATCAAGGTCGGCGGCGCCGATCTGGCCGAGATGGTCACCTCGATATCCCGGGCCGCAAACAGGCAGAACACTGTCCAGCTTGCCGATTTCTCGGCGAACGACCCGTTCCACCAGGAGATCGAGACCCTGGCGAACAACACTTGGCTCGAAGACGGGAAGGGCAGGTGGTTCTACGAGCGCGCCCGCGGATCGTATCTCGCAGCCGAATCCAAGGCTGCGTATCGGAAGACCGAACAGAACGCGTTCAAGCTCCAGACGCCCAAGCAGCGGCGGCTCAGCAAGCTCGATGTCGCCCGCTATCTGACGGCGTGGGGCGGTTTGCCCTACCGGGTGTGCCTCGGCGGCCAGAAAAACTTCCAGTACTTCATGCAGCGGCTGAAGGACGGGCCGCCGCCACCGCCGGACACCGACTGGTTCAAGCGCCTGGTCGCCATCGGCATCCTCTACCGGAGCGCCGAACGGATCGTCCGCGCCATGAAATTCCCCGCCTACGGGGCGCAGATCATCGCCTACATCGTTTCCGGCCTCAGCCACCGCACCGGCGGGCGCATCGACTTCAACAGGATCTGGGCGCGGCAGGCGATCTCGCCCGAGCTGGAAGACCTGATCCGTTCCTGGGCGCCGGCAATGGATGCGGCGATGCGCGCCTCAGCCGGTCAGTTGAACCCGAGCGAGTGGTACAAGAAGGAGGCGTGCTGGACAGGGCTCCAGGATGCGCTGCCGCCGCTCGCCGATCCGTTGCCGCCCGAACTCACCTACAGTGATGCCGGCGGTGGAGGAGCGGCCGTGGCCCCCGGCGGTTCTGGCGTTTCCGCTGCCGATTACGAACGGATCGCACGGTGCATGGACATCGGCGGCGCGACCTGGCTCGAGGTCGCGGAGCGCGGACAGCAGTCCGGGGTGATTCACTGGAAAGTCGCCGGAATCTGCCGGAGCATCGCCAGCTATGCAGCGGGCGGATGGCAGAGGAAGCCGTCCGCCAAGCAGGCCAAACCCGCCCTCGACGCCTATGTGGCGGTCGAGCGAGCAGGGCTGCTGAACCCGGTTACGCTTGCGGAGTAGACGTCGGCGCCGATAGCCGGCGCCGCTCACTTCGTCTTGGGAACAAATTTCAGGCGCGGCGTCATGGACACCTTGCTCTGGCGACTGAGATCCTGGTGATCCCAACGTCCCGCCAGGGCGTAGTGCTTGAATGTTGCCTGGAAATCCTCTTCGTCGAAGTACCCGACCAGATCCCATTCGTCCTGCTGTGAGAACGGTACTGCGAAGACGTACATGTAGCAGCCCAGCCTGAACTCGCCGACGATGTGCGGAAGGCGCGGATGAGGTGCCCGCCTCGTGTAGACGGTTAGCTGCGCTGATGGGTCGGGGGGCAGAAACACGACTGCCGTCGCGACCTTGGGCAGTAGACGATCAGTGTTCGGGGTGTGCCGAACCCAGTTGATCGTCTCCTTCAGGAACGGCAGCTGGTCGTCCGCGACGACGGACAAGACCATCTTGGTGAGTGCTCGATAGACGGCCGACGGCGTGAGCGAAGCGCCCTTTCCGAGTTCGACGGTGAGTGCGCCGGACGGGTCGTGGCGCACGGTCTGCGCCGTGATGTTCACCTTGCTTCCATCGTGCACAAGGACATCTTCTCCGAACCAGAGCTTGGGTCGCCCGTCGACCTTGCCGCGCCCCTGCGTGCCCAGAAACACCCGCTGGATGTCGAGCATGGCAATCAGGGACGGCTCGGTGTCACACCCGAAATACTCGTTGCAGTCGTCGCATTCCTGCGCCGACTTGAGATGATCGTTCCCCAACGCGGTCGGTATGACGTGAGCCGCCTTCTTGAACGTGGCACCGTCAGCCGACGTGCGGTTGCAGAAGCGGCATCGGCGCGGAAGGAGGTCCTTGCCGATGACGGTAAGGCGATCGGTCCTCGGATTTGCGATGTCGTAGTGCGTCAGGAGCACACCGAAGAGCTCGTCGCCTTCGGGCTTTTCGTCGGGATGATTGAGCCCATGAAGAAAGCGCTCGACCTCCAGCCGTCCGGCGCTCGTCTCGGGTTGAGCTGGCAGCAGCAGGAAATACTCTCCATCGGCGAGCCGCCCGATGATCTGCTTCAGTTTGTTGAGTTGGGGAACGGCCCCGCCATGCCGCTCCACGAGCTTGTCGATCGAACCCTTCAGCGCCGGGGAAGCGGACTGTACGGCGTCCAGTTCGATTGTATTGCCGTCGGTCGTACCGAAGACAGAGACCACGTCCTGGACGGCTGTCGCCCCCTCGGCCGCATACCTGAAACGCATCTCAGTCCCACCGGTCTGGGTCAGGATGTAGAGAGACAGCTCGCTGTAGATCGTCGGTCCGGTCGGCGTGAACGTGACCCCGGCCACTTCGAACGCGCGGCGGGTGGCCGAGAGGTTGTTCGCTATCGGTGTCCGGGTTCCCTTTTCGAAGTCGGCAATAGTCGACACGCCAACCCCTGCGGCTTTGGCAAGATCGGCCTGAGACCATTGCAAAAGCGCCCGAGCGGCTCTGACGTCGTCGGCGCCCAACTCAATCTCTGCAGACATAACCCAACCTCAACGATTTTCGTTGATATAGCTGAATTTCACGGATTAACAACGGCGGTCCCTTAGCGGTGCGTAGACTTACGCCTTTCGGCGCTGGCGCCGCCGTGGATACCTGAGTCGTGCGATGGCCTTCGCCCGCGCCCCGCGGGCGGCCCGCCGCCAGGAGGACCAACATGTTTGAAGGCGCTCCCATGCCGCCGCGTCTGCTGCGCACGTCCGAAGCGGGCCGTTTTCTAGGTTTGTCCGGTCGGACGCTCGAGAAGCACCGCACCTACGGCACCGGGCCGACCTACCGGAAGATCGGCGGTCGCGTCGTCTACGCGATCGACGATCTCCAGATCTGGGCGGACAAGGGCACGAAGTCCTCGACCTCCGATCCCGGCCAAGGCCGCGTCCACCCCGCCCGTCCGCAGGAGGCGCGGGCGTTTGGCTGAGTGGACATGCCCACGTGATCACACGTACGCGCTAGCGCTCTCCAAACGGGTGCTTTCCGTACTTCCGCATCAGATCGTCGAACGCCTCGCCCATCAGGGCCTGAAGACTGGAGCCCTGCTCCAGCGCTAGCAGATGAAGCCCACGGCTCACCTCTCGGCTGAAATAGCCGCTGATGGCCTTCTTGCCGATCCGTGCGGGCGCCCTTCCGGGCTGCTGATCGGGTTCCGCCATTGCGGGCGGAGCCCTCCGCTGCTCCGACTTTATCGACGCGAAGCGGCTCATAGGCCTGCCGCCGGTGTCCGACCGTGCGCACGTGTGGGCATGTCCAGCTGTTCACATGTCCACCGCCACAAGGCTGCAATCTCCTTCGCGGCCTTGCCCTGGGGATCCAGCTGTCCGGCGGTCTCTCCCTTCGCGGTGCTGTGGTGGAACGCTGCGCGCTCGGGCAGAACTGCCGGCGCAATCGCAAGTCCGAAGGTGCCCCGGATGATCTCGGCCACTTCGCGGTAGATCAGCGGAGCATTGGGAGGTCCCGCCATCAGCACGACGAACGCAGGTGTCTGGCTTGTCTTGACGAGCTCGGCCGTTGCTTCGATCGCCGCGAGGTCGAACGCTTTCGGCCGACACGGAACGAGAATGAGGTCGGCCAGCTTCGCTGCCTGCCGCGCCATGGCGTCGGCATGAGGCGGGGTGTCGATGATCGCCAGCTCTGCGCCGAGCTCCCTCGCCCTCGACAGCTTCGTGGCGAGAAGCGAGGGCGCGCCGCAATCTATCACCTCGGGGTCTTTCCCGCCGCGCCACTCGCTCCAGCGGCTGGCGGTCGCCTGTGGATCGGTATCGATCAGCAGGGCGACCCGGTCCCCCGCAGCTGCGGCGGCCAAGTGCACGGCAAGGGTGGTCTTTCCGGCTCCGCCCTTCTGGCTGATTATGGCGATTGTCCTCATGTCCACCTCCACACAGGAGGCCATGTGAACACGCGTGCGAAGGGCTGCCAGTGGCTGCGCCGGCACGGCGGGGAATATCGCAGATTGGGATAGAAAAAGGCGGGTCGGCCGCCGCTGCTCAATACCAGCGGGGATCCTTAATCGTCATGCCAACCTGCTCTCCCGCATCGCCGCCGATGACGATGTAGGCCTCGCCGGGGAGAATGGGTCCGTCGGTCATCGGCGCCCCGTTGGCCGCCGCGATGGCCCTTCGGACACTCAGGCTCGTCTGCGCCCAGATGAGATAGGCCTGTCGTACGGGTGGGCCCGGGAAGACGGTGTCTGGGTCGAACCCCATGAACAGCTTAAACTTCGCCAGCACCTGCTCGCTCAGATCGTAGAAACCTGGCTGCAGGCGGTCGCGCTCGACCGCATCCTGGTCGAGGATGCAGTACAGCCTCTCCATCTGACGCAGTTTTTCGCCGCCCTGGGCGTCCATGGGCTCGGTGGTGTCCGGCCTCCCGTTGAAGCCTCTGTGCAGCCCTACATGGCAGTCCCGGCAGAGCGTGATGCCGTTGCCTGTCTGAAACTCCGCCTCCGGGAGAAACACCTTCCTGCAGATGTGATGGGCGGACAGGTTGCGCGTCGAATGGCAGTCGACGCAGCGATGGTCATCGCGTTCGCGGACCATCTCGCTCCAGCGCCGCAGGCACCGCGTCCGGCTCTGGCCAGCGGCGACAGCGTGATGCAGGCGGTCGAGCGCCGCCTGGACGCTTTCGATCGTCGTCGCTGGTCGGGCCATCGAGCTCCAGTCTGATGCGCCTTACGCGGCCCGGGAGTCGGCGATGGCGTGCAGAGACTCGGGCTTGAGGTGGGTATAGCGCTTCAACATCTTCCAGTCCTTGTGACCGGTCACCAATGCGACCTGCTGGATCTCGAAGCCGGCTTCGAACAGGCGGCTTGTTCCCTCGTGGCGAAGGTCGTGGAAGTGCAGATCCTCGATCTTCAGGTCCTGGCAGGCGCGCCGAAACGCTGTTCCCGCCGAGCGGTGATTGACCGGGAAAATACGTTCTTCCGAGTTGGTGCGGGATTCTCGCTGCTCCTCGATCAAGCCGAGAGGATCGAAGCCGGACACCTTGAGGAGCGGAATGCGCTGATCATTGCCTTTCTTCTCCCGGGGATCCTTGCGGTCCCGGATCATGAGCATCCTTGTCCGGGTGTTGAGGTCGTCCCAGGTGACGCGGCAGATCTCTTCCTGGCGCATCGCCGTCGCGATGGCGAACTTGACGATCCGCGACATCGGGATCGTCAGCCGATCGTTGCCGTCGAACTCGGCGAACAGCTTGGTCAGCTCATCCTCCGTCGGGCGCCGATCACGCTCGTTGCTCTTGCCGACCAGCCCCAGACGCTTGAGCGCGATACGGGCCTGATCCACCGGCTCCGCCGAAGCGGCAATTCCATGCACGGCGGCGGCGTGCGAGAGCACCAGCCTGATCGCGCCGATGTCCATGCTGACCGTTACCGGGCCAGCGCCCTGGCTGGCGCGGGCGCGACCGAACTTGATGAGACGATCTCGATCGAGGTCGACGACAGCCTTCTTCCCCAGCTCACGCTTGAGCATGTCGAGCGTGGCCGCCTTTGATCGGCCGGGCGCCTTGCCGACTTCGGTCATGTCGGCGACGTGCAGATCGACCAAGTCGGCGAAGGTCGACATCCTGGCGATGCGTTTGGGCTGAGGAGTGCCGCCCTGGTCGATGGTCCGCTCGTTCTCAGTCGCCCAGCGCCGCGCGTCGTCGCGGTTCAGGAACGTCTCGCTTATATAGCGTCCCTTGCGCCTGACCTGGGCGCGCCAGGACCCCGAGCTGAGCTTCGTGTAGGTGGCCATTTCCGTGTGCGCTCCGTGTGCACTGAGGCGTCGAAAGCCCGCGAAAAACGTCGTGCGATAGCGTAAAACGGAGTGCACGCGTCGCGACCTAGCCCTTTGAAGATACGAGAAAAGTGCAGCAATTTCAAGCGCATAGATTGTCTATTGCCCCTATGATGGACTGGACGGACCGGCATTGCCGCGCCTTCCACCGGGTGCTGACGCGCGAAAGCCTGCTCTACACCGAGATGGTGACGACCGGGGCCGTGCTGCACGGCGACCGGGAACGGTTGCTGGGGTTCGACGACGTCGAGCATCCCGTGGCGCTGCAGCTGGGGGGCTCGGAGCCTGCCGACCTCGCGGCGGCGGCGCGCATCGGCGCGGACCTCGGCTATGACGAGATCAACCTCAATGTCGGCTGTCCCTCCGACCGGGTGCAGAGCGGCCGCTTCGGCGCCTGCCTGATGCGCGAGCCCGCCCTGGTGGCCGAGGGCATGGCGGCGATCCGGGCCGCCGTCTCTATCCCGGCCACGGTGAAGTGCCGTATCGGGGTGGACGACCAGGAGCCGGAGGAGAGCCTGTTCACCCTGGTGGACCTCTGCGCCCAGGCGGGCGTCACCACCTTTATCGTCCATGCCCGCAAGGCCTGGCTGAAGGGCCTGTCGCCGAAGGAGAACCGTGACGTGCCGCCGCTGGACTACCCGCTGGTCCACCGGCTGAAGCGCGAACGGCCGGGCCTGAACATCGAGATCAACGGCGGTGTCGGCTCCCTGGACGAGGCCGAGGCCCAGCTGGCCCATACCGACGGCGTGATGCTGGGCCGGGCCGCCTATCATATGCCAGGCATCCTGGGGCAGGCCGATCGGCGCATCTTCGGCGCGGCCGCCGACGTCGGTCCGTTCGAGGCCGTGGAGCTCTACAAGCCCTACATCGCCCGCCAGCTTGAGCGCGGCGCGCACCTGTCGGGGATCACGCGCCACATGCTTGGGCTGTTCCACGGCGCGCCGGGCGCCCGGACCTGGCGGCGAATCCTGACGGTGGAGAGCGTAAAGCCGGGCGCGGATCTCAGCGTCGTGGACGCGGCGCTCGCCGCGGTCTCAGGGCTGAAGGATCAGCGCGGTGCGGGTGGCCTGGAAGCTGGAGAGGCGGCCTAGATAGGTCATGCCCAGCAGGGAGGCGTCGAGCCCCTTGTCGAGAACCAGCGCATCGACGTCCGCCAGCTTGGCGCCGGCCACGGAGACCGAGGCCAGCTTGACGGCGGCGGCCTTGGCCTCGCCGTTGGCGGTCATCACCTTGTAGGCATAGTCCAGCTTGGCGGGGTCGAAGCCGAGACGCTGGGCGTCCGCGGCGGTGAGCGCCACGGCGGTGGCGCCGGTGTCCACCAGGAAGCGGACGCTGGAGCCGTTGACGGTGCCCTGCGCCCAATAGTGGCCGTCGCTGGCCTTGGCGATCGACGTCGCACCGCCCTGCGCGGCGGCGGGCTGTTGTTCCGGAACGAAGTTGGCCACGGCGGCGCGCAGGCCGTCGGATCGCGTGGTCGGGTCAAGGCTGACGACGGCCTGGGCCGCGCCCACGGCCGATACGGCTCCGATCAGGGCCATGGTGGCCAGCTTGATCATACTCGACACCCTCGCCACCCCGGCGTTGCCCGGCCATTCTCGGCCTTGTTGAACGGACAGGTTACGTCAGCGGGGGTTTGCAACCGGTGAACGCGCGATCCGAACTCAGCTGAAAATCGCGAGCTTTTCGGGACGGATGCGCTGCCGACGGGTCGGCAGGTCGGTCATGATCCGGGCGCGGTCCTCATCCGACAGCTTCTGCCAGGCGGCGACCTCGGTCAGCTCGCGGTAACAGCCCATGCAGAGGCCGGTCTCGCCATCGATGACGCAGACCTTGATGCAGGGCGTCTTGATCGGGGCCGGGGGGCGGGGGGGGAGGTCGCTCATGAGGGGATAGCGTAGGTCACGGTCGCCTGCGCCGCCAGCCTGTCCTCGCTCTCGGTCCAGAGCTTGACGTCGCACACCGCGATGCGGCGGCCCAGGCGCAGGAAGCTGGCCTCGGCATGCAGATCGCCGGGCGCTGCGCCGCGCAGGAAGTTCATCACCAGCGAACTGGTGACCGCCATCAGCTGGTCGCCGATGTGAGCCAGGATCAGGGCGTAGGCCGCGGTGTCGGCCAGGCTCATCAGGTTGGGGCCTGCGATCACCCCGCCAGGGCGCAGCATGCCGGGACCGTAGGGGCGCACAATGTGGGCGCCGCCCGGCGACAGGGCGGTCACCTGGGGCAGGGCTCCGGTCGAGGTGTCCGGAAAGGCGTGCGCCATCAGGGCGTTCACGCCGGCGACATCGAGCTTGAGATCGGGTTGGGCCATAACTGTGTTCTGCCGATCCTTGCGAAACATTACAAGATGTTTATGTGATCCAAGTAACTTGGTTCAATGATTAAGGATTGGTAAGATTCGAATACTTAATGTTGCTGCGAATTCATTTGAAGCCTCAGCAGCGCGAGGGCAGGTTCCGCGCATCTTATTTCGAGGGAGAAACACATGCGTATCGCTACCGCCACGCTCGCCGCCGTCGCCGCCCTGATGGCCGCCGGCTCCGCCCTGGCCGCCGCCCAGGTCACCGACGTGGACTACATCAAGGCCAGCCGTTGCCGCGGCATCGCCATCTCCGCGGCGGCCGACACCGCCGACCTGGACGCCTGGCTCAAGGCCGCCAGCAAGTCTCGCACCATGACCGTCATGGACAAGGCCGCCGTCGCCGAGGACGCCGGCCGCCGGGAGGCCAAGACCACCAACGCCGAACGCAAGGCCCGCCTGGCCACCGAACTCAGCGGACCCTGCCAAGCCTTCAAGGGCTAGTCTCTCGAACCGCCCCTGATGGAGCGCGTCGGCCCCCCCAGAGTCGGCGCGCTCTTTTCGTTGGTCTCGCGGCTTGGGGCTTACAGGGACTCGACGGGAACCCGACCTGGGCGCACGCTTTCTTGCAGCATGCCGTAAACGGGGTTTCGATCGGTCTATGAGCGTATTGAAACCTGGAGACACGGTCTGGCGAACAGGCCGCGCCAACCGCGCCGCCTTTCTGATCGACACGGAAGCCTATTACACCGCTGTCTATGAGGCCCTGCGCAAGGCCAAGCGCTCGGTGCTGTTGCTCGGCTGGGGGTTTGATCCCCGCACCCGGCTGTTTCCCGATGGGCAGGAGACGGCCGACGACCCCGACGAGGCCGGCCGTATCCTGGTGGAACTGGCGCGCGCGCGCCCCGAACTGGATATCCGCCTGCTGATCTGGAAGTCGGCCCTGCCCATCGCGGCCAGCCAGGAATTCTTCCCTCACAAGGCGCGCAAGTGGTTTGAGAAGACCGGCGTCAAGTTCCGCCTGGACGACGCGGTCCCCATGGGCGCCTGCCATCACCAGAAGCTGCTGGTGGTGGACGACAAGCTGGCGATCTGCGCCAGCGGTGACATCTGCGTCGACCGCTGGGACACGCCCGGGCATCGGGACCATGAGCCCCGCCGCATCATGCCCGACCAGGAGTGCCATGCGCCTCGCCACGAGGTCATGCTGATGGTGGACGGCCCGGTGGCCAAGGACCTGGGAGACCTGGCCCGGGAACGCTGGCGCCGCGCCACCAAGGAGGTGGTGGCGCCGCCGCCGGAGCTGGAGGGCGATCCGTGGCCGGCTCACGTGCCAGCTCATCTGCTGGACATGGACGTCGGCATCGCCCGCACCATGCCGGCCTGGCGCCATGAGCCCCAGGTGGAGGAGATCCGCCGGCTGACCCACGCCTCGATCCTGGCGGCCAGGGACGTCATCTACCTGGAGAACCAGTACTTCACCTCGCCCCTGATCGCCGAGGCCCTGGCCACTCGCCTGGCGGAGCCCAATGGGCCGGAGATCGTGCTGATCTCGACAGGGGCGAGCCCCAGCTGGTTCGACCAGCTGACCATGGACCGGGCGCGGTCGAACATGCTGTGGCGCCTGCGGTCAGCCGACATCTTCGGCCGCTTCCGCGCCTTCTATCCGATCACGCCGGGCGGCACGAAGATCATCGTCCACTCCAAGAGCACCATCATCGACGACAAGATCGCCCGTGTTGGCTCGGCCAACCTGAACAACCGGTCCGGCGGCTTCGACACCGAACTGGAACTGGCCATCGAGGCGACCACGGAGCGGGCGCAACTGAACATCGCGGCCTTCCGGGACCGGTCAATCGGGCACTTCCTGGGCTATACCGGCGACGCGGTGGCCAAGGCCCGGCAGGAACGAGGCGGCCTGATCGCCGGGATCGACGCCCTCAACCGCGAGGGACGGCTGTCGCCGGTGCTGGCGATGAAGATGACCGCCTTCGGCGAATTCGTGGCGGCCTATCACCTGGGTGACCCGGTGAACGTCAGCGATTCGTGGCGACCGGGCCGCCGCCGCGACCGCCTCTATGCCGAGGCGCGGGCGCTGGGCGAGGGCGGCATGTTTGAGTCGCGCAACTGGCGCGCGCCGGTCAAGAAACCTCGAAATCCATGACCAGCGGCAGGTGGTCCGATGCCGCCCGCGTGAGGGGGTTGAAGGGCGCCGAAAGGTCCGTCACCCGAATCTCCTCACTGACGAACACGTGGTCGATGCGGAGCACCGGTAGGGCCGATGGGAAGGTGGAGGTCGGCTTCTTCTGCGGCGCGAGGCGGCGAGCCCCCTGCAGCCGGCCAATCAGGCTGCGATAGACGACCGAGGTCGGACTGGCGTTGAAATCGCCCAGCAGGATCGTCGGGCCCTGGCACTTGGGATGGCCAAGCCAGGCGGGCCCGGCCAGGCAGGCGGCCTGGATCTGTTGCTCCCTGGGGACCAGACCCAGGTGGGTGTTGATGATCTGCACGCTCTTGCCGTCGATCTCCACGGCGATCCACAGGGCGCCCCGCGGCTCCAGTTGGGGGATTCGGCCGTAGCCGGGGAGGGGCCCGACCTGCACCATCTGTTCGGGGTAGGCGGTCAGGATGGCGTCGCCGTAGAGTTCCTCCTCCACCATCATGGCGGGGTGGAAGTGGACCGCCATCTTCAGGCGTTGGGCGATCTCGTGAGCCTGATCGACGTTGCCGGTTCGGATCCGCCCGACATCCAGCTCCTGCAGCGCCACGATGTCTGGCTCGAGGCTGGCGATGACGTCGGCGATGCGGCCCACATCCAGGCGGCGGTCGGTGCCGACGCACCGGTGGACATTGTAGGTGATGATACGCGGCATGGGGCCCGTGTGATGCGCGCCCGGGCCGTCGGACGCAAGATGGGGAACGACTGGTGTGCGGCGAAGGTTCGCTTCATGTGAGGCGAAATCAGGAGAGCATGTAGATGATCTGGATCGCCGCGGCCGCGGCCGCCACCAGCGTCATGGCCGGCCAGGGGCTGGCGACCGTCCAGTGCCGGGTGGCGGCGGGCCAGAGCTTGCGCGACTGCGTGGTGCTGTCGGAGACGCCTCAGGGCGCCAATGTCGGCGCCTTTGCCTTGAAGCTCGCCAAGGGGTTCCATCCCCCGCCGGGTGACCGGCGCATCCGAGACGGCAAGATCGTCATCAGGATGAAGTTCAAGCTGCCTTGACGGACGCCCCCCACGGCCGGGAGATTGCGATCATGCAAACGACCGCCGACTTCATTCGTGGCCTGCCCAAGGCCGAGCTCCACCTGCACATCGAGGGCAGTCTTGAGCCCGAGCAGATGTTCGAGTTCGCCCGGCGCAACAAGGTCGACCTGCCATTCAAGACGGTCGAGGCGGTGAGGGAGGCCTACGCCTTTTCCAACCTTCAGGACTTCCTGGACATCTACTATCAGGGCGCGGGCGTGCTGCAGACCGATGAGGACTTCCGCGACCTGGCGATGGCCTATTTCCGGCGGGTGGCGGCGGACGGGACGGTTCACGCCGAGATCTTCTTCGATCCCCAGACCCACACCGATCGGGGAATTCCCTTCGCTGTGGCCGCCGACGGCCTGCTGGCCGGCATGGCTCAGGCGGAGCGGGAGTTGGGGGTCACCTCCAAGCTGATCCTCAGCTACCTGCGGCACCTCTCCGAAGAGGACGCCTTTAAGACCCTGCGAGAGGCCGAGCCCTATCTGGACCGCATGGTGGGGGTCGGGCTGGATTCCTCGGAGCTGGGCCATCCGCCGAGCAAGTTCGCCAAGGTGTTCAAGGCGTCGCGCGAACGCGGCCTGAAACTGTCAGCCCACGCCGGCGAAGAGGGGCCGCCGGAATATGTCTGGGAGGCGCTGGACGGTCTGGCGGTCGACCGTATCGACCACGGCAACCGCGCCCTGGAGGACCCGGTCCTGGTCAAGCGGCTGGTGGCGCAAGGCATGACCTTGACCGTCTGTCCGCTGTCGAACCTGAAGCTCTGCGTGGTGGACGACCTGAAGAACCACCCGTTGAAGCGGATGCTGGACCTGGGGCTGAAGGCCACCATCAACTCCGACGACCCGGCCTATTTCGGTGGCTATATCGGCGAGAACTGGACCGCGACCACAGAGGCGCTGGGGCTCTCTCGCGACGAGCTGGCGACGCTCGCCCGCAACAGCTTCACGGGGTCGTTCCTTGCGCCTGCCGACATCGCGTCCAGGGTGGCGCAGGTGGACGCCTATCTCGCCAAGGCCTGACCCCGCCTAACGGGATTTTGTTGACGCTGACGTTAACGTCATCTTCCCAAGGCGAGGGCGTTTGCCTATGGTCCGACCGCACGCAATACGCTGTAAGCGGAAGCGCCAGGGAGCCTTGTCATGAACCTCGATTTCTCGCCCGAAGATAACGCCTTCCGCGAAGAGGCCCGCGCCTTCCTCGCCCAAAGTTACCCCAAGGAGCTGCGCGAAAAGCAGGCCCGGGGCGAGACGCTCGGCAAGGAGGATTATCTCTCCTGGCACCGCATCCTGGCCAAGAAGGGCTGGGCCGCGCCGTCCTGGCCCAAGGAGTGGGGCGGGACCGACTGGACCCCCACCCAGAAGTACATCTGGTCGGAGGAGCAGGCCCGCGCCGATACGCTCGGCATCCTGCCCTTCGGCGTCGCGATGCTGGCGCCGGTGATCTACACCTTCGGCACCGAGGAGCAGAAGGCCAAGTTCCTGCCCGACATCCGGGACGGCAAGATCTGGTGGTGTCAGGGCTATTCCGAGCCGGGCGCCGGCTCTGACCTCGCTTCCCTGAAGACCCGCGCCGAGCGCGTGACCGGGGACGACGGCAAGGAATACTACATCGTCAACGGCCAGAAGACGTGGACGACGCTGGGCCAGCACGCCGACTGGGGCTTCTTCCTGGTCCGTACCGACCCCGACTCCAAGCCGCAGGCCGGCATCAGCTTCCTGCTGATCGACATGAAGACGCCCGGCATCACCGTGCGCCCGATCATCACCCTGGAGGGCGGCCACGAGGTCAACGACGTCTTCCTCGACAATGTGAAGGTGCCGGTGGAGAACCGCGTCTTCCACGAGAACCAGGGCTGGACCTGCGCCAAGGCGCTGCTGGCCCACGAACGCTCCGGCATCGCCGGGGTGGCGCGCTCCAAGCGCGGCCTGGAACGGGTCCGCGAGATGGCGTCGACCGAGCTGGCCGACGCCGGCGGCGCCCTGCTGGCCGACCCCTTCTTCAAGCGCAAGGTCGCCGAGCTGGAGATCGACCTGACGGCGCTGGAGTTCACCGAACTGCGCACCCTGGCCGGCGAAAGCAGCGGCAAGGGCCCGGGGACAGAGAGCTCGATCCTGAAGATCAAGGGCACCGAGATCCAGCAGCGCCTGCAGGAGCTGGCCCTGGAAGCCGCCGGCCACTACGGCGCGCCGTTCCTGGGCGAGGGCGGCCACAACTCCGGCGTCGGCCCCCTGCATTCGATCGACACCGCCGGCGACTACTTCAACGGCCGCAAGACCTCGATCTACGGCGGCTCCAACGAGATCCAGCGCAACATCATCGCCAAGATGGTGCTGGGGCTCTAGGGCGACCGACAGAACACGGACAGCCGCAAGGTAGGACACCCGCGGCTCAACCCCTCCCCGCAAGGGGGAGGGGCTATAGGAGGAACGACCTTGGATTTCAGCTTCACCGAAGAACAGTCGATGCTGCGCGACACGGTCGCCAGCTACCTGGCCGACAACTACAGCTTCGACCAGCGGCGCGCGGCGCTGAAGGCCGAGCCGGGCTGGCGGCCGCAGGTCTGGAAGGCCTTCGCCGACGAACTGGGCATCCTAGGCGCCGCGTTCAGCGAAGAGCAGGGCGGCCTGGGCGGCGGCACGACCGACAACATGGTCATCATGGAAGAACTGGGTAAGGCCCTGGTGGTCGAGCCCTACCTGCCCACCGTGGTGATCGGCGGCGGCTTCCTGAAGCACGGCAAGCCGGCCGGGGCCGATGAGCTGATCGGCAAGATCATCGCCGGTGAGGCCATCATCGCCTTCGCCTACGCCGAACCGCAGGGGCGCTACACCTGGAGCGACCTGAAGACCACAGCCAAGAAAGACGGCGCGGGCTATGTGCTGAACGGCCACAAGGCGGTCGTCATCGGCGCGCCCTACGCCACCCACCTGATCGTGACGGCCCGCACCGGCGGCGGCCAGCGCGAGACCCAGGGCGTGTCGGTGTTCATCGTGCCCAAGGACGCCAAGGGCGTGACGACGCGCGACTATCCCACCGTCGACGGCTTCCGCGCCTCGGAGGTCTACTTCGAGAATGTCGCCGTGGGCGCCGAGGCCATGATCGGCCCCGAGGGCCAGGCCCTGCCGCTGGTGGAAAAGGTGATGGACGAGGCCGTGGCCGCCACCTGCGCCGAGGCCTGCGGCGTGCTGCGCCAGCTTCACGAAGGCACCGTCGAATATGCGCGCCAGCGCAAGCAGTTCGGCCAGCCGATCTCCAGCTTCCAGGTGCTGCAGCACCGGATGGTGGACATGTTCATCCAGCTAGAGCAGTCGATCTCCATGACCTACATGGCCGATATCATGCTGGCCGGAAGCGATCTGGAGCGGGCCAAGGGGGCCTCGGCGGCCAAGGTGCAGATCGGCAAGGCCTGCAAGTTCGTCGGCCAGAACGCCATCCAGATCCACGGCGGCATGGGCATGACCGACGAGATGGCCATCGGCCACTACTTCAAGCGCGCCACCATGATCGAGGCGGCCTTCGGCTCCACTGACCATCACCTCGCCCGCTACGAGATCCTGTCCCTGGGCAAGGTGGCCTAGAACCTGGGCCCTCTCCCCGTCGGAGAGAGGGCGTCGAGGCGCGCGGGAAATTCATGCCGTGTACGGATGAATTTCGCGTCACTCCCCCTGGGGGTGATTCAAGCTGAATCCGCGGTCTTTCCGGTGTGTCCCATGTGCGACACGCCGTCCCGATCGCGTGGCGGATAAGTTCATCATATTCAACAAAATCAAGAGCTTGGCAATTGTTCTGTGAGCGGAAATAGTCCGTAGACAGATGTTTTTCTTGCAAATTCTCGGTGACGGGCGGACCCTTATCGCCCGACGCGCTGACGACTAGGAGGGTGCAAACCCCTGGAAGCCGCTTCGCGTCTCTTTCTGGCTCGACCAGCTGGTCAAGGAGACGCCAAATGACCGTTACCAAGATGGACCACGCCCTGTTGTCCTTCGCATTCCTGGGCAACCTGTCCGCCCCGGCGAAACGCAACTACGGCCGGCCGCCGCCGGAACCCAAGAGCCGCAACGCCAAGTCCAAGGCCTAGCTTGCGCAGCCCCGTCCGCTTGGCCAAGCTTGGTTCGGACGGGGAGGGACGCCGTGGGCAAGGGCGCTCAGGTTCGCGCGAGGTTCGCTGAGGGGGAGGACGTCGGCCGCCTGCAGTACGAAGCGCCGCGCCTGCTGTTCCGGGGCGCCGCGCGCCGGGTGTTCGAGGGGGATGACCTGCGGGGCGTCCGCGCCGAAGCCGGCGACCTGGTCCTGGCCGACGGCTCGCGGTTTACGCTGGGCGAAAGGGCCGCGGCGAACTGGGCCGACGCCATCCTCAATCCCCGGAGCCGACTGGACAAGCTGGGGGTGAGACCCGGCATGAGGGTCGCCGTGGTCAATGTGGCCGACGAGGCCCTGGCCGCCGAGCTGGCCGCGCGCGATGCGGCGCCGGTCACCGATCTCGCAGACCTGGATCTGCTGTTCTACGCCGCCGGCAGTCTGGCGGACCTGGACCGCATCCCCGCCCTGATCCCGGCGCTCGCCGAGAAGGGCGCGCTATGGATCGTCTCACCCAAGGGCAAGGCCGCCGCGCTCAAGGATGTCGAGGTGATGGCCGCGGCCAGGGCGCACGGCCTCGTGGACAGCAAGGTGGTCGGCGTCTCCGACGCGCTCACCGCCCTGCGGTTCACCCGGCGACGGAGCTAGCGGTTCCCAGCGTCACGAAACCGCTCTAAGCCCGGCTCATGTCATTCCGGGACTTCGCCCTTCTCGCCTTCGTCTGCGTCGTGTGGGCGGCCAACAACATCGTTTCGAAATTCGTGGTCACCCACCTGGGCGTGCCGCCGATGTTCTATGCTGGTGTGCGGTTCGCCATCGTGCTGCTCGCCGTCCTGCCATGGCTGCTGCCGATGCCGCGTCCGCGCTGGCGCATGCTGGTGGTGGGCACTCTGATGGGGGCGGGCACCTTCGCGCTGGTGTTCATCGGCCTGAAGACCTCCAGCCCGTCGGCCGTGGCCATCGTCAGCCAGGTGGGGGTGCCGATCACCACCCTGCTGTCCTTCCTGATCCTGGGGGAGCGGCTGACCGGCCGCCGGGTCATCGGCATGCTGCTGACCCTGACGGGCGTGCTGGCGGTGATGTGGGACCCGCATGGGTTCAAGATCTCCACCGGCCTGCTGTTCATCGTCGCGGCCTCGTTCCTGGGCGGGCTGGGGGCGGTGATGATGAAGCAGATGGAAGGGGTCAAACCCCTGCGGCTGCAGGCCTGGGTGGGGCTGTCCTCCCTGGTCCCCATGGTCGTCCTGTCGGCCTGGCTGGAGCCGGGGCAGGTGGAGGCGGGCGTCGCCGCCGGTTGGCCCTTCGTGGCCGCGGCCCTGTTCTCGGGCCTGGTGGTCTCGGTCCTGGCCCACACCCTCTATTACAGCCTGATCCAGAAGTATGAGGCCAATCTCATCTCGCCCCTGACCCTCATGACGCCGCTGGCCACCATCGCCATGGGTGTGGTCTTCACCCAGGATGTCTTCGACCTGCGCATGGCCTTCGGTACGGCGGTCGCCCTGGCCGGCGTCCTGGTCATCGCCCTGCGACCCAGCCAGGCCCTGGCTTTGCTGGTGGCCTTGCGCAATCGCTCGCAATAACCTTGAGCACATGACCCCGATCCCCGCGCCTTCGCCGAACTTCGACGTCCGCAAGACCCCGCCGGACATGATCGTCCTGCACTATACCGGCATGCAGACCGGCGAGGCCGCCCTGGCCCGCCTGCGCGATCCGGAGGCCAAGGTCTCGTCCCACTATGTGGTGGAGGAGGACGGACGGGTCTTCACCCTGGTGGCCGAGGAACGCCGCGCCTGGCACGCCGGTGTCTCGTCCTGGAAGGGCGAGCGCGACATCAACGGCCGCTCGGTGGGCGTCGAGATCGTCAATCCCGGCCACGAGTTCGGCTATCGCCCGTTCCCGGAGGCGCAGATCGCCGCGGTGATCGAGTTGGTGGCGGAGATCCGCACCCGCTGGACCATCGAGGACGGCGCCATCGTCGGCCATTCCGACGTCGCCCCCAGCCGCAAGCAGGACCCCGGCGAGCTCTTTCCCTGGAAACGGCTGGCGGAGGCCGGTCACGGGCTCTGGGCCGAACCCGCCGCTGCGCCGGGCCAGCCGATCAGCGAAGGCGAGACCGGCGCCGCGGTCTTCGCCCTGCAGGCCGGTTTCACCCGGCTGGGCTATGACTGCGCGCCGTCCGGAACCTTTGACGCCCACACCACCGCCGTGGTCACCGCCTTCCAGCGGCATTGGCGGCCGGAAAGGGTGGACGGGATTGCGGACGGGGAGACCCGCGCGCGGCTGATCGGCCTTCTGCGGTTGGGCGCGGCCTGATGCATCCCGCCTTGCCTTTCCGGGTGAGCGACGAGGCTGTGCTGCTGGATCACCTCGCCGGGTTCCCGTTCTCGACCATCGCCGCGTCCGTCGATGGCCGGGCCGTGGTCGCCCATGCGCCGGTGATCGCGCGGCGGATGGCGGAGGGCCTCGTGCTCGACTTCCACCTGTCGCGGGGCAACGCCCTGAGCCCGGCCCTGGCCGAAGGATTTCACGCGGTGGCCGTGAGCTTGGCCACCGAGGCCTATGTCAGTCCCGACTGGTACGAGAACCGCGACAGCGTGCCGACCTGGAACTACGTCTCGGTGGAGGTGGAGGGACCGGTCACGGCCCTGGACGAGGCCGGCCTCGTCGCGCTGCTGGACGACCTCTCGGCCCTGGAGGAGGCGCGCCTCCTGCCCAAGAAGCCCTGGACGCGGAACAAGATGAGCCCCGGCAAGTTTGAGGGCATGCTGAAAGGCATCGTCGGCGCGCGAATGACGGTCATGCGGCTGCAGGGTGTCACCAAGCTGTCGCAGAACAAGTCTGAGGCCGACCGCGATGGCGTCATGACGGCCCTGGGCGATCACCCCATCGCGCGGCGTATGCGCGACCTGGGATGAGTCTGGAGCTCGCCAGTTGCGTCCTGGAAGTCGGTGAATACACGCTGGCCCCCCTGCAACGCGACGACGCCGATGGGCTCTTTGAGTTGTTCCGTGACCCTTTGGTGGCGGAATACATGGACATAGCTCCGCTTGAGAGCGTCGCCGAGGCCCATGAGATCATCGACTGGGGCACGGAACTGGCGGCCGGCGATGGCGGGGTGCGCTGGACCATTCGGCGGGCCGGCGCGCCCGACCTGATCGGCACGGTGGGCTTCAACAACCTGATCTTCGACCGGGCCCGCCGCGGGGAGGTGGCCTACGACCTGCGCCGCGCGGAATGGGGCCGGGGCGTGATGAGCCAGATCCTGCCGCACGTGCTGTCGTTCGGCTTCAATGACCTCTCCCTGCGGCGCATCGAGGCCATGGTCACGCTCGGCAATGCCCGGTCCTGCGCCCTCCTGGAACGACACCGGTTTTCCCTGGAAGGCACCCTGCGTGACCACGCCCACTGGAAGGGGCGCTATTGGGACCAACTGGTCTACGGCCGCCTGGCCGATTGACGGGGCCCGCGTCCCGGCCCATCAAGCGCGCGGACCAGATGGCTGGGCGGTCGCGCCTGTTTGCGCAGGCGAGGAAAGTCCGGGCTCCACGACGACATGGCGGTGGGTAACGCCCACCGGGGGTGACCCTAGGGATAGCGCCACAGAGAGCAGACCGCCGGCGTTTCGGCGCCGGTAAGGGTGAAAGGGTGCGGTAAGAGCGCACCGCGGACCCAGCAATGGGGACGGCATGGCAAGCCCCGCCAGGAGCAAGACCGAATAGGGGTGTCGCGCCGGTTCGCCGGTAGGGCTGTCGTAGGCCCGAGACACCCGGGTAGGTCGCGAGAACCGTCCAGCGATGGGCGGTCCAGAGGAATGATCGCCAATGCCCGTTCGCGGGCGGCACAGAACCCGGCTTACAGGCCGTCTGGTCCATCATTCCTCTTGAGGCGACCCGTAGAGCAAGGGCGACAGCACAGCCGTTGCGCGTGACTCTAGTTGTCCACAACCTATGCGACGTTCTGCCGCTATATTTAACAAGTTCTCTGTATGTTCTGTGGAGTGTTTGCGCGCGTTAACCATAATCCTCTGCGACATCTTTGAATCCACGCCAAATAGTCATTCAGAGGCATTGTCGCCCAGTTTAGCCCGTGTTAACCCAGTTCTTGTCTGCTGACGGCTGCGCCCGTGCGATTTGCGGTGCTGCCAGGTGGAGCGAGGGGTCCGAGCGGGGACCGGTTAACTGGGGCGCGGCGGGATGTTCGTCTCGACGTTCGAGAAGCAGCTGGACGCAAAGCGGCGCATCGTTGTGCCGCAGGAATTCCGCGCTCTCGCCTCTGGTCCCTTCGACGGAATCATCTGCTTTCCCTCCATCGAGGCCGACTGCATCGAGGGTGGGGGAAAGACGCTGCTGGACCGCTACCTGGGCGTCATCGACGAGATGGATTTCGGCGACCCTCTGCGTTCGGCCCTGGAAACCTCGATCCTCGGCGGCATGGCGAAGATGAGCTTCGACACCGCTGGCCGCGTGACCCTGCCGGAAGGCCTCTGCGACATGTTCGGTCTGAGCGACTGGGTCGTGGTGGTCGGGCTCGGCGACCGGTTCCAGATCTGGGAGCGCGAGGCGTTCCAGGCCCACCGCGCCGCCCAGCGCGAGATCGCCCGTGAGGGCCTGGCCGCCCTGCGCGCCGCCCAGCGCACCGCCCGCGCCGGGGTCGGCGCATGAGCGCCCCTCACGTCCCCGTCCTGATGGCCGAGGTGATCGAGGCCCTGGCGCCCGGTCCCGGCCAGAAGATCGTCGATGGCACCTTCGGGGCCGGCGGCTATTCGCGCGCCCTGCTGGCCACCGGCGCGGAGGTCATCGCCTTCGACCGTGACCCCACCGCCCGCCGGTTCGCCGAGGGCCTGGGCGACAGGTTCCAGCTGATCGAGGCCTGCTTCTCCGAGATGGACGAGCGGCTGGGGGAGGGCTCCGTCGACGGCGTGGCCCTCGATCTCGGCGTCTCCTCCATGCAGCTGGACGAGGCCGACCGCGGCTTTTCCTTCATGCGTGATGGTCCGCTGGACATGCGCATGGGCGCGCAGGGCCCGACCGCCGCCGAGTTGATCAACACCGCCGAGCCCGCCGAACTGTCGCGGATCTTCTGGGTCTACGGCGAGGAGAAGAAGGCTCGCCGGATCGCCGGGGCCATCGCGCGGCGCCGCGAGGAGCAGCCCTTCGAGCGGACCCTGGAGTTCGCCGACTTCGTCGAGCGCGTCCTGGGCGGCCGCCGCGGCGCTAAGGTGCATCCCGCCACCCGCACCTTCCAGGGGCTGCGCATCGCGGTGAACGACGAGCTTTCCGAACTGGAGGCCGGACTGGTCTCGGCCGAGCGGGTGCTGAAGCCCGGCGGTCGGCTGGCGGTGGTGACCTTCCACTCCCTCGAGGACCGGATCGTGAAGTCCTTCTTCACGCCCCGCGCCGGACAGACGCCCGCCGGCTCGCGCCATCTGCCACCGGCCCAGGCCGGTGCGCCGCCGAGCTTCGAGCTGATCTTCAAGGGCGCCCACGCGCCCTCCGACGCCGAGACCGCCGCCAATCCCCGCGCCCGTTCGGCCAAGCTTCGCGCCGCAATCCGCACCGCGGCGCCGGTCTGGGAGGAGGCCGCATGAGCCTGCTCGATCGCCGCGTCCGGGGCTTCCGCCTCGTCGATGTCGTGGCCCTGGGGCTGCTGATCGCCCTGGTGATGTCGGTCTATCTCGCCAAGACCATCGCCGGCCGCGAGCGGACCGAGATCGCCCTGGTGGAGCGGCAGATCGCCGCCGAGCACGACCGCATCCGCCTGCTCAAGGCCGAGGTCAGCCACCTGGAACAGCCCAACCGGATCGAGCAGCTCTCCACCGGATATCTGGGCCTCGCGCCAATCGCGGCCGCCCGTGAGGTCACCCCCGACGCCCTGGCGCAGATCGCCCGCCGGGAACCCAAGTCTTGAGCCTCGCCCACCCCAACTTCGCCGCGCCCGGCTGGGGCTGGCTGAAGGCGCGGCTCTGGGGCCTGGAGCACGCCTTCGAGCGGGCGCGCGCGGCCGGCAAGGCCGAGGACGACACCCGCATCCGCATCTTCTTCGTGGCCGCCATGTTCGCCGCGAGCTTCGTGACCCTGGGCGTCGGTGCCACGCGCATGGCGCTGTTCTCCAGCGCGGGGCAGGGGAACGGCATGACCGCGCCGGTCGGGGCGGCCCGCGCGGACCTCACTGATCGCAACGGCGCCATGCTGGCCGCCGACCTGCTGCACTACGGTCTCTATGTGGACCCGCGCGAAATCTGGGACGCCAACGAGATCCGCGCCGCCCTGCGTCTGGCGATGCCCGGCCTGTCGCCCGCGCGGCTGGAGCGGGCCCTGCGCGGTGAACGCCGCAGCTTCCTGGTGGGCGGCCTGACCCCTGAGGTGCGAAACCGTATCCATCAGCTGGGCCTGCCGGGCGTCACCTTCGAGCCCGAGCAGCGCCGGGTCTATCCGCTGGGGTCCACCGCCGCTCACCTGATCGGTTTCGCCGATACTGGCGGGGAGGGGCTGTCCGGCGCGGAGCTGGCGCTCAATGACGAGATCCGGCGCGGCGCGGCGCAACGCGGCGCCACCGCGCTCTCCATCGACCTGCGGGTCCAGGCGGCCCTTGAGGACGAGCTCTACAAGACCGCCGTGGCGCACCAAGCCAAGGATGCCGTGGGCATCATCACCAATGTGCACACCGGCGAAATCCTCGGCATCGCCTCCTATCCGACCTTCGATCCCAACGCGGCGGGCAAGGCGACCCCCGAGCAGCTGATCAACCACGCCGCGGCGTCGGTCTATGAGATGGGCTCGACCTTCAAGGTCTTCACCGTGGCCATGGGGCTGGACTCAGGCGCGGCGACCCTGGCCTCGACCTTCGACGCCCGCCAGCCGGTGAAGATCGGCGGCCAGACGATCCACGACTACCACCCCGAGAACAAGATCATGTCGGTGGCCGACATCTTCGTCCACTCGTCGAACATCGGCACCACCAAGCTCGCCCTGCAGGCGGGCGCGCCCACCGTACAGAAGTATTTCAAGGCCTTCGGGCTGACGCGCGCGACGCCGGTGGAGCTTGCCGAAAGCGCCAGGCCGATCGTGCCGCGCCGCTGGAACGAGAACGACGTCGCCTCCACCTCCTTCGGCCACGCGATCTCGGTCTCCCCCCTGGCGGTGGCCGCCGGCATGGGAGCGATCCTCAACGGCGGCACCTATGTGCCCCTGACCATCAAGCCGATGAAGCCCGGCGCGCGGCCCGAGGGAACCCGCGCGGTCTCCGAGGAAACCTCTCGCGCCCTGCTGGACCTGATGCGGGTCAATGTGGTGCGCGGCACCGGCGGCAAGGCCAATGCGCCCGGTCTGCGGGTGGGCGGCAAGACCGGCTCGGCCAACAAGATCATCGGCGGACGCTACTCCAACAACATCCTGGTCTCCTCCTTCGCCGCGGTCTTCCCGGCTGACGGGCCGCTGGAGGCCGACCGCTATTTCGTGCTGATCCTGATGGACGAGCCCAAGGGCACGGCCGAGACCTACGGCTTCGCCACTGGCGGCTGGACCGCCGCGCCGCCGGCCGGCCGGGTGATCGACCGCGTCGCGCCCTTCCTCGGCGTCGCCCGCCGCCCCGACCTGGTGGCGGCGACCCCGGCCGACGCTGTCGTGCCCATCGAGAGCGAACACTGATGGGCGTGCGTCTCTCCCAACTGGTGGCGCGTGATCTGGCCGTCGATCCGGTGATCGAGGGCGTGACCGCAGACAGTCGCAAGGTGAAGCCGGGCTTCCTGTTCGCCGCCCTGCCGGGAAGTCAGGCCGATGGCTCGGCCTTCGTGCCCAGCGCTGTCGCCGCCGGCGCCGCCGCGGTGATCGCCACCGCGCAGGCGCCGGGGGTCGATGTCCCCTTCGTGGTGACGCCCGACCCGCGCCGCGCCTATGCGCTCGCCGCCGCCGCCTTCTGGAAGGTGCAGCCCGCCACCGTCGTCGCGGTGACCGGCACCAACGGCAAGACCTCGGTCGCCGCCTTCTGCCGCCAGATCTTCAACGCCTGCGGCCATCGCGCAGCCAGCATGGGGACCCTGGGGGTCTACGCCACCGGCCCCGACGGGTTCGAGGCGCAACTGACCCCCCCCGGCCTGACCACCCCCGACGCCGCCGATGTCGCCGAGCTGATGAGCAAGCTGGTGGAGATGGGCGTGACCCACCTGGCGCTGGAAGCCTCGTCCCATGGCGTCGACCAGCGGCGCCTGGACGGCGCGCGGATCCAGGCCGCCGGCTTCCTGAACCTGACCCAGGACCACCTCGACTATCACCTGACCATGGACGCCTACCGCGACGCCAAGCTGCGGCTGTTCACCGAGCTGCTGCCGCGCGGCGGGACCGCCGTGCTGAACGCCGACTCCGACGCCTATGACGCCTTCGCAGCCGCCGCCGTCACCAACGGCCAGAGCGTGATGTCGGTGGGGGAGGCGGGCCAGGGCCTGACCCTGGTGTCCCGAACCCCGACCCCGGAAGGCCAGCGCCTGACCATCCTGGCTCACGGCCAGACCTATGAGGTCAACCTGCCGCTGGTGGGCGGCTACCAGGCTTCCAACGCCCTGGTGGCGGCGGGCCTGTGCATCGCCGCCGGGGAGCCGGCGGCCGGCGTCATGAAGGCCCTGGAGACGCTCGAGGGCGCTCCGGGCCGGCTGCAACTGATCGGGACCGGTCCCAGGGGCGGCGTCGCCTATGTGGACTACGCCCATACGCCGGACGGCCTGGAGACGGTGCTGAAGGCCCTGCGGCCGCACGTCGAGGGCAAGCTGATCGTGGTGTTCGGGGCGGGCGGCGACCGCGACCGTACCAAGCGTCCGCTGATGGGCGGCATCGCGGCGAAACACGCCGACGTCGCCATCGTCACCGACGACAACCCGCGCAGCGAGGACCCGGCCGCCATCCGCGCCGAGGTCTCGGCGGGCACGACCGGCATGCAGGACATCGGCGGCCGCCGCGCGGCGATCCGCGCCGCCGTGGCGCTGATGGAGGCTGGCGACGTCCTGGTGGTGGCCGGCAAGGGCCACGAGGACTGGCAGATCGTCGCCGGAGTCGTGCATCACTTCGACGACGTGATCGAGACCGAGCAGGCCCTGCGGGGCGAGCCATGAGCCTCTGGACCGCAGACGAGATCGCCCAGGCGACAGGCGGCAAGGTGGTCGGCGATTTCGCCGCCCTTGGTGTCTCCATCGACACCCGCTCCATCGAGACCGGCGACCTGTTCGTGGCGCTCGCGGGCGTTCGCGATGGCCATGAGTTCGTGGCGCCCGCGCTCGCCAAGGGCGCCACCGGGTCCCTGGTCAGCCAGGCGGTGGACGGCCCTCACGTCCTGGTGGAAGACACCTTCAAGGCCTTGGAAAAACTGGGAGAAGCCGCCCGTGTTCGCGCGCCCCAGGTGCGTCGCGGGGCGGTCACCGGCTCGGTGGGCAAGACCAGCGTGACCCAGGCGGTCCGCGCCGGACTGATGCTGGCCGGCAAGGCCCATTCCTCGGTCAAGAGCTACAACAACCACATCGGTGTGCCGCTGACCCTGGCCCGCATGCCCCGCGACACCGAGCGCGCGGTCTTCGAGATCGGCATGAACCACGCCGATGAGATCACCCCGCTGTCGCGCTTCGTTCGTCCCCACGTGGTGGCGATCACCACGGTGGGCGCGGTCCATGTGGAGAACTTCCCCGACGGCGAGATCGGGGTGGCGCGCGCCAAGGCCGAGATCTTTGATGGTATCGAGCCCGACGGTGTCGCCATCCTCAACGCCGACAACGCCTGGTTCGATCTGCTGGCCGACGCGGCCCGCAAGGCCGGCGCCAAGGTGCTGAGCTTCGGGGCCGGCGAAGCCTGCGACGCCCGCCTGATCGACTTCCAGCCCCAGGCCGACCACGCCGTGGTCCAGGCGCGGATGCATGGCCAGGCGCTGGACTTCCCCATCCTGCAGAAGGGCTTCCACTGGGGCCCCAACAGCATGGCGGTCCTGTTGATGCTCGAGGCCCTGGACGTGTCGCTGAGCGACAGCCTGGCGGCCCTGGGGTCCTTCGAGCCCCTGGAGGGCCGGGGCGCCGAGAAGACGATCCACCTGGCGGGCGGGGCCTTCACCCTGATCGACGAAAGCTACAACGCCAATCCGATCTCCATGATCGCGGCGTTCAAGAGCCTGGGCGCGCGCAAGACCTTGGGGCGGCGGATCGTCGCGCTGACGGACATGCTGGAGCTTGGCGAGGCTGGGCCGCAATACCATGCAGGGTTGGCCGAAGCGCTGGCGCAGGCCGGTATCGACCAGGTCTTCTGCGCCGGACCTTTGATGAAATCCCTCTGGGACGCCCTTCCGCCGACTCGGCGAGGCGGGTACGCCGAGTCTGCGGCCGAGCTAGCGCCGCAGGTCACCCGGGCCGTAGAGCCTGGGGATCTGGTGATGGTCAAGGGTTCCAACGGCTCGAAAGCGGGCGCGGTGACAGCCGCCCTGGCCGCTCTCGATGTGCGTTCAGGGAAGGCGGGCTGATGCTCTACTGGCTTTACGAGCAGCTGTCGGCCACCGGGCATATTCCTGCCCTCAACCTGCTGAAATACCTCACCTTCCGCACCGGAATGGCGCTGTTCACGGCGCAGATCGTCGTCGTCCTGATGGGCTCGCGCTTCATCCGCTGGATGCAGGCCAAGCAGGGCAAGGGCCAGCCGATCCGCGCCGACGGCATCGCCCGCCATGTGGTGGAGAAGGCTGGCACGCCGACCATGGGCGGGGTGATGATCCTGGCCGGGCTGCTGGTGGGCACCCTGCTGTGGGCCGACCTGTCCAACGTCTATGTCTGGGCGGTCATCCTGGTCACCGTGGGCTACGGGATCCTGGGCTTCACCGACGACTACGCCAAGGTCACCAAGCAGACCACCGACGGGATCTCGGGCCGGGTGCGGCTGCTGCTGGAGACCTTGATCGCGCTCGCCGCCGTCGCCCTCATCGTCATCTATGGCGGCCGCCCGCCAGAATCGCCGGAACTGGCGACCTCGGTGGCCTTCCCGATCTTCAAGGGCCTGCTGCTGGACATGGGCTGGTTCTACCTGGCCTTCGGCGCCTTCATCATCGTCGGCGCGGCCAACGCCGTGAACTTCACCGACGGCCTCGACGGCCTGGCCACCGTGCCGGTGATGATCGCCGCCGCCGCCTTCGGCCTGATCACCTATCTCGTCGGCAACTACGTCTTCGCCAAGTACCTGCAGCTGCACTTCGTGCCCGGCGTGGGCGAGGTCGGCGTGTTCTGTGGGGCCATGATCGGGGCGGGCCTCGGCTTCCTCTGGTACAACGCGCCCCCGGCCAAGATCTTCATGGGCGACACCGGCTCCCTGGCGCTGGGCGGGGCCATCGGCACCGTGGCCGTGGCCACCAAGCATGAGATCGTGCTGGGCATCATCGGCGGTCTCTTCGTGCTGGAGACCCTGTCGGTGATGATCCAGGTGGCCTCCTTCAAGCTGACGGGCAAGCGGGTGTTCCGCATGGCCCCGATCCACCATCACTTCGAGAAGCTCGGCTGGTCGGAATCCACCGTGGTGATCCGCTTCTGGATCATCGCGGTGATGCTGGCCATCTTCGGCCTCGCCACCCTGAAGCTGCGGTAGGGAGGGCGTGAACAGGTCATGATCCCGGTCCGCGGCTTCGAAGGCAGGACGGTCGCCGTGTTCGGCCTGGCCCGTACGGGTCTGGCCGCCGCGCGCGCGCTCGTGGCCGGCGGCGCCCAGGTGGCGCTGTGGGACGAGCGTCCCGAGGGCCTCGCCGCCGCCCAGGCGCAGGGCCTGCCGCTCGTCGACCTGACCACCGCCGACTGGACCCAGTTCGCCGCCCTGATGCTGTCGCCCGGCGTGCCCCTGACCCACCCCGAGCCGCACTGGACCGTCACCAAGGCCAAGGAATTCGGCGTCGAGATCGTCGGCGACATGGAGCTGTTCGCCCGCGCCGTGAACGCCGCGCCCGAGCACAAGCGTCCGAAGATCGTCGCCATCACCGGCACCAACGGCAAGTCCACCACCACCGCCCTGATCGGCCACATCTGCGCCTCGGCCGGCCGCGACACGCGGGTCGGCGGCAATATCGGGGTGGGCGTCCTGGACCTCGAGGACATGCACGGCGGGGCCGTCTACGTCCTGGAGATGAGCTCCTATCAGCTCGACCTGACCACCAGCCTGAAGCCCGACGTCGCCATCCTGCTGAACGTCTCGCCAGACCACCTGGAGCGTCACGGCGGCATGGAGGGCTATGTCGCCGCCAAGCGCCGCATCCTGCTCAACCAGGGCAAGGGCGACACCGCCGTCATCGGCGTCGACGATCCCTGGGGCCAGCGGATCTGCACCGAAATCACCGCCGCCAACCGCCGCACCATCGTGCCGATCTCGGCGTCCAAGGCCATGGGCCGAGGCGTCTACGCCCTGCAGGGCCTGCTCTATGACGCCACCGGCGAGCGCGCCGTCGAGGTGGTCGACCTGCTGCGGGCCCGCTCCCTGCCGGGCCGCCACAACTGGCAGAACGCGGCGGCCGCCTATTCCGCGGCCCGCGGCCTGGGGATTTCCGCCGAGGACGCCGCCGAGGGCCTGATGAGCTTCCCCGGCCTGGCGCACCGCATGGAGACCGTGGGCCAGCTGGGCCGCGTGCGCTTCGTCAACGACAGCAAGGCCACCAACACCGACGCGGCCCGCCAGGCCATGTCGAGCTATCCCAAGTTCTACTGGATCGCCGGCGGCCAGCCCAAGACCGGCGGCATCGACGCCCTGGCCGACCTCTTCCCTAAGATCGAGAAGGCCTACCTGATCGGCGAGGCCTCCGAGGCCTTCGAGGAGACCCTGAAGGGCAAGGCCCAGACGGTCGCCTGCGGGACCATGGAGGTCGCCGTGGCCAAGGCCTATGCCGACGCCGCCGCCAAGGGCCAGGACGCCGTGGTGCTGCTGTCGCCGGCCTGCGCCTCCTTTGACCAGTTCGCTGACTTCGAGGCGCGGGGTGAGGCGTTCCGCGCCGCCGTCCAGGGCCTGACCGCACCCGCGGCCAAGGGGGCCCGCGCATGACGGCCCCCACCCAACAGGCCCACGCCTTCGCCCGCAGCGACCGCACGCCGGTCGGCGTCTGGTGGTGGACCATCGACCGCTGGATGCTGGGCGCCGTCGGCGTCCTGATCATCCTGGGGGTGCTGATGTCCTTCGCCGCCAGCCCGTCGGCGGCGGCCCGGATGAATGTCGGCGACCCCTTCCACTTCGCGGTCCGCCAGTGCGTGTTCGCCGCGGCCGGCGCGGTGATCCTGGTCTCGACCTCGATGCTGGACACCAAGGGTGTGCGGCGGGCCGCCTTCTTCATCTACATCGCCGCCATCGCGATCATGATGATCCTCCCCTTCATCGGCCACAGCGCCAAGGGCGCCACCCGCTGGATGGAGTTCGCAGGCTTCACCCTGCAGCCGTCGGAATTCATGAAGCCGGCCCTGATCATCCTGGTCTCCTGGATGTTCGCCGAGGGCCAGAAGGGGCAGGGCGTGCCCGGCGTCACCATCGCCTTTGGCCTCTACCTGCTGTCGGTGGGCCTGCTGCTGATCCAGCCGGACGTGGGCCAGACCGTGCTGATCACCGTGGCCTTCGGCGCGGCCTTCTGGATGGCCGGCGTGCCGCTGTCCTGGGTGATGTTGCTGGGGGGGATCGCGCTCGCGGGCCTGTCCTCGACCTATTTCCTGTTCCCCCACGTGGCCAGCCGGGTGGACCGTTTCATCAGCCCCGACCGGGCCGACACCCACCAGGTGGACCGCGCGGCCGAGGCCATCGCCGCTGGCGGCTTCTTCGGACGCGGCCCGGGCGAAGGCGTCATGAAGCGCCACGTGCCTGACCTGCACACCGACTTCATCTATTCGGTGGCGGCCGAGGAGTACGGCCTGATCTTCTCGCTGATGCTGATCGCCCTGTTCGGCTTCATCGTGATCCGCGGCCTCTACAAGGCCATGAAACTGACTGACCCCTTCCAGCAGGTGGCGGCCGCCGGTCTCTTCGTCCTGGTGGGCGAACAGGTGTTCATCAACATCGCGGTGAACCTCAACATGATCCCCACCAAGGGCATGACCCTGCCGTTCATCTCCTATGGCGGCTCCTCCATGCTGGCCATCTGCCTGACCCTGGGCCTGGCCCTGGCCCTGACCCGGCGACGACCGGGGGCCTATTCCCAGAGCGAGGGCCTCGCCAAGTCCGCGGCGTTCGCCTAAAGCGCACCCATGCGCAAGATCGCCGTCGTCGCCGCCGGAGGCACCGGTGGGCACCTCTTCCCCGCCCAGGCGCTTTCCGAAGCCCTGATCGCCCGTGGCTGGCGCATCGTGCTGGCCAGCGACGAGCGCGTCGCCGCCTTCGCCGAGAGCTTCCCGGCCGAGGAGCGGATCGGGCTTTCGGCCCGCACCTACAAGCCCCGCGACCCGGTCGGCATGGCGCTGGCCGGCCTCTCGATCCTGCGCGGCGTCATGCAGGCGCGGACCGCCTTCCGCCGCATCAGGCCCGACGTGGTGGTGGGCTTTGGCGGCTATCCCTCCGTGCCAGGCCTGCTGGCCGGGATCACGCTGAACCTGCCCACCGTGATGCACGAACAGAACTCGGTCATGGGCCGCGCCAACCGGCGGCTGGTGAGCCACGTGAAGGCCGTGGCCTGCGCCTTCCCCATGCTGCAGAAGGCCCCACCCAAGGTCGCCCAGAGCGCCGTGGTGGTGGGCAATCCGGTGCGCCCTGAGATCCGCGCCCTCTACGAGCTCGCCTATACGCCCCCGACGCAAGACGGCCGCATCCACCTGCTGATCACCGGCGGCAGCCAGGGCGCGCGCCTGCTGTCGGAGCTGATGCCCGAGGCCATCCGCAAACTGCCCGAAGCCCTGCGCGTGCGCCTGAAGGTGCAGCAGCAGACCCGCGCGGAGAACATGGAGCAGGCGCGCAAGGTCTATGCCGACGCCATGGTGGACGCCGAGATCGCGCCCTTCTTCCGCGACATGGCCGGTCGCCTGAAGGACGCCCATCTGGTGGTCGGCCGCGCCGGCGCCGGCACGGTCTGCGAGTTCGCGATCGCCGGCAAACCCGCCATCCTGGTGCCCCTGGCCATCGCGCTCGACGACGACCAGGGCCAGAACGCCCAGGTGATGGTCGACGCCCACGGCGCCCAGATGGCCCGCGAACACCAGCTGACCGTCGACTCCATGGCCAACGCTCTGGAAAAACTGCTGACCAATCCCGACCGCCTGGCCCGCATGGCGGCCGGCGCCCGCTCCATCGCCAAGCCCGACGCCGCCGAGCGTCTGGCCGACCTGGTCGAAAAGACCGCAGCCGGGAAGTGACCTGATGAACCGCCGTCCCGTCCCCTTCGCCGTCGGCCCCGTGCACTTCATCGGTATCGGCGGGATCGGCATGAGCGGCATCGCCGAGATCATGCTGCGCATCGGCTACAGCGTGCAGGGTTCCGACGCCAAGGCCAGCGCCAACACCGAGCGGCTGGAGAAGCTGGGGATCAAGGTCTTCATCGGCCAGGGCGGGGACAATATCGAGGGCGCGTCGGCCATCGTCTATTCCACCGCCATCAAGGCCGATAACCCCGAGATGCTGGCCGCCCGCGAACGCCGCCTGCCGCTGGTGCACCGCGGCGAGATGCTGGCCGAGCTGACCCGTCTCCGGTTCTCCGTGGCCGTCGGCGGCACCCACGGCAAGACAACCACCACCTCGCTGGTGGCCGCCCTGCTCGACGCCGGCGGCATGGACCCCACCGTGGTCAACGGCGGCATCATCAACGCCTACGGCACCAACGCCAAGGTGGGCGAGGGCGAGTGGATCGTGGTGGAGGCCGACGAGAGCGACGGCACCTTCCTGAAGCTGAAGTCCACCTGCGCCATCGTCACCAATATCGACCCCGAGCACCTGGACTATTACGGCGACTTCAACGCCGTGAAGAAGGCCTTCCAGGACTTCGTGGAGGCCGTGCCCTTCTACGGCTTCGCCGCCGTCTGCACCGATCACCCGGACGTCCAGGCCATGGCGGCCAAGGTGGTGAACCGCCGCCTGATCGCCTACGGGACCAATCCCCAGGCCGAGGTGCGCGCCGAGAAGATCAGCATGGGTCCCGACGGCTCGCGCTTCGACGCCGTCATCGCGCCCCGTGACGGCGAGCCCATGCGCTGGGAGGACCTGCACCTGCCGATGGCCGGCCACCACAATGTCATGAATGCGCTGGGCGCCCTGGCCATCGCCCGCGAGCTGGGGGTGTCGGAGGCCGACATCCGCCAGGGCCTGACCACCTTCGGCGGCGTGGGGCGCAGGTTCACGACCGTGGGCGAGGTCGGCGGCGTCCGCATCATCGACGACTACGGCCACCATCCGGTGGAGATCTCCGCGGTGCTGAAGGCGGCCCGCGCGGTGACCAACGGCCGGGTGATCGCGGTGGTGCAGCCGCACCGCTATTCGCGCCTGCACGACCTGTTCCCGGAGTTCTGCGGCTGCTTCAACGACGCCGACGTGGTGATCGTGTCTGATGTCTATACCGCCGGTGAGAGCCCCATCGCGGGCGCCGACCGCGACGGCCTGGTGCAGGGCCTGCGCCGCTTCGGCCATCGCCGCGCCGTGGCCCTGGAGAGCCCGGCCGCGCTCGCGCAACTGGTGTCGCAGGAAGCCAAGCCCGGCGACCTGGTGGTCTGTCTGGGCGCTGGGGACATCACCAGCTGGGCCTACGCCCTGCCGGCGCAGCTTGAGGCGCTGTCCGCAAAATGAGCGGGCTCGATAACCTTCCCAAGGTGCGCGGCAAGCTGCTGGCCAACGAGCCGCTCGCGCCCTTCACTTGGTTCCGGGTCGGCGGTCCGGCTGACGTCCTCTTCCTGCCGCAGGACGAGGATGACTTGGCCGACTTCCTGCGCGGCCTGGACCCCGCCGTACCGGTGACCGTCCTGGGCGTCGGCTCCAACACCCTGGTGCGCGATGGCGGCGTCGACGGCGTGGTGATCCGCCTGGCCGGCCGCAGCTTCGGCAGGATCGAACCGCGCGACGACAACCGCATCTATGCCGGCGCCGCGGCCCTGGACGCCATGGTGGCGCGCGAGGCGGGCAAGGCGGGCATCGCTGGTCTGGAGTTCTATCGCGGCGTCCCGGGCTCCATCGGCGGGGCGGTCATGATGAACGCCGGCTGCTACGGCGCCGAGACCAAGGACGTGCTGGTGGAGGCCTATGCGGTGACGCGGGCAGGCGAGCGGGTGACCCTTTCCAACGCTGAGATGGGCTTTTCCTACCGCAGGTCGGCCAAGGCCGCCCAGGGCGGGCTGATCTTCACCGGCGCCCTGTTTGCAGGAACCCCCGACGACCCCGCCGCCGTCGAGGCCCGCATGGCGGAGATCACCGCGCGCCGCGAGACCACCCAGCCGATCCGCGAGAAGACCGGTGGCTCCACCTTCAAGAACCCGCCGGGCCATTCCTCCTGGAAGCTGGTGGACGAGGCCGGCTGGCGCGGCAAGCCCTTCGGCGGGGCGATGTTCTCGCCCCTGCACGCCAACTTCCTGATCAATACCGGCGAGGCCACCGCCGCCGACCTCGAGGGCCTGGGCGAAGCCGTCCGCGCCGACGTGAAAGCCAAGACCGGGATCGAGCTGGAATGGGAAATCAAGCGCATCGGCCGGCCCTGATCCTGGTCAAGCACGGCCAGCCGGCCATCGTGCCCGACGTGCCGCGCTCCCTGTGGGCCCTGTCGGACGAGGGGCGAGCCTCGGCCTCACGCTTGGCTGGAAAGCTCGCCCGGTTCCATCCACAGTTCCTGTTCGCCAGTCCTGAGCCCAAGGCTCATGACACGGCCGCCGCCATGGGCGAGGTCCTGAACCTGGCCGTGCGGACCGACCAGGACCTGGCTGAGCACCGCGCCGACCGCAATCCCTTCGTCTCACCCGCCGAGATCGAGGCCCTGATAGAACGCGCGCTGCGCGACCCCGATCATCTGGTCATGGGCGAGGAGGCCGGGGCAGTGGCGCGCGCCCGCTTCGCCACTGCCATGGAACGGGTCGCCGCGGCGGGGGAGGGGACCAAGGTGGTGGTCGCCCATGGACGGATCATCAGCCTATGGCTGAGCGCCGAGCTGGGATTCGACCCGGTCCCGTTCTGGCGCCGGCTGGGGTTCACCTCTGGCGCGGTGCTCTCGGAACATGACGGGACGTTCGAGATCATCGACGCCTGAGCCTTTCGCGGCGCCCTGCTGCTGGCGGCATTGGATGAGCAGGCATGGAATTAAAACATACTATTGCCTAGCCGCCCGGCGCCCGCGATGATCGCGCCACAAGAGGATCGGCCCCGTCGCGGGCCGGCGGCCAGGGTGGAGATGCCTGCGATGAACAAGCCCCTGCAGGCTGATGCCTGGACCCATCGGGAGATGGACACCCCGGAGATCCTGGCGCTGCGGGCCCACCTTGAGGCGCACAACGGCATCAAGGGCCTGGATATCCTCGAGCCCGGCGACACCGAGCACGCCGTCAACCTGTTCCGCCGCGACGGCTTCGTGGTCATCGCCAATGTGCTCACCAGCGAGCAGACCGACTTCCTGGCCAAGGGCTGCAACGCGGTGGCCCGGGAAATCCTCGCCCTCGATGGCGACCGGGCCGGCAACCGCGGCTCGCACCGCTATTCCTTCGGCGGCAGCAGCCTGACCCGCAGCCAGCTGCACCGGCCGGAGTGGCAGATGCTGCTGGATATCCCGGCCGTCACCGAGATCGTCACCGCCATCTTCGAGAGCCCGAACTATGTGCTGCGGGCCGCCAGCGGCGACTTCTGCCTGCCCGGCGCGGTGGAGTACCAGCCCCTCCACGCCGACGTGAACGACTGGCGCAGCGACGAGCGGACGCCGTTCAGCGCCTATCACGACCCGTGCGGCCAGATCTCAATTCGCGATTTGCCGTGCCCCTATGTCTGCGTCAACTTCCTGCCGCAGGACGTCACCCGGCTGAACGGGCCGACGCGGCAGATACCCGGCACCCAGAACTCCCGCGTGCGCATTCCCCGCCTGGATGACGAGCCGGAATGGATGCGGCTGAGCACGGTCTGCCCGGCGCCGGCGGGCGGCATCATGATCCGCGACGTGCGCGCCTGGCACGGCGGCACCCCCAATGTGTCCGACAGCATGCGGGCCATCCCCAACCTGGAGTTCTACGCGCCCTGGTTCCGCGAGCCGATCGTCCCAGGGATCACCTACGAGGACTATCGCAAGCTGTCGGAACACGCCCAGCGCCTGGTCCGCCACTGCGTCGCCGACTCCAGCGAGACCCTGGTCACCGGCCCCACCCTGCGGGCCCCATGAAATATCGCCAGCTCGGCCGCTCGGCGCTGAAGGTCAGCGAACTCTGCCTCGGCACCATGAACTTCGGCCCGCGGACCTCCGAGACGGAGTCCTTCGCCGTCCTCGACGCCGCCGTCGAAGCCGGGATCAACTTCGTCGACACCGCCAACCAGTACGGCGGTCGCCTGGGGGTCGGGACCACCGAGACGATCCTCGGCCGGTGGCTGGCCCAGGATCCGAGCCGGCGCGACCGGATCGTCCTGGCCACCAAGGTCCATGAGCCGATGTCCGACGACGTCAATGACCGGGGCCTGTCGGCGCGCCACATCCAGATGGCCTGCGACGCCAGCCTGAAGCGCCTGCGGGTCGATCACATCGACCTCTACCAGATGCATCACATCGACCGCCTCGCGCCGGCCGAGGAGATCTGGCAGGCGATGGACCGGCTGATCGCCCAGGGCAAGATCACCTATGTCGGCTCCAGCAACTTCCCCGGCTGGAAGATCGCCCAGCTCAATGAGCGCGCGCAGCCCCGCCTGGGCCTGGTGTCGGAACAGAGCCTCTACAACCTGATCGAACGCCGCGCCGAGATGGAGGTCCTCCCGGCCTGCCAGGCTTACGGCCTCGGGCTCATCGCCTGGAGCCCCCTGGCTGGAGGATTGCTGGCTGGGAAGACCCCGGCGGAAGCCGGCCGCCGCCAGAGCGACGACATGAAACGCGCGGCTGCGGCGCGCGCCGATCAGCTGTCTCGGTTCGCCGATCTCTGCGCGGAGCTGGGGCAATCCCAAAGCGCGGTGGCCCTGGCCTGGCTGCTGCATCAGCCGGGCCTGACCTCGACGATCATCGGACCGGGCGGCCTTGAGCAGCTGACCTCGATCCTGCACGCGCCTGACATCGAGCTCGGCGCCGACCTGCTGGCGAAGATCGACGCCATCTTCCCACCCGTCGGTCCGGCGCCCGAGGCCTACGCCTGGTGAGCGCCTGGGCGTCCGGGCGGGTCGAGGTCTCCGGCGGCCATCTGGCCTATCACCGCACGGGCGGGGAGGGGCCGGCCCTGGTCCTGTCCCACGGCCTGACGGACAACGGCCTGTGCTGGCGAAGGTTGGCGCAGGCCCTGGCGCCCGAGTTCGACATCATCATGCTGGACGCTCGGGGCCATGGCCAAAGTTCGCGGGCGGGCGACCATGACCCGGCGCAGGACATCGCTGAGGCGATCGAACAGCTCGGCCTGGTCCGGCCCATCGTCATGGGCCATTCGGTGGGCGCCCGGGCCACGGCGGCCTATGCCAACGCCCATCCTGGCCGGGTGTCGAAGGTCGTGCTGGAAGACCCGCCCTTCCTGCCGCTCATCGACCGGGCCCAGGCCGACCGCCGGGCCGTACGGTTCCGGGAGCAGGTGGAGACGTTCCAGGCCATGTCCTTGGCCGAGCTGATCGCCATGGGCAGGGCGCAGTCGCCCCTGTGGCACGACGACGACTTCCCGGCCTGGGCGGTGGCCAAACATCAGACCGATCCGCAAGCCATGCCGGTCTACGCCACGCCCTGGCAGGAGATCCTCACCCAGATCACCGCCCCGATCCTGCTGATCCACGGCGACAGCGTCCACGGCGGCCTGGTCACACCGCAGATCGCCGCTGAGGCCCGCGCCCTCAATCCCAATATCACCACGGTCCTGGTCCCGGGCGCAGGCCACAACACCCGCCGGGAAAACTTCCCGGACTATCTTGCGGCGGTTCGCGACTTTCTGGGCCCTGTGGGCTGACCTCGCGCCCCGCTTGAGCACAGCACGCGCCAAGCCCGGCGCAACACAGGCGACGCCCTTCAGCTGCCGGGTTCCGCGCCGCCGATCTTGGGGTTCCGAACGGGTTTTCCCGCAAGGCCCCAGCGCCACCGCGCCGCAACCTCAGAGGGCCGAACCGCCGGGATACCGCGTCGCGCTCGTGACCATGTGACGCGGAGTCGACATATGTCGGCGCAAGGCGGGTGCGGCTAAGGACCGGTTAACCTGCCTGGATCTTGGTTGAAGCGGGGGATGGCCACGGTGGAGGTCCAGGGGGAACGGCGATGAAATTGCACGACAATATGCGCCAGCGCCTCGACTTCATCAGGCTCGAGGCCCGCGACGTCACGGCCCTGCAAGAGCTTCGCCCGCTCATGCGAGGGGCCATTCCGGTCGCCCTGGACGCCCTCTACGAACAGATCCTCGCCTTCCCCGAGACCGCGCGGTTCTTTCCGGACACCGCCACCCTCTCCGGGGTCAAGACCCGCCAGCGGGCGCATTGGGAGCGCATCTTCGAGGCCCAGTTCGACGACGGGTTCGCCGGCGCCGCGCAGCAGATCGGGCAGGCCCATGCCCGGATCGGCCTGAACCCCAGCTGGTACATCGGCGGCTACGCCACGATGCTGCAGCATCTCGTCGCGGCCATCCTCCCTGAGGATACGACGCGCCCGGCCGAGGCCATGTCCACCCGGACGGCCATAGGGGCCCTGATCAAGTCGGTCCTGCTCGACATCGACCTCTCCGTCGCCGCCTATCTGGAGGCCAGCGAACAGGCGCGGGCGCAGGTCGAGGCGGCGGCCTTCATCGAGGTCCAGGCCGCGCTGGAACGCACCCGACGCTCGGAGCAACGGCTGGAGCTCGCCCTGGAGATCGCCGATGTCCATGTCTACGAGATGGATTATATGCGGCGTGAACTGATCAAGGCCGGGGCCGAGGACACCTTCTTCACCACGCCGAAGACCTACGACGAGCTCCAGCGGGACATCTATTCGGCCATCGATCCTCGAGATCGACCCCGTGTCGAAAAGGCGTGGCGACGCCACATTGAGGCCGGGGCGCCCTTCCACCCCGAATACCGGGTGGTCCGCGCCGACGACAAGGAAGTCTGGGTCTCCGCCGCCAACAAGCTGATCACCGACCCGGATGGCCGCCCCCTCCATCTGATCGGCGCCCTTCAGGACATCACCCCCCGGAAGGCCGCCGAGCAGGCCCTGCTTCAGGCCAAGGAAGAGGCCGAGGCCGCCAACCTGGCCAAGTCGATCTTCCTGGCCACCATGAGTCACGAGATCCGAACCCCGCTCAACGGCATCCTGGGCATGGGACAGGTGCTGGCCAAGGAGGACCTCACCGAGCGGCAGCATGGGCAGGTGCAGGTCATCCTGCAGTCGGGCGAGCTGCTGCTGAGCCTGCTCAACGACCTGCTGGACATCTCCAAGATCGAGGCTGGAAAACTGACCATCGAGGCGGGGGAGGTCGACCTCGCCGAGATTGCCCGCGCCGTCTTCGCCAACCTCCAGGCCATGGCCGCCGGGAAGGACGTCGCCGTAACCCTGGAGATCGCGCCGGAGGCCGAGGGAATCTTCAAGGGGGACCCGACGCGTGTGCGCCAGATCGTCACCAACCTGGCCTCCAACGCCCTGAAGTTCACGTCCCACGGGCTGGTCGCCCTGGTGCTGTCGAACTGCGACGGTCAATTGCGCTTCGCCGTGCGGGACACGGGGATCGGGATCGCGGCCAGCAAGATCGGCGACCTGTTCCAGAAGTTCACCCAGGCCGACCCCTCGATCACCCGGCGGTTCGGGGGCACGGGCCTGGGCCTGGCGATTTCCCGGGAGCTCGCACGCCTGATGGGCGGGGATATCGTCATCGAGAGCGAGGAAGGCGTCGGTTCGACCTTCACCGTCAGCCTGCCCCTGGCCCGGTCGGAGGCCCAGCGACCGGCCCCCGCGGCGGCGGCGGCCGAAGCGGCATTCGACGATCCCGGCGCTCTCCGCATCCTGGTCGCCGAGGACAATCCCGTGAACCAGATCGTCATTCAGACGATGCTGCAGCAGGCGGGGCTCGATCCCGTGGTGGTCAATGACGGCCAGGAAGCCGTCGAGGCCTGGCGGACGGCGAATTGGGACCTGATCCTCATGGACGCCCAGATGCCGGTCATGGACGGGCTGACCGCGACCCGCGTCATTCGCCAGGAAGAGGCCGGGCGCGGCGCCCCCCGGACTCCCATCCTCGCCCTGACCGCCAATGTGATGGCCGATCATCTGGCCGCCTACAGAGCGGCCGGCATGGATGGGCTGGTCGGCAAGCCGATCGACGCAGCCAAGCTGTTCCTCGCCATGGAGGCGGCGCTGGACGAGGCGCAGGTCGCCGGCTCGACCCTTCCGGATCAGACTGAATCAACCTGATCGGACAAATGGGTCTAACTGCTTGAAGCTAGAGCATTGTCCGATAACGGCCGAAGGGGGCCTCAGAAGCTGGCGTTCAACGACACCCGCACGGCGCGCGGCGCGCCCGGCATGATGTTGTTGTCGCCATGGCTGGTGGGAAAGTAGCGCTGGTCGAACAGGTTCTCGATGTTGACCTGGGCTCGCAGCGCCTCCGTCAGCCGCACGAACACCGCCGCATCGACACGGGTGAAACCGGGCAGGGTCACGGTGTTGGAGACCGAGGCGAACATCTTCGTCTGGTGGACGATCCCCAGGCCTGCGCCGAACCGATCGCTGAAGTCGTACTTGTTCCACAGCGAGAAGGTGTGCTCGGGCGCCAACGGGACCTCCCGCCCGGCCGGGGCGGCCGAGGTGGTGCTGGTGATCTTGGCGTCCTGCCAGGCGTAGCCGCCAACCACCTGCCAGTGCTCGGTGAGGCGGCCTGCGAGGCCGGCCTCGAAACCATCGGTGCGCTGGGACCCGGTGAGGACCACCTGGCCCGGGCGGGTCGGATCGGGCGCGCTCGTGTTCTCCCGGTCGAGGCGGTAGAGCGCCGCCGTGAAGAGCAGATCAGGCGTCACCTCCCACTTCAGGCCCACTTCGCGGTTCTCGAACGCCTCGGGCTCCAGGGTCTCGCTGGTGGCGTTGAGCGAGGCGAACTGATCGCCCGAGCTCGGCAGATAGGACACGCTGTAGCTGGCGTAGAGCGACACCGGTTCGATCGGCTTGAACACCAGCCCCAGACGCGGCGACCAGAGGTCGTCCTGTCGCGAGAAGTCGCGCCGGCCGGTCACCGACGCGCGGAGGTCGGAGAAGTCCACCTCGAAGCTGTCGAAGCGCAGGCCCGCGATCAGCTGCAGCTGGGGCGTCAGCTCGATCTGGTCCTGGACATAGGCCGCCGCCACCGTGGCCTTGACCCGGTTGTCGGCGTCGCCGCCGGTGGTGGTGAAGAAGATGGGCAGGCCGCGTCGGGTGGGGTCGGTGAAGGGGTTGCCGGCCAGGGTGGTCGGGCCGGTCACCGTGTTGAAGTGGCCGGTGCGCCGGAGATTGGAAGTCTTCTGCAGGCCGAACTCGGCCCCCGCGAGGAATGTGTGCTGCAGGCCGCCCAGCGCGGTCCTCCACACCAGGTCGGTCTGGTTGAACAGGTTCTCCCGCGGGCTGTCGTTCTGGTAGGCCTGCAGCGGATAGGTGGAGGCGGCGCCGCCGACCGCCACAGCCGCTCCGGCGGGGAAGATGTTGGCGTAGAACTTGTCGTAGTCGCCATACACGGTGCGGTTGCGCACCACCAGGCTATCGGTGACCTGGTATTCCACGCCCAGGTTCACGAGGTCGACCTTGGTGGTGGCGTAGCTGCGCTCGGGATCGCCGAAAAAGGCCCCCCGCGGCGCGGGCGACGGACGGCCGGCGAAGGCGGGAACGCCGCGGTCGGTCGTGCGGTCGTCCTCGAAGTGCTCGTAGGACAGCGAAACGGTGAGGCCCGCGCCGTTGCGCCACGCGACGGAGGGGTTGAACCCCCAGCGCTCGATGTTGGTGAAGTCGCGGAAGCTCTCCGAGCGCTCGTGGAGGCCGACCAGGCGGACGGCGAAGGCGTCGTCGATGGGATGGGCGACATCCACGGTAAGGCGACGATGATCCCATGACCCGAGCGCCACGGCGAGCGAGCGCTCATCGGACCAGTCGGCCATCTTGGTGACGCGGTTGATCACCCCGCCGCCGCCGCCCCGGCCGAAGATCATGGCGTTGGGGCCCTTCAGGACCTCGACCCGCTCGACATTGTAAAGGTCGCGAAAGTACTGGACGTCATCCCGCACGCCATTGACGAAAAAGTCGGCGGTCGTCGAATTTCCCCGGATCGTCGGCGCGTCGCGATGGCCCTCGCCCTGGCCCATGGTGACGCCAGGCACGTAGCGAACGACGTCGGCCATCGTCTGCATCGCCTGGTCGCGGATCAGCTCGTCCGTGATGACCGTCATAGCCTGCGGCACGTCGCGGAGCGGCGTGTCGGTCTTGGTGGCCGTGGTCGTGCTCATGGCCCGATAGGCGTCGTCGCGGGGCGCGGTCACCGTCACGCCGGCCACCTCGGCGTCGGCGTCGGCCGCCCGCGCCTCATGGCTGGCCAGAGCGAGCATAAGCGGCGCGAGGGCGACAAGGGCGGCGTTCCGACGAGCGTTCACGAGGGGCCTCTTTAAAGATGATACTGCAAATGCGAGGCGTTCTTAGGCGATCACCTCAGCCTTGGCAATGAGAACCGTTCGCAAAATCTCCAATGGAGCTGGCGCCCCCTCCGATGGCGCCACCGAACGCCGGGGAATTACCTGGTCGGCTTAAAAGGGCCGATCGGGGTGACGGATGGGCTCTGGGTCGGTCCAGGTGAGGGGCATGTTGATTTGCAGGAAGGCGTCGTCGTACTGGCCCCGCTTCACCCGCCCCGGGTACTCGTTGCACATCGGCAGGAGGCTCCTATTGGGACGGTGACTCTGACACGTCTGGCAGACGAGCCCGCTTTGCTTTGCCAGCCTCCTCCACCTATGGTGCAGCCAGATTGCCTGGGGGGCGAAATGGTTGGCTTGGCTCGTAAGTCTCTCTTTGGTGCGGCCGCGCTTGCTGCCTTGTTCGCCTGCTCCACAGCCATCGCGGCCCCGGTGACCGCTTCCGATCCTGATACCGTCGTCGCCGCCCTTCAAAACAGCGGATACAAGGCCAAGCTAACGACAGATAAAGACGGCGACGCCTGGGTTGAGACAGCGTCCGAGGGAAACGATATTCGGATCGCATTCCTTAGTTGCAACAACAAAAAATCCTGCACTCAGCTAGAGTTCTTAGCGTTTTGGGATTGCGATAAAGAAGTTAAGCGCTGCGAAACGCTTAATAATACGTGGAATTCTGAAGAAGTATTCTCCCATACGATTATGATCGATAATAAGATCGCCATGTACCGTCATCTGCTTCTGGATGAGGGCGGCGCGTCAGAGGCATTGTTCATCAAGAATTTCGAATTCTTCTCGCGAGACGCCGCCGGTCTCATGGATAAATTTTAGTTCCCACCGGCGGGCTCTCAGTCGAACCCAGAGCACCGGAATCCCGAATTCGACGATCTTGGCGCCCTTCGCATTCTTGTCGCCGAGGACAATCCCGTGAACCAGATCGTCATTCAGACGATGCTGCAGCAGGCGGGCTCGATCCCGTGGTGGTCAACGACGGCCAGGAAGCCGTCGAGGCCTGGCGGAGCGGACGGCAGGTGGTGACGCCTGAGGCGGGGGCCACGGTCGCCTAATCCACGCGCCGCTGGGCCCGAGGCGTGTGTCCCTGAAGAACGACACCGGAAACGCGGTGTCTCGCAAGAATGAATTCGAGTCTCGCGGGCGCTCAGTGTGACAGGAACACGGGCAGGGGCGGGTCTCCGACGATGGCCTTTGTCGCGCCGCCCAGGACGAAATCGCGCATGCGGGAGTGCCCGTAGGCGCCCATGACCAGCAGATCGATCGCACGCGCGTCCAGGTAGGCCTCGAGAGCTTGGCCGATCGTGCGCCCGGCGGCGTCTTCCTCGTCAAGCACGACCTCGACGCCGTGACAGGCGAGATGCTTGGCGAGCTCGGCGGCGGAGCGCCGGGTGTCGATCTTCTTCTCCTTCGTGATCGTCACCACCCTCACGGTCTTGGCGGCCTGCAGGATCGGCAGCGCATCGGCCACCGCGCGGGCCGCGGGCCGGCTGAAGTCCCAGGCCACCGCGACGACATCGAGGGGCGTGGAACTGCGGCGCTTGGGCGCTTCCGGGAAGATGATCACCGGTCGCCCCGAGCCGAAGATCACGCTCTCGGCGACATACTGCTGGACCGTCGCCTGCTCGCCGATCGGGATCATCGTCAGATCTCGCATCCGGGCGTGTTCCGTCAGGATGGCCCCCATCTGCGACGTCGGGCAGGTCTCGATGAACTGCTCGTGCGCAACGCCACGCTTCAGGGCGATGCTCTCGAACATGCTGACCAGGGTCTGGGCGTTCGCCGCACTCTTCTGGCGCTCGGCCGCGATCATCGACGGGATTTCCAGCAGCGTGTTCGCCAGCATGTTGCTGGTGGTCGGAAGCTCGATCTTGAAGGTCAGGGCCGAGATGCGCGCGCCCAGCGCCGCGGCAAGGTCCATCGCCTGCTCGATCGCCGCCACCGAGGTCGGTGTGGGATAGCTGCACAGTTGCAGCTGGACATCCCGGATCGCCATTCGCCTGTCTCCTCGATCGGTCTTCGGTTTCGCATGCGCCCCATCGGTTCCGGGTCTGCGATATCCGCCGACACGATCCTGGGTGCGCGGCGGATAATGCGCTTGATTGATGATCCAAAAAATCAGCTAATTAACGGCGCTTTGATCGAAAAAAGCTGCGGATGGGAGGGCTGGTCTTGTTGAACTACAAGCAGCTGCACTACTTCTTGCGGGTCGCGAAGGCGGGCAGCATCGCGCGCGCCGCCGAGCAGTCGCGCCTCGCGCCCCAGACCATCAGCGCGCAGATCCGAACCCTGGAGGATGCGCTCGGAACAGAGCTGTTCCGCCGCACCGGCCGGCGATTGGAACTGACCACGGCGGGGCGGCTGACCCTTTCCTACGCCGACGAGATTTTCCAGATCGGGAGAGAACTGGAAGAGGCCATTCGCAACCCCGCGGGCGGCGGCGACCTGCTGTTTCGGGTGGGGGTGGCCGATGTGGTTCCCAAGTCAATCGCCTATCGGCTGCTGGCGCCGGCGCTGGGCAGCGCAGATCGCGTGCGTCTGATCTGCCGGGAGGACAAGCTGGAACCGCTGTTTGCGGAACTCGCGCTTCACAAGATCGACGTGGTGATCGCCGACCGGCCGCTGCCCTCGGAATCGGGCGTGAAGGGCTACAACCATTCTCTCGGGCGCGCGCCCATCGCCTTCTATGCCGTGCCCGTGCTGGCGGCGCGCTATCGGGAGGGCTTTCCGCGGTCCCTGGACGGCGCGCCCATGCTGATCCCAAGCGACAGCGCCACGATCCGGGGGACGCTCACGCGCTGGTTCACCGAGCATCAGATCGAGCCGAGCATCGTCGGCGAGTTCGACGACCCCGCGCTGATGAAGGCGTTCGGCAAGGGGGGTGCCGGCGTGTTCCCCGCCCCGGCGATCCTGGCCGACGAGATGCTGCAGCAGTACGGGGCGGAGATGATTGGCCGCGCCGAGAACGTCTCGGCGGTCTATTACGCCATCTCGATTGAGCGCAAACTGATCCACCCTGGCGTTGCGGCGATCAGCAAGGCTGCGAAGGCTGGACATCACTCGTGATGGGTTCGGCGCGCAGGCTCCCCCAGGTCACGATCCGCCGCGCGACCCCGAACCCCGCGACAAGGAACCCCGCGACATGAATCTCGGACTGGACGGCAAGGTCATCTTCATCGCCGGCGGCAGCCGCGGCATCGGGCTCGGCATCGTCGAGGCCTGCCTGGCCGACGGCGCCCGGCTGGTGATCACCGCGCGCGGCGCCGACGAGCTGGAGGCCACCCGCGCCCGCCTGGCGGCGATCCACGGCCAGGACCGCCTGCTGGCCATCAGCGGCGACATGCGCGACACCGCGGTCATAGAGGCCGCCGTGGCCCGCGCCGAGGACGCGTTCGGCCCGATCTTCGGCGCCGTGGCCAATGTCGGCCTGCACCCCTGTCCCCCCGGCATCGAGGTGGACGACGAGACCTGGGACGCCGGGTTGCGCCAGAACGTGGACTCCGCCTGGCGCCTCTCGCGGGCGGCGCTGCGGCGGATGACGCCGCGCGGCGAGGGGTCGGTGCTGCTGATCAGCTCCATCGCCGGCCTCGGCGCCCTGGGAACCCCTCTGACCTACGGGACCTCCAAGGCGGCCATGAACCACCTGACCAAGGAGCTGGCCCGCATCGCCGGCGCCAGCGGCGTGCGGGTCAACGCCATCGCGCCCGGCAACATCATCTTCCCCGGCGGTGACTGGGAGAATCGCGCCAACGGCCCCCGCGCCGCGGCCTGGAAACGCTGGATCGACCGCGAGGTGCCCCTGCAGCGCTTCGGCACGCCCGCCGAGATCGGCGCCGTCGCCGCCTTCCTGATGAGCCCGCTGGCCAGCTTCGTCACCGGCGCCGTGGTCCCCGTGGACGGCGGCCAGACGCGGTAGGGACGGGGAGGCGCCGCCTGAGGCGTCTCGTGAACACCCCTGCGCTTGAGCAGGTCTTCACCTTGGCGCGTCTGGGGACGGGCTCCTGTCCTCGAGGTCCGCAGGCCAAGGCGGACGGTCGGAATGTCGCCAAGGGGGTCGACAGTGGACCTTGGCCTAGTCGCCACAAGCCGCCATTTCCAAGCCCGCACCGAACCGGAAGCTTCCGACATCCGCGAGGGGGCAATAACAGCCTGGGCGCTGCTTCAGGTACGCAGGCGCATCAATTCACCTGCGGCCCGGAGTCTAGGACCCGCCTCACGCGCACGGCAAGTTCTTCGTAGCTGAACGGCTTGGTGATCAGTTGCACGCCCGGGTCGAGGCGCCCGTTGTGGACGATTGCGTTGCGCGTGTAGCCGCTGGTGAAGAGGACGCGGACGCTCGGCCGTTGTATGCGCACTTCCTCCGCCAGCTTGTGACCGTGCAGGCCGCCTGGAAGCACGACGTCAGTAAACAACAGGTCTATTTGAGGGTGGTGGCTCAGAGCCGCGAGGCCGCTGGCGGCGTCGGACGCCTCGATGACATTGTAGCCCAATTCTCTCAAGACACCGCTTGAGTAGGCGCGTACGCCGTCGTCATCCTCGACAAGGAGCACGGTCTCGGTTCCGCGCAGGAGAGAGATGTCAGGACGGGGCGCTGCGGCCACGGGTGCAGCGACTTCCCCATGGAAGCGTGGCAGGTAAAGCTTCGCCGTCGTGCCCTGCTCGAGTTCGCTGTACACCCGAATATGCCCACCAGACTGGCGCACAAACCCGTAAACTTGGCTCAGGCCCAACCCAGTCCCCTTGCCGGTCTCCTTCGTGGTGAAGAAGGGTTCGAACACGCGAGACAGCGTGTCTCGGTCCATGCCGTGCCCGGTGTCGGAGACCGCGATCATTACATATTGGCCTGGTGATACCGGCTCCGGAACCGTGGAGAGGTAGGCTTCATCCAGGAAGACATTCTGCGTCTCAATCGTGAGAGCGCCGCCTGCAGCCATAGCGTCCCGCGCGTTCACAGCGAGGTTGAGAAGCGCCTGCTCCAGCTCGTTGGGATCGGCCAGCGCCGGCCAAAGACCAGGTGCGCCGACCAGTTCAAGACGGATGTGCTCGCCAAGCGACCGCTGCAGCAGTTCGCCGAGGCCCTGGATAAGGCGATCGGGGCGTAGAGGCTCCGGATTGAGGGCCTGCCGGCGGGAGAAGGCCAGGAGGCGGGCGGTAAGCGTCGCGGCCCGTTCAGCGGAATGGGTGGCCATTTCCAGGGCTCGGCGGAGGCGGGCGTCGTCCCGGGCGACCGTTCCCGCATCGAGGTGGCGAGCCATATTGTCGAGCCCGCCGATAATCACGGTCAGCAGGTTGTTAAAGTCATGGGCGACGCCGCCGGTCAGCTGACCGATAGCTTCCATCTTCTGCGCCTGGCGAAGGGCGTCCTCAGCCTTCATCCGCTCTGCAATTTCTTCGCGAACTCGCTGCTCCAGAGTCTCGTTCAGCAGCGATAGCTCACGATTGAGACGTGCCGCCTCCGACAGAGCGGCCTGCAGGGCATGGGCGTTGCCGGCGAGCAGCGCCCGAGCCTGATCGAGGGATGCCGCCAGTGCCGTGGCGCGTCGGGTCACGTCGCCTTCCGAGCGCGCCTTGGCGACCGCAGCGTCTTCACGGGCCTCAGACCGCAGCAGGGCAATAAGCAGCCCGGAGGCTTCAGCGAGGTCCTCGACGGGCACATTCGGCTCCCCGCCGACGAGCAGCAGCACCGTGCCGTCATGACCGACCCAGACGTCGGCGGGCTTCAAATGCGTAACGTCCGGGTGGGCGACGGTGGTTCGGAAAATGCCAGGCTGTTCACACCGGGAGAGCAGTTCCGCCCAAGTTGGCCCCCCGGCCAGTGTTTGCGGAAATCCGGGGGCAGGACGAACGATGTCCAGCTCTGGGTCGCGCAACAGGATGACGAGGTCTTGAGCGCCGACCCCTCTGGCGACCACGACCGCTTGGGCCGCGCGCGCCTGTCTTTCGGCGAGCGCCGAAATGAGCTGGCCCAGGTCTTGTTTGCGCGCAGAGATCACTCAGGCAAGACAGCGACGACGGCCGTGCAGTTGTGGAACCCCTCGAACTGTCCTTCGGCTCGGGCGATCTGGCCGTGGGTGTTGCAGCCGACCAGGTCCGCGCCAGCAAGCTGGTCACGAACGATCTGAACCTCTTCGCCGAACTGATCGCCCATCCGAAGTCGGGTCGCCACGCAGTCGAAGAAGAGGGCGGCCTGCGGCTTGTGATCCCCTAAAGCCGCCACCGCCGCCCGCGTCGCCTCCTGAGCGGCTTCGACAGCCGACGCCGCAGATGCGCGCATAATATGGATGACAGACCCCTGCGGGATCTCCGCCGCACATTGCACCGACCCGTCCGGGAGAATGGCGAGCGGCACGCGAAGTCGGTGGGCGCCTCCCGCGTCAATGCCCAGAATATTGTGGAGGAAGAACGGTATTGGCGCTCCTCGGTCCAGCGTCTGATCCGTTGCCACGGCGTGAGCTTCGAAGGCCTCTGCCGCCGGCAAGCCGTTAAGACTGACGAGCCTCATCCCATCCGCCTCGGTCACACGGAACGGAGCCGACGCCGGGGCCCACCCGTGGCGGACACCGACACCAATGGGCTTTTCAGTCAGGATCTCCAGGGCGACCGCCGCGCCAGTCAGCACTTCGCGCCCGGCGAAGACGGAGGTGCGCTGGAACTGTGCGTTGTCTCCTGCGCCGCCGCCGAAGAATTGGTACTGGCCGCCCGTGGCGAGAGTCAGCTCGTCAACCAGCACATCGGCATGGCCGGCCAACGCGTCCGCCAACACAAGAGCCGAACGATGCGGGAAGGTGAAGTCGGAAAGCCCGCTGAAGCCGGACACGATCTGGCGCGCCGCGTCGCAAGTGTCGGCGGTGATATCGCGTGCGACGCCTAGGGCAAAACGTACATCCTCGCCGGCCAAGCCCAAGGCGCACACCAGACCTTCGCCCTGCGTCTGGTTCACAAATTCACCCGCCGATGATGCCCCGACCAAGATGGCCTCCGGACACTGGGACGCAAGCTCATCCAGAAGCGCCCCGTGATCGTACGAGGGGGCGGCGAATATCATGATGGCTTGCGGCTTCCGGCCCAAACCCTGCTGTATCTCGGCCGCGAGGAGGCTTCCCGCCTCCCGCGCGTCGAGGGCGTCGGTGGATGCTGCCGCAGTCTTCATCGTCGATGCCCCGAGGCCGACCCAAACCCGACGGGTTCACCATGAGCATCGGCCTCGTTCAAACGGTTCCGACAACCCAAGGTTCCCCAAACTGGTCGAGGATGCTGCGCCGGATCTGAGGCGCACAGGGGGCCCCGCGCGCCTGTAGACACCGGGCAAGACCTGAGGGGCAGGCTAGGTCTGCGTAGGGCCGCCCCTGACTAGAGAGGGTGTGGCGTCTCAACCGATGGGTGGTGATCCAGCCGAGACTCCTACTGCGAACGACGCTCGGCCGCCCTGTCTGAGTGGAGCGCCGTCATGGGCTAAAGCCAGGTCCATATTGGGCGAATTTCGCCAAACCGGAGAAGACGCCTTTGGACTGACAGCACCCCTCCAGGATCATGGGACGGTGAATGCGGGCGGCTCCCTGAGTGTCGAGGGCGCGCCTTACTGATCAACACCACCCGTGCGCATGATGCCGCGACAACATTGTTCTTTGACTTCGCATTCGGGTCGGCTGCCCCTCGCATATGGGGCGCCGTCCCCTTCAACCATTGAACGGCCAAGGAGCCCTGACCACCATGCGCTATGGATTTGTAGCGGCGATCGCAGGGGCGATGCTCGTGGGTCTCCCCGCCGCGGCCACCGCCGCCCCCCTGATCATCGCCACCAAGGTCGCGGCCAAGTGCAAGATCCTGCCGGACGGCACGGCGGCGACGGTGATGGTGACCTTGAACAACGCCACCTACAACTTCTACGGCCAATCCCTGGTCTACCACTTCACGCCCAACACCACCGGCGTCGCCCAGCATCTTCCGATGCCGGCGGGAGGTTCCAACCCCGTGACCCTCGCGGTCTCTCCCGGCGTCTACACCCTGCAGATCACCAACCAGATGGCGCCGGGCGGCAACGCCTCGGCCAATTACAACGTCACCGTCCCCGCCGGCATGTTCACCACCTTCAAGGGCCGCAAGATGTGCCTTGACCGCGCGGTGAAGGCGCCGAGCCGTATCGCCAAGGAAAAGATGCTGGCGCCGGAATAGGACCTTTCCCGAGGACCACCAGGTCACCGGATCCGCACACCCCACTCGCCTGAGGCCAAGAGATGACGCGTAAGCCAGCAAACCCAGCCCCTCCCGTCGCCCCGCGTCCAGGCATGGATTTCGTCGGCCTGGCCGCCGCCCTCGCCTTCATCGCCGCCGGCCCCTCCGCCGCGGCCGTCACCGAAAGAAGCGCCGATCAGTTCCGCCAGGACGCCTTTTCAGCCGCGGCGAGCCCGGCCTCGTCGTCCCTCGAGGCCGACGCCCGGAACGCCGGGAGCTTCCGCCTGGCCCAAAGCACCCAGGGCGAGGACGATGGGGGGTGCGACGACTACACCGGGATGGATTGCGGCTCCGGCGATGGAGATCAGTCTGACGTCTTCCACTTCGACTACCTGCCGTTCGACCAATTTATCCTGGAGCAGTGGTACGACTTCCAAAATGAAGTCGATGTGGACAATATCCCGAACCATTGGGGTCCTCCTCACGCCAACGGGCTCAGGATCAGTATGTATCGACCCGGGGCCCCAAGCGCCGGGTGCCTGACCCGTGGCGGCGCGATCATGTTCAGTGTCAAGGCGCGCGCGCTGGGCTGCTGGCGCCCTGCCAAGGCGGCGCCGGTCAGAGGCCTGAAAGTCCCCGCTCTCGGTCCGGCCGCGCAGCGCGTGCTGACCAACTGCAGGTTGAGCACCGGTAGCGTCATCCTGCGCAAGGGCGCCTTCGCCTGTATCGCCACGCCCCGGGCTGTGGTCCGCAGGGCGGCCAAGGGCGGGCCGATCCGATCACGGGGGTGACGCACGGCGGCTGGCGAGCCCCCCAAGTCACCCCTGGCGGCGTCAGGGCGTCGCCGCCAGCCCCTCGGCGGCCCGGATCTGTCGCAACAGCAACTGGTCGTAGAAGCGCTTCAGGAGCGTGAGGTCCGGCGCCACGTCAGCGTCGCCCCCGACCGAGGTGTCCGCCGCCCCCAGCGGCCCGTTGCACTGCGCCGGGTCGGCCAGCATCTGGTCCAGCACGGTCCCGGTTTGGGGCAGAAGGGCGCCGAGCTTCAGGCACAGGCAGCCATAGGCGAAGGCGAAGGCCGTGCGCCCATTGCCGTCGCGGAAGGGGTGGATCCAGGTGATGCGCCACAGGGCGTAGGCCGCGACATCCAGGGCGTCGCCCTGCGTCCAGATCCGCTCCAGCTCGACGAAGAACGCCGCCATCAGCCCCGGGACCGCGTTCCAGGGCGGCGGCCGGAACAGGCCGCCCCCCGCCTGCCGCAGCTTCACATTCGACTGGCGATAGGCGCCCGGGTGCTCCAGCAGGAACACCGTCGCGGCGCGATGCAGGGCGCACAGCGCGGCCTCGTCGGGCATGGGGGGCAGGGCGCCGCCTCCGGCCTTGCGCCCCAGGGATGAGACGACGAGGGCGACTAGCAAGCTCCTCAGCCCCACCAGGTTCAGCGCCTCAATCCCGCGGGCCAGCTCGCCGTCCGCCAGTTCCCAGTTGCTGACTCTACCCAACGGACCGCCGCGCCCTTCCCCGCCATCGCACCAGAGTCGAATGGTAGTGCAGTCCCGCCCCTTTGCAACGCGGCCGCCCACGCCTGATGGGCCTCAGTCCGGATAGGCGAGGGGGGGCTGCGGATCAGATGAGGTTGCAGACTGAAGGTGTCGTCGATGGAGGCGTGGGAGGCGAGGAACCTCTGTGCTGAACCCCGGAACCTGAACCTCTGCGGCTTCCGGTCTCGTCACCGTAACGCCCGACGTCCGCCTTGGGTCGTCACCCATCAGACGGCGGTGATTTCAGGGATCGTGGCGCGTGTGAGTGCGCCCAACGCCATCGACAGACTGGCCGCATCGTCTTGCCGGCGCGCTATCGCGCGAACAAATGGCGATGCTCGCAGCCAGCAGAGGTCAAACCGCCTTTTTGCCAAGTCTCGCCTTTGTCCTGGCGAGCTGGGCCTTCTTCAACGCCGCAACGACGGTCTTGAGCTCCGCCCTGACCGCAGCGCGCCGCCGCCAAGGGCGCCATGAGTCTCTGGGGCCCACCGGGTCGCCGATGTGGAAGGTCGCCACCAGTGTGGCTAACGGCTTTAACGGCATGGCTGGGATAGGGCGAAGCCGGCAGCGCCCCTCGGCGCGGAGCCGTTCGATTGCAGGACCAACGCCGCCGGAGATCCGGACGGTCTCGTCAAAATCGGTGTCGCCGCAGCCCAGCCAGTGTGAAATCAGCCGGGTGCGCACCGCGCGGATCGCGGCGCGCGATTGTGTGCGGTTTGACCCCATGGGCTCGATCGACAGATCACATTCGGTGTCGAGACCAAGGGAGCGGTTGTTGACGTTGGCCGATCCAATCCGCAGCAGGACGTCGTCAATGATGGCGAGTTTGGCATGGACGATGATGGTTCGACCAAGGGTCGTGACCGGGCTGTAAATGCGCAAGCGCCCATGTTCATCGGCGGCCATCAGCCGCTTGATGAAGAACGACCGGGTCCGGTCCATTGTCATCTGGTCAAAGTAGCTCGGCGCGTGCTCGGTTGAGACAAGGACAACCTCTGGACCGTCAGGCTCGGCGAGCCTCTGGGCGAGCGCCTCGGCGATGACAGAGGACGTGAAATACTGGTTCTCAAGGTAGATGCACGACTTCGCCGCCGCGATCGAAGCCAGGTAGAGGGCTTCGATTTCACGCACCTGAGGCTCCTTCCGCCAGGCCGACGCCGCCCGGGAGATGCCGACCCGAACGTCTCGGAATTGTGGGACGACACCTTCAGGCCAGGGATCGGTTTCAGGGTGGACGTCCGGTCGCGGCAGGCGTTCGTCCGTCGCTCGAAACCACCGATCTCGAAAGAGTTCGCCCAGGGCGCCTGCAGCGCGTCCATCGACCGCGCTCATGACCTCATGGCGGGGATCGAAACAGGGCGGTGCGCCCGGCTTGGCGGCCCGGCGAAGGTTATCGTCCTCGTGATCGCAGGTATCCCATCGATCCGGACCGAAATCGCAGCCACCACAGAAGGCGACCGCGTCATCCACCACAACCACCTTTTGGTGATGGCTGGCGCCCACCGGCAGCCTGCCGTCGAGGTGGTAGCGGATGGTCGTGCCCCGAAACGCCCTGGCCGCGCGCTGAGGATAGAAATCCTGGGTCACCGCGATCGGGAGTGCCGCCTTCCAGCAAAGGATTCTGATGTCGAGTTCAGGGCGCTTGAGGGCCACGGCCTTCAAGAATTCAGCGATGCGGCTATTGTCGGCCTCGGCGCCGTCGAGCTGAGGCTCGAAGGCGGTCATGGGGTGGAAGGCCCATCCCAGCACATGCACTGAGCGGGTGGCCTTGGAGATCGCCGACATCACCGCTGAAAAATAGTCCTCGACGTCGACGAACACCGCGGCTCGGGGGGTTGTCTCCGTACGCCAGCAGGTGGTTCCAGGCTTCAACAACACGCGTAGTCTCCCGTGACGGCTTGCGGCCGAGCCCGCAAATTTGACCAAAATTTCCGCGCACAGACCGTCCGCGCCTGCCTCAACGCAAAGCGAAGCTTGAGGCTCCGTCGGCATCGTCCGCCAAGGGTGGTCAGGGGAACTTGCCGGGATACACTGGGCCTCCCATGGCGCTGACCAGTTCGATCACGGCCTACGATCCGCGCTGGCCGCAAGGCTATGCCCAAGCCGCAGGCCAGCTCGCTCCGATCCTCGAGCCAAGTCTCGTGGAGATCCACCACGTCGGCAGCACCGCCGTGCCCCTGCTCGCAGCCAAGCCCGAGATCGACATCCTCGCCATCGTGAGGACGTCAGAGACGCCAGATAGCTGGCTCGACAGCCTCGGGACGCTTGGCTTCAGCCGCGGCGGCGATCTGTCTCCCGGACACCGCTTCTTCAAGCGGGACGCGGACGGCGTCAGGACCCACAAGGTCCACCTTTGCACCGCCGGACACCCGAGCATCACCGAGATGCTGGGTTTCAGGGACCACCTTCGCGTCAGCGAGGCCGATCGACGGAGATACGAAGACCTCAAGCTCAGACTGGAGCGCGAAAACGTCGCCGGGATCGGGGAGTATCTCGCGCGCAAGCGCCCCTTCATCACCGGCGTCCTGGCGCAGATCGGAATTGCGCGGTGACGCGGAGCGTCCGTCAGGGGGCCTCAGCAGACATGCCCATCGATGCAGGCTCAGCAGCCGCTCCTCTGAGCCAGGCCGAGGCTGCCGCCGCGTTCGCGTCAGTGCTCGCCGCCCACGAGCCTTTCTTCGACCATGAGGTGCAGCGGACGCAAGGACGGCTGCGATCGCGGTGTTACGCCGCCGCCATGCCCGTGCCGGACATCCTGGTTTCGGCGGTTCGAGCCGTGGTGTTCAGAGGCCCGCGAGTCGTTGTGGTGAGCGAGTCCGACGGCACGCGCCACGTCATGCCCGGAGGCCGCCGCGAGCCGGGCGAAAGTCAGGAAACCACGGTGCGGCGCGAACTCCTGGAGGAGTGCGGATGGCATGTGGGCGAACTTCGGCCGTTCGCGGTCCTGCACTTCCAACATCCAGGCCCCACGCCCCCAAGCGACTGGTGCGACTTCGCGAACGTCATCTATCTCGCTGAGGCCACCCGCTACGATCGGCGAGCCCTCGACCCGACGCAGGGCAAGGTGCGCTCGCGGCTGATGTCGACGAAGGCGGCGTTCGGCGCCGTCACCGATCGCCACCGGGCGATCCTCGCTGCGGCCCTGTCGGCCAGACGGACGGCGCGGGCAGGATCTTAGGAGCGGTCAGCACGTCTCAGACGGAAGCGGGCCGTTGACCGTCAGCTTAGGATCGTGACCGGGCCTTGGCGTGGTCGCTACAAGCAGCCGTTCCAGAGCTCGCACCCAACCAGACCTTCCCGACGCCCGCGAAGGGTGGTGGGCTCAACCGGTGACCGCAACACGCTAACTTTCCTTGGGAGATGGAGCGTGGTCGATGAAGCAGCGAAAGAGGATCTACTACTCGGCGGCCCAGCGGGCTGAGATCTGGGATCGCTGGAAGG
>NZ_JAUYAF010000036.1 GCF_030693625.1 Phenylobacterium sp.
GCTCCGAAAGGCCGCCGCCAGAACCCTCGAGCAGCTCTGGTCAGCCATCGCTCAAATCATCGACGCCTTCACACCAAGGGAATGCGCGAACTACTTCGCCGCCGCTGGATACGATGCAGACTGATCGAAAAATGCTCTAGAGGTCCACCCTTGTTCTCCCGTCTGTTCGGCCGCAAGACCCCACAAGCTCCGCCCTCCACCGAGGGGCGGCTGGCCTATGCCGTGGGGGATATCCACGGCCGCCTCGACGCCTTCGACGCCCTGCTGCACGTGATCGCTGAGGACGCCCTGGCCTCCCAGCCAACCCAGCGGCCCATGCTGATCCTGCTGGGGGACTATGTGGACCGGGGGCCTGCCTCGGCCCAGGTGGTCGAGCGTATCCTGAAGCTGACCGACGAACCCGCCTTCGAGGTCCGGGCATTGAAGGGCAACCACGAGGAAGCCCTGCTGCAGTTCCGCGATGAGCCGGGGTTCGGCCAGACGTGGGTGGAGCACGGCGGGGCGGCGACGCTTGCCTCCTACGGTGTCCAGCCGCCGGTGACGCGCACTGATCCCGACGCCTGGGAAACCGCGCGCGTGGCGTTTCGCGACGCCTTGCCGGCGTCCCACAAGGCCTTCTACGAGGGCCTGGAGATCATGATCACCGTGGGCGACTACGCCTTCGTCCACGCCGGGGTGCGTCCCGGGGTGCCCCTGGACCGTCAGGTGGAGCGCGACTTGCTGTGGATCCGGGCGGAATTCCTGCAGTCCACGGCCAAGTTCGAGAAGGTCATCGTCCATGGGCATACGCCGATGGAGGAGCCGCAGGTGGTCGCCGGCCGCCGCATCGGGGTCGACACAGGCGCCTACGCCACGGGCCTGCTCACCGCCGTGCGCCTGGACGACAGCGGCCACCGTATCCTGCAGGGCCGTGCTGTCAGGTCGGCGGCCTAACCTTTTGAACTGGAGCGCTCAGCTGATGACCTGCTCCACCGCTATCCGGCGGTAGCGCGCCTCGATCACGGCGAAGACGCCGAAGGCGACGAGGCCGAGGGCCACCAGGATCAGCAGGGCGTCGCCAAACGGTTGCGCCTCCATCATCTGCAGGGCGCCACCCATGCCGGTGGCCTCTCCGCTGCGGGCCTTCAGGCCCGCCATCAGCATCAGGCCGCCCACGGGCAGGAAGGCTACTCCCCGTCCCAGATAGCCGGCGCGCCCGACCCAGGGCGCCCACCTGCGCACAGCCGCCTCGCAGGCCAGCGGCTTGCAGAAGTCTCGGCCAAACACCTGGATGATGTTGCCGACGCCCGCGCCCAGGATGAACAGTCCGGCCGCCGCGATCAGCAGTTCGCCGCCGGGCAGGTCCAGCACCTTGGCCACGGCCTGCCGGGTCTCAGCCTGCTCGTCGGTCTCGGTGAGGCTCTCCAGGGTGTCGATCAGGCTGAAGACCGAGACGCCCAGGGCGGCATATACGACACCGCTGATCGCCTGGCCGACCCGGGAGCCGATGGCCTTGAGGCTGGAGCCCTGCCGGTCGGCGTCGAATACCGACTGCAGCAAGCGCCAGCCCGCGAAGGCGTAGAGGCCAAGTCCTATGAGCCACAACAGCACCACGCCGAACGGCCAGTTCGCCCAGGCCTCAAGGACGCCGCGCGAGCCTTCCGCTCTGGGCGTCAGGTCCAGGGCCGCGGCCACCGCCATGGCGCCTATGCTCAGATAGATGAAGCCCCGCGCCACATAACCCGCGCGACAGGCCAGTTCGGCCAGCGCGCCCAGGGGCGCGGTCGCCAGCCAGGTGCGGACCTGGGCGAAGGCGCTCGCAGAGGGTTCGGTAACGGTCATGGCCAAGGGAGGTCGCCCCCGCGCCCAAGCGGCGCAGTGGCGGGAACGTCAGCCCGGGCGCCCGGTTCCTCATTCGTCTGCGGATTGATGACCGTCGCGGCTAGGGGTCGGTGGCCCGAGGTTTCTGATCGCCGCCAGGCGACAAGAAGTTCGGCCGCGAACCTCGAACTTCACGAACGCGATTCTACCTGCTGAGGCCGGGCCGCTCCGAGTTCGTGTCGTTCGTGAGGTTCGTGGTTCAAATCTCTCTTCAGCCCTCGGCAAGGCTCAGTGGGCGTCATCCCAGTTCTTGGCGGCGCGGGCGTCCACCACCAGGGGCACCGACAGCGCCACCACCGGCTCGGCGGCGTGCTCCATGACCCGCTTGGCGACCTTGATCAGTGCGTCGGCCTCGGCTTCCGGCGCCTCGAAGACCAGTTCGTCGTGCACCTGCAGCAGCATGCGGGCCTTGAGGCCTGACTCTTTCAGCGCGGCGGGCATGCGGATCATGGCCCGCCGGATGATGTCGGCCGCCGCGCCCTGCAGCGGGGCGTTGATGGCCGCCCGGTCGCCGAAGGCCCGCTCGGCCTGGGACTTGGAATAGACCGCCGGGATATTGACCTTGCGCCCGAAGATGGTGGTGACGAACCCTTGGGCCCGTGCCCCCTGCTTGGTGCGGTCCATATAGGTGCGGATGCCGGGGAAGCGCTCGAAATAGGTCTTGATATAGGCCCCGGCCTCGTCCTGCGGGATCGACAGCTGGTTGGCGAGGCCAAAGGCCGAGATGCCGTAGACGATGCCGAAATTGATCGCCTTGGCCCGGCGGCGCGTCTCGGCCGGCATGCCCTCGATGGGGACGCCGAACATCTCCGAGGCCGTCGCCGCGTGGATGTCCTGGCCCTCCAGGAAGGCCTTCTTCAGCTGCGGGATGTCGCCCACATGGGCCAGCAGGCGCAGCTCGATCTGGCTGTAGTCGGCGCTGATCAGGACGTGGCCCGGCTCGGCGATGAAGGCCTTGCGGATCTTGCGGCCTTCCTCGGTGCGCACCGGGATGTTCTGCAGGTTGGGGTCGGAGGAGGACAGCCGCCCCGTGGTCGTGGCGCCCAGCGCATAGGAGGTGTGGACGCGGTTGGTGCGGGGTGAGATCGCCGCGGCCAGGTTGTCGGTATAGGTGCCCTTCAACTTGGAGAGCTGCCGCCAGTCCAGCAGGACACGGGGCAGTTCGTGGCCGGCGGCGGCCAGGTCCTCGAGGATCGAGGCGTCGGTGCCTTGCGCCCCCGTCGCCGTGGTCTTCTTCGAGGCCAGGCCCATCTCCTGATAGAGCACCTCGCCGATCTGCTTGGGGCTGCCGAGGTTGAAGGGCCGGCCGGCCAGTTCGTAGGCCTGGGCCTCCAGCTCGGTCATGCGCACGGAGAAGTCGTGGCTGAGGCGAGCCAGCTGGTCGGGATCGATGCGGATGCCCTCGATCTCCATCTGGGCCAGGACCGCGGGCATGGGCCGCTCCAGGGTCTCATAGACCGTGAGCAGGCCCTCGCTGTTCAGGCGCGGCCGCAGCAGCAGGTAGAGCCGCAGGGTGACGTCGGCGTCCTCGGCGGCGTAGCAGGTGGCCGGCTCCAGCTGCACATGCTTGAAGCTCTTCTGCGCCTTGCCGGTCCCGGCCACCTGCTTGAAAGGGATGGGCTCGTGGTCCAGCCAGCGCTTGGAAAGCTCGTCCATGCCGTGGCTCTTGTGCAGGCCGGCCTCCAGCACGTAGCTGATTAGCATGGTGTCCTCGATGGGGGACACGTTGATGCCTTGGCGCGACAGCACGGCGATGTCGTACTTGGCGTTCTGCGCCACCTTCAGGACCGAAGGGTCCTCCAGCAGGGGCTTCAGCCGGGCGATCACCTCGTCGTGGGTGATCTGGGTCAGGTCGGCCGGGGCGTCGAACGCCAGTCCGCCCTCGTGTTCGTGGCCCACCGGGATGTAGCAGGCCTCTCCGGGCGCGACGGCCAGGGACACGCCGCACAGCCCCGCATTGGCCGAGGACAGGGAGTCCGTCTCGGTATCGAAGGCGATGACGCCGGCCGCATGGGCCTTGGCGATCCAGGCGTCGAGAGTCTGGATGTCGCGGACGCAGACATATTTGGTGACGTCGACGGGGCCGTGATCGGCAGCTGTGACGGGGCGCGGCGCCGGCGTCGCG
>NZ_JAUYAF010000039.1 GCF_030693625.1 Phenylobacterium sp.
TCGTCGGGCAGCCCGCCAAGCGCCAGGCGGTGACCAATCCCGAGCGGACCTTCTTCGCGGTCAAGCGCCTCGTTGGCCGCCGCTACGACGATCCGATGGTCGAGAAGGACAAGAAGCTCGTCCCCTACAAGATCGTCAAGGGCGACAATGGCGACGCGTGGGTCGAGGCGGGCGACAAGAAGCAGTCGCCGAGCCAGATTTCCGCGATGATCCTGCAGAAGATGAAGGAGACCGCCGAGGCCTATCTCGGCGAGAAGGTCGAGAAGGCCGTCATCACGGTTCCCGCCTATTTCAACGACGCCCAGCGCCAGGCCACCAAGGACGCCGGCAAGATCGCCGGCCTGGAAGTCCTGCGGATAATCAATGAGCCGACCGCCGCGGCCCTGGCCTATGGCCTTGAGAAGAACGACGGCAAGAAGATCGCCGTCTACGACCTGGGCGGCGGCACCTTCGACGTCTCGATCCTGGAGATCGGCGACGGCGTCTTCGAGGTGAAGGCCACGAACGGCGACACCTTCCTGGGCGGGGAAGACTTCGACCTGCGGATCGTCAACTATCTGGCTGACGAGTTCAAAAAAGAGAACTCCGTTGACCTGCGCAAGGACAAGCTGGCCCTGCAGCGTCTGCGCGAAGAGGCTGAAAAGGCCAAGAAGGAGCTGTCCTCGACGGCTCAGTACGAAGTCAACCTGCCCTTCATCTCGATGAATGCGTCTGGCCCGCTGCACCTCAACATCAAGCTCTCGCGCTCCAAGCTCGAAGCCCTGGTGGACGACCTGGTGGCGCGCACCATCGGCCCCTGCGATCAGGCGCTGAAGGATGCGGGCCTCAAGAAGTCCGACATCGACGAAGTGATCCTGGTCGGCGGCATGACCCGCATGCCCAAGGTCGTGGACACGGTGAAGGAGTTCTTCGGCCGCGAGCCCCACAAGGGTGTGAACCCGGACGAGGTCGTGGCCTTGGGCGCCGCGGTGCAGGCCGGGGTTCTGCAGGGCGACGTCAAGGACGTGCTGCTGCTGGACGTCACGCCGCTGACGCTGGGCATCGAGACCCTGGGCGGGGTGTTCACCCCGCTGATCGAGCGCAACACCACCATTCCCACCAAGCGCTCGCAGACCTTCTCGACCGCCGACGACAACCAGTCGGCCGTGACCATCCGGGTGTTCCAGGGCGAGCGTCCCATGGCGCACGACAACAAGATGCTGGGTCAGTTCGACCTGGTGGGGATTCCCCCGGCGCCGCGCGGCGTGCCGCAGGTCGAGGTGACCTTCGACATCGACGCCAACGGCATCGTCAACGTCTCGGCCCGCGACAAGGCGACGGCCAAGGAGCAGTCGATCCGCATCCAGGCCAATGGCGGGCTGTCGGACGCCGACATCGAAAAGATGGTCCGCGAAGCCGAGAGCAACAAGGCCGACGACGAGAAGCGCAAGGCCCTGGTGGAAGCCAAGAACCAGGCCGAGGCGGTGGTCCATTCCACCGAGAAGGCCATGGCCGAGCACGGCGGCAAGATCGGCGGCCCCGACAAGGAAGCCATCGAGACGGCGCTCGCCGACCTGAAGACTGCTCTGGAGGGTGACGACGCCGAGGGCATCGCCGCCAAGACCCAGACGCTGATCCAGGCTTCCATGAAGCTGGGTGAAGCCATGTACGCCGCCCAGCAGGGCGGTGAGGGTGATCAACCCGACGACGCCTCGGGCGGTGACGACGTTGTCGACGCCGAGTTCGAGGAAGTCAGCGACGACGACACCAAGAAGTCCGCGTGACGTTGCGCCCCATGGCGGTCTCTCGCAGCTTTTGCGAGGGGTCGCCGTGGGGTTTCGCACATTTGCGGGCCAACCCCCCTCTGCGACCGGCGCGGCTGGCGTAAGCCTTGCAGCCGGGGCAGGGTGTTCCCACCTCAGTTTAAGATCAATTTGAACGCCTGATGATTTGATGCGGGACTATTACGAGATTCTGGGCGTAACCCGCGGCTGCGATGACGCCGCGCTGAAGTCGTCCTTCCGCAAGCTGGCCATGGAGCACCACCCCGACCGGAATGGCGGTTGCGAGGAGGCCGAGGGCCGCTTCAAGGAAATCAACGAAGCCTATTCGATCCTTTCCGATCCCCAGAAGCGGGCGCGCTACGACCAGTTCGGTCACGCCGGGGTCAACGGCGGCGGCGGTCCGGGCAATGGCCAGTTCCACGACGTCAACGACATCTTCAACGAGGTGTTCGGCGATGTCTTCGGCGACATGTTCGGCGGTCGCCGCCAGCGCGGCGGGCCGGCTCGCGGCCAGGACCTGCGTTATGATCTCGAGATCACCCTGGAGCAGGCCTATGCCGGCTCGGAGGTGGAGATCGTGGTCCCCGCCTCCATCCAGTGCGAGACCTGCGATGGGTCGGGCGCCAAGCCCGGCACCAGCCCCACGGTCTGCGGCTCCTGCGGCGGGGCCGGCCGGGTTCGCGCCAGCCAGGGCTTCTTCTCCGTCGAGCGCGCCTGCCCCCGCTGCGGCGGCTCGGGCCAGATCATTGTCGATCCCTGCGTCGAATGCCGGGGCCACGGGCAGATCCGCAAGGAACGCACCCTTCAGGTCCGCATCCCGGCCGGGGTCGACGACGGCGCCCGCATCCGGCTCGCCGGCGAAGGCGACGCTGGGGCGAGGGGCGGACCGCGCGGCGACCTCTACATCTTCCTGTCGGTGAAGCCGCACGAACTGTTCGACCGTGACGGCCTGGACCTGCTCTGCACCGTGCCGGTGCCGATGACGGTGGCGGCTCTGGGCGGCGACATCGAGGCCCCCTGCCTGATGGGCGGCGAGAACTGCGACGGCAATTGCAAGATCGAGGTCAAGGTGCCGGAAGGCTCCCAGACCGGCCGCACCGTGCGCCTAAAGGGTCGCGGCATGCCCTCCCTGCGGTCGCGCGAACGCGGCGATCTCATCGTCGAGCTGTTCGTCGAGACCCCGACCCGCCTCAGCGCCCGCCAAAAGGAACTGATGCGCGAACTGTCGGATCTCTGCGGCGAACAGCAGCATCCCAAGTCGGCCAGCTTCATCGGCAAGGCCAAGCGCTTCTGGGAAGAGGTGACCGGGGTCTAGGTGCGCCCGTCATACCGGGCCGTTGAAAAATCCCGGAAACAATCCTGCGTCAGACGGCTAAGCTGATAGCCAATCGCGCGCGAGCGCGGACGACGGGAGGATACCATGAGCCTGAAGACCCTGATCCTGGGCGCGACCGCGATGGCCGCCCTGGCCCTTCCGGCCGCCGCCGACAACGGCAAGAGCCTGGTCCCCGGCTATCCCGACGTGGTGGGGGAATATATCCAAATCCCCGGCTATCCGGCGGCGGGCACCCCCAAGGCCCTGAACACCGCCAGCTTCCTGCGCCTGCGCGCCGCCGCCGATGGTGAGACCCCCAAACCCGCCAATGCGGTGATCGTCGGCCTCCCGGGTTTCTCCTCGACCCCCGCGCACTGGCTCTACCTGGCCAGCCAGCTGGTCCATAAGGCGCAGGCTCAGACCTGCGACGGGGCGCCGTGCCGGATCGAGGTCTGGGTGCTGCAGCGCCGCGGCGCCAACCTCGCCGACACCACCGGCCTGACCGCCGCCCGGGCCAGGAAAGATCCTAAGCTCGCCCTGGACTACTATCTGGGCGCCGCCGCCCTGCAGCCGTCGGCCCTGCCCGGCGCGCCGCTGAAGGTGGACGTGCCGCCCGCCGGCTCCCCGCCGCCGGCCTGGAAACCGCTCAGCCAGACCGATGTCGCCTTCATGGCCGACTGGGACTTCCAGGCCTATGCCGGGGACGTCGACGCCATGATCGGCCTGATCAAGCAGAAGACGGGGAACCGCAACGTCTTCCTGGCCGGACACAGCCAGGGCGGCGGCTTCGTCGCCAACTACGCCGCGCGCCTCCAGGCCGACGGCAAGCGCGGGGTCGACAAGCTGTCGGGCTTGATCTTCCTGGACGGCGGGCCCTCGGCCGGGACGGAGGCCGCCCCCACTGAGGCCCAGCTCACCGCCTATTTCGCCAAGGTCGCCGCCCTGCGCGCCGGCAAGGACCGGGTCTATACCGACGCTTCGGGCATGCTCGGCGCCATCGCCGGGCCCGAGGCCGCGGCAAGCCAGTCGGTGACCGGCGTCTATTACGCCTTCGTCGATCCGGCGCAGGAGTCGATCTTCCCTCTGCGCACCGCGGCCATGACCGCCAATCCGGGGGACGCCTTCCTGCGCGCGATCCGCCTGACCTGGCTCGCCCGCGCCGGCGCCAGCTTCGACACCGATCCGGTCCCCGGGGGCGGGGTGCAGATGCCGGTGCTGCAGTTCCTCGGCGAAGGCCTGGGATATCTCGACTTCAAGCCGGTTCCCGGAACCGAGGACCAGTGCGACAAGACCCCGGCCGCGCCGATGGTGGGTCCGCCGCGTCCCGGCATGGCGGCCGCCAAGTGCGTGCCGGCCGCGGCCCAGATCGATCCCGCCAAGGTCTATGGCTGGGTCGAGGGCGGCGGGAACGGTCAGTCGCCCCTGGACGCGGGCAAGGCCAGGCTCTGGATGGATAGCCAGGCCTATGCCCCGGCCCGCTCCAACATCAAGCCGGTCGCGGTGACCTTCGCTGAGAGCGGCGCGCGCACCATCGATGCTTCCGACATGATCGCGTCCAACTGGTACCCCTCCGAGCGCTGGGATTTCGACGCCGGCTTCGTGGGCCGCTACAAGACTCTCAAGCTCGACCGCGACGGGGTGAAGCTGGACATCGACAAGTCCGCGATCGCCGCCATCCCCGTCTATGTGGCCCGCCAGAGCCCGGCCCCGGCCGCCAACAACCCGTTCCCCGGCGTGACCGACTACACCGAGGTCAACAAGACCGGGACCTACCAGACCGAGGCCGCCAAGGCGGTGACCCCCTTTGATCCGGCGATCAACGCCAAGCTCTATTTCCACACCGACTTCGTCTCGGTGGACGACTCGACGCCCGACAAGGGCCGGCCGGGCGACCCGGGCAATTCAGCGGTGGCCAACACCCTCATCGACTGGGTGCTAAAGCGGTCAAAGGGCGCGGCGGCCACGCCCACCCCCAAGGCCCTTGGGGTTGTCGCCCGCTACTGACGGTCTGCCGCGCCCTTTAGGTGAGGGCGCGGATGTCCGCCCATCGATAGCTGACCTCGTACAGGAGCCCGCCTGGCCCAGGCTCCTTGCGCGGCGCTTCGGCCTGCCCGCCCAGGTGCTCATAGAAGCCGCGCGCCGGGATGTTGTCGCGCAGGACCGAGATCATCAGGGACTTCGCGCCCTGGTCGGCGAACACGCGGGCCGCCGCCGTCAGCAGGCGCCGGCCCAGGTCGTGGCCTTGGCTCCGGCGCAGGACATAGACGGTGGTGACCTCCGCCTCGCCCGCCAGGCGCGTGCGCGACGGGCCGCCGGCGGCGTAGCCGACGACGCCGTCCCGGTCGGCGGCGGCGAGCGTAATCTCGTGCTCGGCCGGGGTGACCAGGGACTTGGAGAACCGCCGGGCGTTCACCGGCACGCTCATGCGGTCCAGGAAGCTGTCGGGCAGCAGGCCGCGATAGGTCTCGCGCCAGGAGGTCACGTGCACCTGGGCCAGGGCCAGCGCATCCTCGGGGCCGGCGGGGAAGATGACGTGCATGGGGAAACCTCCCGGACTTAACCACAGCTTGGGCCTCGCGGAGCTTTGTTCAAGGGGGCCGTGGGGATGACGCGGGCGTCGGGCACCGTTAACCTCTGGCTCAAGCATGAACGCCCAGATCCCCACACCGCCTGACGCGGCCGCCGGCGCCACCCCGGTGATGGCCCAGTATTTCGAGGCCAAGGCCCGCCAGCCAGACGCCCTGGTGTTCTTCCGCATGGGCGACTTCTACGAGCTGTTCTTCGAGGACGCCGAGAAGGCCGCCGCCGCCCTGGGCATCACCCTGACGGCGCGGGGTGCCCACGGCGGCGCGCCGATCCCCATGTGCGGGGTGCCCGTCCACGCCGCCGAGGCCTATCTCGCCAAGCTGATCCGAGCGGGGTTCAAGGTCGCCGTCTGCGAGCAGATGGAAGACCCCGCCGAAGCCCGCAAGCGCGGCTCGAAATCCATCGTCCGACGCGACGTGGTGCGGGTGGTGACGCCGGGCACGCTGACCGAGGACGGCCTGCTGGATGCGCGGGGCGCCAACCGCCTGGCCGCTGTGGCGGTGCGGGCCGGGGCCGCCGCCGTGGCCAGCGTCGAGCTCTCCACCGGAGAGGTGGAATGCTGGGCCGTGGCGCGCGAGAATCTGGCTTCCGCGCTCGCCGCCCTTGGTCCCTCCGAAATCCTGGTGCCCGACCGCCTGTTCGCCGACGAGGGGATGAACACCGCCCTGCGCAGCGCCGGCGGGGTGGTGCAGCCCATGCCCTCGGCCCTGGCCGAGCCGGCCGCCTCGGAGGCGCGGCTGAAGCGGCTCTATGGCGTCGACACCCTGGATGGGTTCGGGACCCTGTCGGGCGCGGAGATTTCCGCCCTGGGCCTGATCGCCGCCCACCTGGAGACCACCCAGGCCGGACGCCTGCCCGCGCTCACCGCCCCGCGAAGGGCCGGCGAGGCCGACGTCATGGCCATTGACCCGGCCACCCGCACCAGCCTGGAGATCGAGAAGAGCCTCTCGGGCTCCCGCGAGGGCTCCCTGCTGGGCGCCATCGACCGCACCATCACCGCGCCGGGCGCCCGGATGCTGGCCGCGCGGCTGGCCCGCCCCCTGCTGGACCCCGCCGCCATCGAAGTCAGGCTCGACGCCGTCGGGTGGTTCGTGGAGCGGAGGCCGCTGCGTCAGAAGCTCCGCGAGGAACTGAAGGGCCTGGGCGACATGGCCCGCGCGCTCTCACGTCTGGCGCTCGGTCGAGGCGGCCCCCGCGACCTGGGCTGCCTGCGCGACGGCCTGGCGCGCGGCGAGGCCATCGCCGCACTGTTCGCCGGCGCGCCGGCGCCGCTGGATCCGCCGCCGCCTTCCGAGGTCGAGAGCGCGCTGGCCGTCCTGCACGCCTTTGACCACCACCAACTGGGCGCCTTCCGCCAGATGCTGGCCGACGGTCTCGGGACCGAGCTGCCGGCCCAGGCCCGGGACGGGGGCTTCGTGGCGCCGGGCGTTCGCCCGGAACTCGACCAGGCCCGCGCCCTGCGCGACGATAGCCGCCGGGTGATCCTGCAGCTGGAGGCTCAGCTGTTGGCGGACTCCGGCGTCGCCCTGAAGATCCGCCACAACGCGGTGCTGGGCTATTTCGTCGAGTGTACGGCCAAGGCGGCCGAGCCCTTGATGGCGCCGCCGCTGAACGCCACCTTCATCCACCGCCAGACCCTGGCCAACCAGGTGCGCTTCACCACGGTGGAGTTGGCGGAACTGGACGCCAGGATCGCCCAGGCCGCCGAGCGGGCGTTGGCCATCGAGGTGGCCACCTTCGAGGCCTGGCGCGAGGCCGCCATCGGCGTGGCCGCCGCCATCCAGGCCGCCGCCGAGGGCGCCGCGCGCCTGGATGTGGCCTCAGGCTTGGCGGAATGGGCCGACGACGTGGGCGGCGCCCGGCCGATCCTCGACCGCTCCACCGCCTTCGAGGCCGAGGCGGCCCGCCACCCGGTGGTGGAAGCCGCCGTCAAGCGGACCGGCCAGCCCTTCACCCCCAATGACTGCCGTCTGGATGGCGCCGGCGCGGTCGGGCCGCGCCTGGCCCTGGTGACCGGCCCGAACATGGCCGGCAAGTCGACCTTCCTGCGCCAGAACGCGCTCCTGGCCGTGCTTGCCCAGGCTGGATGCTATGTGCCGGCCAAGCGCCTGCGCCTGGGGGTTGTCGACCGGCTGTTCAGCCGCGTGGGGGCCGGCGATGACCTGGCCCGGGGTCGCTCGACCTTCATGGCCGAGATGGTGGAGACCGCCGCCATTCTCACCCAGGCCACGCCCCGCTCGCTGGTGATCCTCGACGAGATCGGCCGCGGCACAGCCACCTATGACGGCCTGGCCATCGCCTGGGCCTGCGCCGAGGCCCTGCACGAGACCAATCGCTGCCGGGGCCTGTTCGCCACCCACTATCACGAACTGGCGGTGCTGGAGGGCCGGCTCGCCCATGTCGCCAACCTGTCGCTGAAGGCCAAGGAGTGGAACGGCGACCTGATCTTCCTCCACGAGGCCGGCCCCGGTCCCGCCGATCGCTCCTATGGAGTGCAGGTGGCCAAGCTGGCGGGCGTTCCAGCCCCGGTGGTGATCCGCGCCCGCGAGGTGCTGGAGCGGCTGGAGCGCGAAACCGGCGCCCCGGCCCACCTCGACGACCTGCCGCTGTTCGCCGCCACCGCGCCCGGTGTCGCGGAACGGTCCGGGCCAAGCGCCGTGGATGCGGCGGTCGCCGAGCTTGACCCCGACAGCATGAGCCCGCGGGAGGCCATGGCGACGCTTTACCGGCTGAAGGGCCTGCTCTGATCCGCGCCGGGACGAGAATTGTGCGCTGCAAAATTCTTAACCATCGCACTGCACAATATTTTAAGCTCCAGCGTACAAAAACACCTCCGACGAGCGCGGACCTCTCCTCCCCATTTCCCCGCGCCGCTGGAGATTCAGACCATGATCCGCACCGCCCTCATCGCCGCCGTTGTCGCCTTCGCCGCTTCCTCGGCCAGCGCCTCCGAAGTCCGCGTCTCCCTGGTGGGCAAGTCCGCCGAACAGATCAACGCCGACATCCTCGACGCCGCGCGCACCGTCTGCGCCAAGGACGTCATCGGCGAGACCATGATCCTCGGCGCCTACGGCCGTTGCGTGAAGGCCACCGTGCAGGTCACCCAGCAAAAGCTCGCCGCGCTCTAAGACAGCCGCGTCAGCCGAACGATCGAAAGGCCGGCGCCCCAGGGCGCCGGCCTTTTTCTTTGACCTGCGCCAACCTGCGGGCTTCGCGCCCGTGGCGGCGCGGCCCTATATGACGGGAACCGATTTTCCTTAGGTTTCCCATGCCGCCACGCCTGCGTCCCACGCGCCTGGAATATGTCGTCGATGGCATCCGCCTGCGCGCCCAGCTGTCGGCGGCGGCCCTGGACGCCGCCGGCGACGAGGCCGAGCAACGCCGCCGCGCCCTGGATATCCTCAAGCAGGCCCTGTTCCGGGGCCGGATGATCGCCAAGGAGCGTCTCGAGAACGGCGCCGGCGGCATCGAGACCGCCCGGCTCTTGTCGGGTGTGACGGACGAGGTCGTCACCGCCTTGTACGACTTCACCACGGTCCACGTGTTCCGGGCGCGCAATCCCACCGAGGGGGAGCGCCTGGCCCTGATGGCCGTCGGCGGCTACGGGCGCGGCACGCTGGCGCCCTTCTCCGACCTCGATCTGCTGTTCCTGCGCCCCTACAAGCAGACCGCCCACGCCGAGAGCGTCATCGAGTACATGCTCTATGCGCTGTGGGACCTGGGCTTCAAGGTCGGCCACGCCTCGCGCACGATCGAAGAATGTATCCGGCTCTCCAAGGAAGACTTCACGATCCGCACCTCGATCCTGGAGGCCCGGCGGCTGACCGGCGATGAGAAGCTGGCCGAGGAGCTGACCCGGAGGTTCGCCGCCGAGGTCGTGAAGGGTTCGGGCGCCCAGTTCGTCGCCGCCAAGCTCAAGGAGCGCGATGAGCGCCACGCCCGGGCCGGCGCCAGCCGCTACCTGGTGGAGCCCAACGTCAAGGAGGGCAAGGGCGCCCTGCGCGACCTCAACACCCTGTTCTGGATCGCCCAGTACCTGAACCCCTCGGCCCAGGCCCGGATGGACGGCATCGTCCACCTGGAGATGTTCGAGCGCCGGGAGGTGGCGGCCTTCCTGCGCGCCTTCGACTTCCTGTGGGCGGTGCGCAGCCACCTGCACTTCGCCACCGGCCGTCCCGAGGAGCGTCTGACCTTCGACCTGCAGCCGGAGATCGCCCGGCGCATGGGCTATGGCGACCGGGGCGACGCGCCGGCCGTCGAGCGCTTCATGCGGCGCTATTTCCTGATCGCCAAGGAGGTGGGCGCCCTCACCCGGGTCTTCGCCGCCAAGCTGGAGTCCGAGCGGGTCAAGCAACAGCCCAAGGGCATCTCCCGCCTGCTGCCGGGCCGGGGCAAGCCGCGCAAGACCTTGCTCGACGCCGGCTTCCACGAGGAGGGCGGGCGGCTCAACATCGACACGCCGGAGATCTTCCAGGCCGACCCCATCAACCTGCTGCGCCTGTTCCGCACCGCCGACCGGCGCGACCTGGACCTGCACCCCGACGCCTTCACCGCGGCGACCCGCTCCCTGCCCCTGATCACGTCGAAGACCCGACGCGATCCGCGCGCCGCCAAGGTGTTCCTGGACATCCTGGCCCGGGGCCGCGATCCGCAGCGGACGCTGACCCTGATGAACGAGGCCGGGGTCCTGGGCCGCTTTCTGCCGGAGTTCGGCCGGGTCGTCGCCCAGATGCAGTTCAACATGTACCACTCCTACACGGTGGACGAGCACACCCTGCGGGCGGTGGGGGTCATCGCCGAGATCAAGGCCGGGCGGTTCGCCGAGGACCACCCCCTGTCGACCGCCGTCATGCCGCTGATCGATGATCCCGAGGCCCTGTTCCTGGCCATGCTGCTGCACGACACCGGCAAGGGCGGGGCCGGCGGCCAGGAGAAAGCCGGGGCCCGCGCCGCACGCCAGGCCTGCGAGCGCCTGGGCCAGGACCGCAAGCGTATCGAACTGGTCGCCTGGCTGGTGGAGCACCACCTGGTGATGAGCGACTACGCTCAGAAGCGCGACGTCTCCGATCCCCGCACGGTGGTGGACTTCGCCCGCATCGTGGAGACGCCGGAACGCCTGCGTCTGCTGCTGGTGCTGACGGTCGCCGACATCCGCGCCGTGGGCCCCGGAGTCTGGAACGGCTGGAAGGGGCAGCTGCTGCGCGAGCTCTACGCCGCCACCGAGGCCGTGTTCCGCGGCGGCCGGGGCTCGGACGCCGCCGCCGCCGTGCGCCGCTACCACGAGAACGCCGCCTATGACGCCCGCATGCGGCTGGTGGCGGTCGATCCCGCCGCCACCGCCTGGGCCCAGGCCATGGAGGACGCCTATTTCACCTCCTTCGCCGAGAGCGAGGTCCTGGGCCACGCCGCCCTCGCCCGCCGCGCGGAGACGAGCGGCGCCGCGGCCGAGGGCCATATCCGCCCCGGGCTCAACGCCTCCGAGGTGGTCGTCGCCGCCCCCGACCGCCCCCGCCTGTTCGTGGACCTGGCCCAGGCCGTCACCGCCGCGGGGGCCAATGTGATGGGCGCGCGGGTCTTCACCTCCCGCCAGGGCCAGGCGCTGGACGTCTTCTATGTCCAGGACATCACCGGGGAAGCCTATGGCAGCGACAATCCCAAGGCCCTGACCCGCCTGGCCGACGCCCTGGAGGCCGCCGCCCGCGGCGAGCCCCTGAAGACCGAGGCCAAGCGGCTGTCGGACCTCGGCCGCGCCGCGGCCTTCTCCATCATTCCCACGGTGATGCTGGACAACGACGCCTCGGAGGTCTCGACGGTGGTGGAGGCCTCGGGCCGCGACCGTCCGGGCCTGTTGGAGGCCCTGGCCCAGTCCATCTCCGAAGCCGGTCTTTCCATCCTCTCGGCCCATATCGACGGCTATGGCGAGCGCGCCGTGGACGCCTTCTATGTGGTGGACGCGCAGGGCAAGAAGCTCACCGACCCCAAGGCCATGACCAGCCTGAAGGCGCGCCTCATGCTCGCCCTCGACGAGGCGGAGGCCTCGGCCTCGTCGAAGTCTCGCGGCAACCTGCAGCGGGCCCGGGCCAGCGTGGCGCGCTGATCGCTTGACGATGCCGCTGGCCCTGCGCACAGAGCGAGCGTGACCGAACCCGCCCCGCCCTCGACGCCCGTCCCCGCCAAGCCCGGCGGGATGATCCGTTCGTCGATGATCTTCTCGGCCCTGACCCTGGTCAGCCGGTTCATGGGCCTGGCCCGCGACCTGGTGATCACGGCGCGCCTGGGGGGCAGCAGCAACATCGCCGCCGACGCCTATTTCACGGCGCTCGCCTTCCCCAACCTGTTCCGCCGCATCTTCGCCGAGGGCGCCTTCGCCGCGGCTTTCGTGCCGGACTATTCGCGCCGCCTGGCCAGCGACGGCAAGGAAGCCGCCGACGCCTTCGCCGCCGACAGCCTGGCCACCCTGGCGGCCGCCACCGTGGTGGTGACCGTCCTGTGCCAACTGGCCATGCCCTGGCTGATGATGGCCTATAGCCCCGGCTATATGAGCGACCCGGCCAAGTTCAAGCTGGCGGTGCTGCTGACCCAGATCACCATGCCCTACCTGGTGTGCGTGTCGATCGCCTCGCTGTTCGCGGGCATCCTGACGGCGCGGGGCCGGTTCGTGATCTACGGCCTCTATCCCACCATCCTGAACCTGGTGATGCTTCTGGCGGTGCTGCCGCAGAAGGACCCCACCCGCGCGGCCTTCGCGGCCTCCGTCGCGGTGCTGGTGGCCGGCGTCGGCCAGGCCGCAATCTGCTGGTGGGGCGCGCACCACACCGGCGCGCGGGTCCGCCTGAAGGCCCTGCGGTTCACGCCGGAGATCAAGGCCCTGGCCAAGCGCGCGGTTCCCGGCGTGATCGCCTCGAGCGCCGTACAGATCAACCTGTTCATCTCCGCGATCCTGGCCTCCCAGGTGGCCGGCATGCGGGTCTGGCTGAATGTCGCCGAGCGGTTCTATCAGCTGCCCCTGAGCCTGGTGGGGGTCGCCATCGGGGTGGCCCTGCTGCCACGCCTGTCCACCGCCTTCCAGCTGAAGGACCACGAGGACACCCAGGGGGCGATGGACCAGGCCATCGTCTTCGCCCTGGCGCTCAGCCTGCCCGCCGCCGCGGCCCTGATGGCCATGCCGGTCTATCTGACCGACGGCCTGTTCGCCCGCGGCGAGTTCACCTTCGCCGACGCGGCCTCCTCCGGCGCCCTGCTGTTCCACTACGGCTGGGGCCTGCCGGCCTTCATCCTGATCAAGATCCTGCAGCCGGCCTTCTTCGCCCGCGGCGACACAAAGACCCCGATGCGGTTCTCGCTGATCTCGGTGGGGGTCAATATCGTGCTGGGGGTGGCGTTGTTCTACACCATCGGCTTCCCCGGCATCGCCATTTCCACGTCCATCGCCTCCTGGGGAACCGTGGCCCAGATGTCGCTCCTGCTCTGGCGCGAGAGGATCTACCGGCCCTCGGCCAGGGCGACCGGAAAGATCCTCCGGGTCGTCGCCGCGAGCGCCGTGCTCGGCGTGCTGCTGGCGCTCGCCACCCATTTCCGCGCCGTGATCGAGGCGCCCCTGGCGCAGGTGGGGGGCGCCAAGGAGATCACCGTCCTGGCGGTCTGCCTGGTGGGCGGCCTGCTCTATCCGCTGCTGTTGTTCGCCTTCGGCGGTGTCACCCCGGCCGAGGTGCGCGGGGCGTTCAAGCGGCGCAAGGGTGACGTGGCCGTCTCCGTCCCCGACCTCTGACGGACTTGCCTGAAAGCTCCGCGCGGACTATTCGCATCGGCCATGGCTTGTCCGGACGTATTCACCTGGCGATGGCGCAGCGCCTGATCCCGCTTCCGCGGCGCGTCGAGACGCGCCCCCAAATCCGAATATTGGAGCATTTTTCGATCCGATAACCGCTTCACACTTATCGGAAAATGCTCTGCCTCTGTTTCAAAGCCTGATCCCATGACCGAACAAGCTCCCGCCGCCTATGCCGGCTCCAAACGTGTGCTCTCCGGCGTCAAGCCGACCGGCGACCTGCACCTGGGCAACTATCTCGGCGCCCTGGTGAAATTCACCCGCATGCAGCACGAGATGGAGACCTTCATCTTCGTCGCCGACCTGCACGCCATCACCGAATGGCAGGACCCGGCCAAGCTGACCGCCCAGACCCGCGAGATCGCCGCGGCTTATCTGGCGGCGGGCCTGGATCCCAATGTGGCCACCATCTTCCCGCAGTCAGCGGTGACCGAGCACGCCGAGCTCGCCTGGATCTTCAACTGCGTGGCCCGGGTCGGCTGGCTCGACCGGATGACTCAGTTCAAGGACAAGTCCGGGAAGAACAAGGAGAAGGCCAGTGTCGGCCTCTACACCTATCCGGTGCTCCAGGCCGCCGACATCCTGCTCTACAAGGCCACCCATGTGCCGGTGGGCGACGATCAGAAGCAGCACGTCGAGCTGACCCGGGACATCGCCTCGAAGTTCAACCACGACTTCAACCGGCCGGGCTATTTCCCGCTGCCCGAGCCTATCCACCAGGGCGCCGGCGCGCGGATCATGTCTCTGCGCGACGCCAGCGATAAGATGAGCAAGTCCAATCCCTCGGACGCCGCGCGCATCAACCTCACCGACGACGCCGACACGGTCGCCCAGAAGATTCGCAAGGCCAAGACCGACCCCCTGCCGTTGCCGGAAACCACGGACGAGCTGAAGGATCGGCCCGAGGCCCTGAACCTGGTGGGCATCTATGCCGCCCTGGAAGGCCGGACCTCCGCCGAGGTGCTGACCGAGTTCGCGGGCGAGGGCTTCGGCGCCTTCAAGCCCCGCCTCGCCGACCTGGCGGTGGCCAAGCTGGGTCCTGTTGGGACCGAAATGCGCCGTTTGATGGCCGACCCCACCGAGATCGACAAGGTGCTGGCCGCCGGCGCGGAAAAGGCCCGCGAGGCCGCCGCCCCGACCCTGGCCGAGGTGAAGAAGATCGTCGGCTTCTGGGGCAGCTGAACCCAGCCACGCAGGTGGCTTGCATCCCGCCCGGGAGCAAGCCACCGTCGGTCCATGAGCCAACGCAAGTTCCTGGTCATCGCCGACGACAGCGCCGAGTTTCATGTGGCGCTGAAGTTCGCCTGCCGCCGCGCCCGTTCCACCGGCGGCCACGTGGCCCTGCTGCGGGTGATCGAACCGGCTGTCTTCGAGCATTGGTCGGGCGTGCGCGAAGAGATCGAGCGCCAGGCTCGCGAAGAGGCCGAGGCCGTCCTGCAGAAGATGGCCGAGTTCGTCATCGCCGAGACCGGCATGGCGCCTGAGTTCATCATCGAGCACGCCGACAACACCCGCGCGGCCCTGCGCCGGGTGATCAGCGAGGACGCCGACATCAAGATCCTGGTCCTGGCCGCCGCCGTGGAGGGCCGGGGCCCCGGTCCCCTGGTGGCCTCGATCGCCAAGGAGGGCGTCAAGTGGGGCGCGCGCAAGGTCCCGGTGACCATCGTGCCGGGCGATCTGACCGATGAAGAGATCGCCGATCTGGCCTAGATCGCGGGACGAAGAGGTTTCCATGGACCGCAAACTGGCGCTGATCACCGGGGCCTCGGCCGGGATCGGGGCGGCCTTCGCCCGGATCTACGCCAGCCACGGCTATGACGTGGCGCTCACCGCGCGGCGCGCCGAGCGGCTGGACCGCCTGGCCGAGGACATCGGCCTGCGCCATGGCGTCGAGACCCTGACGGTCGCCGCCGACCTGGCCGATCCCGCCGCGCCGGGCGCCATCCTGGATCATCTCACCGCCCACGGCCGGGTGGTGGACGTGCTCATCAACAACGCCGGCTACGGCCAGCCGGGGACCTATGCCGACACCACCTGGGAGCAGCAGGCCGCGGTCCTGCAGGTGATGCTGACGGCGCCCAGCGAGCTGGCGCACCGGGTGTTGCCGGGCATGGTGGACCGCCGGTTCGGGCGCATCGTCAACGTGGCCTCGCTCGCGGGTCTGATCCCCGGCTCAGCCGGCCATACCCTCTACGGCGCCACCAAGAGCTACCTGGTCAAGGTCTCCCAGAGCCTGCACCTGGAGAACCTGACCACGGGGGTGCACGTCAGCGCCCTGTGCCCCGGTTTCACCTATTCCGAATTCCACGACGCCAATGGCACGCGGGAAAAGATCAGCGCCTCCACCCCGTCCTGGCTGTGGCTGGGCGCCGACGAGGTGGCCGCCGCGGGCTACGAGGCGGCGGAGGCCAATCGGGCCGTCGCTGTTCCGGGGGCGCCGAACAAGGCGATCGCCGGCCTGGCGAAGCTGATTCCCGACGAATGGGCCCTGGCCCTGATGGCCGCCCAGGGGCCGCGCTTCCGCAACATCTAGTGAGCGTAGGGCGCCGCGGCCTTGCGCAGGATGACGTCGTGGGTCGAGTCGGCGATGCCGATCATCACGAACTGAACCGCCAGGGCGCAGAGGATCAATCCCAGCACGCGCACCACGATGGTCAGGCCGATCTTGCCCAGCATCCGGGTGATCAGCGGGCTCGCCCAGAAGGCCAGCATGGTGGAGAGCGCAGTGGCCGCGATGACCCCCACACCGACGGCGGCGCCGGCCAGGCCGAAGCGCTTGGCCTCGCTGGCGTAGATGATCACCGTGGAGATGGCGCCGGGCCCGATCAGCAAGGGCATGGCGAAGGGCACGATCATGCGCTCGAAGCGCTTGCGGGCGTGGGCGCGGCCTTCGCCGATGTTGGCCTCGTCCTCCGGGTCGATGCCGGTGGCCATGTTGCCGCGCACCATGTCCAGGCCCAGCAGGAACAGGATGATCCCGCCGGCGATGCGGAAGGCCGGCAGGGAGATGCCGAAGAAGGCCAGCAGGGACAGGCCCGAGAAGTAGAAGAAGGTCAGGAAGAACAGGATGAAGAAAGCGATATAGACCGCGATCAGCCGCGCATCCTTGCTCTTCACCCCCACCGTGGCCGCGGCGAACAGCGGCACCGTGCCGATCGGGTCGATCAGGGCGAAAAGGGCGACGAAGAAGTTGACCGCGAAGTCTGCCGGGCTCATTGCAGCGTCTTAGCCCATTTCGTTTCCCGCGCCGACCTCTGTGCGAGGTCCCGTGCGCCTGCCCGGAGCTAAGCCATGTCCGAGACCCTGGTCAAAGCCGATCCTCGCCTGATCATCCCCCTGGACCTGCCCACCGTGGCCGAGGCCCGCGCCATCGTGAGCGCCCTGTCCGACACGGTAAGTTTCTACAAGGTGGGGCTGGAACTGTTCGCCACGGGCGGCGGCATGGACCTGGCGCGTGACCTGAAGGCGGCGGGCAAGCAGGTGTTCCTGGACTGGAAGCTGCACGATATCGGCACCACGGTGCAGCGGACCGCCGCGGTGCTGGCCGGGTCCGGCTGTGACTTCCTGACCGTACATGGCGAGCCGCAGGTGATGGCCTCGGCGGTCCGCGGGCGGGGCGCTTCTGGACTGAAGATTCTGGCGGTCACCGTCCTCACCAGCCTGTCCGACGAGGACCTGACCGAGGTCGGCTATCATGAGAGCGCGCGAGCCCTGGTCGAGCGCCGCATCCATCAGGCCGTCGCTGCGGGCTGCGACGGCGTGGTGGCCAGTCCCCATGAGGCGGCCCTGGCTCGGGCCCTGGGCGGGAAAGACTTTCTGGTGGTGACCCCCGGCGTCCGCCCGGATTGGTCCGCCAAAAACGATCAGGCGCGCGCGGCCACGCCCCGGGACGCCCTGACGGCAGGCGCCTCCCATATCGTCTGCGGTCGTCCGATCACGGCCGCCAATGACCCTGAGGCCGCTGCGCGCCGGGTGGCGGCGGAGATGGTCGGCGTCTAGCCTGAGCGGACGACTTGCGCTCGCCAACCAAGCGCCTAAGTTGCAGATAACGGCGTTCTGGGGGGCCATTGTGATCAAGTCATTGCACGCCTTTGCGATCAGCTTCGTCACCGCGATCACGCTGGGCGCGACAGGCGCCGCAAACGCCAGCGAGACCTGCAAAAGTGATCCAGGCGGCGCTGCTCTCGCCGCGACCCAGGCCCAGGCCTTCCTCAAGGTCCTCTCGCCCATAAACCGGCAGGTGGCGGTTCGCACCTATGGCAAGGTCGCCGCCATCCGCTGGTCGAACCTGCCGATCGCCCTTGCGCCCAGAGTGGGCGTCCGCCTCGGCGACCTGACCGCAACCGAGACCGCGGCCGCAAACGCCCTGCTGCAGACAGCGCTAAGCCAGTGCGGCCTGAAGCTGCTGGCCGAAAT
>NZ_JAUYAF010000040.1 GCF_030693625.1 Phenylobacterium sp.
CCAAGGCCACACTGCCCAGGACCGCGCCCGCCCCGGCGCCAAGGGCTGTCCCGACCCCTAGCCAGGTCCCGGTTGTGCGCAGGCTCGCCCGGCTGGCGGTTCCAGGCTGCGCCGTCGTGGCGGGTTCGGCGGCGGCCGGCGGGGGGTTGGAAGGAGCTTCAGTCATGGGCATCGAACGGCTGGGCGATCATCTTGTTGCGCCCGCGCCCTCGCGCATCGCGGAATCTTCTCTAAATAGGAGCCATGTCTGAGCCTCGCACCACACGCTGCCTCATCATCGGGTCCGGCCCCGCCGGCTATACTGCCGCGGTCTATGCGGCCCGGGCCCTTCTGAATCCCGTCCTGATCGCCGGCCTGCAGCCGGGCGGTCAGCTGACCATCACCACCGATGTGGAGAACTATCCGGGCTTCGCCGAGGCGATCCAGGGTCCCTGGCTGATGGAGCAGATGCAGGCCCAGGCCGAGCATGTGGGGACCGAGATCATCAACGATATCGTCCTGAAGGTGGACCTGTCGAAGCGGCCGTTCCGACTGGAGTGCGATTCCGGCCAGGTGTGGCTGGCCGAGACCCTGATCATCGCCACCGGCGCCCAGGCCAAGTGGCTGGGCCTGGAGAGCGAGCAGAAATTCCAGGGGTTCGGCGTCTCGGCCTGCGCCACCTGCGACGGCTTCTTCTATCGCGGCAAGGACGTGGTGGTGGTGGGCGGCGGCAACACCGCGGTGGAGGAGGCCCTGTTCCTCACCAACTTCGCCGCCAAGGTCACCGTCGTTCACCGCAAGGACGAGTTCCGCGCCGAGAAAATCCTGCAGGAGCGCCTGTTCGCCAACCCCAAGATCGAGGTGATCTGGGACAGCTCGGTCGTCGAGGTGACCGGCGACAGCGACCCCATGGGGGTGACCGGCGTTCGCCTGAAGAACGTCAAGACCGGTGAGACCCAGGACGTGGCCTGCGACGGCGTCTTCATCGCCATTGGCCACGCCCCCGCCTCCGAGCTCTTCAAAGGCCAGCTGGAGATGGACGCCTCTGGCTATCTGAAGGTCAAGGCCGGCACGACCTCCACCGCGGTCACCGGTGTCTATGCGGCGGGCGACGTCACCGACGACGTCTACCGCCAGGCCGTCACCGCGGCGGGCATGGGCTGCATGGCCGCCCTGGAAGCCGTGCGGCTGCTGGCCGAGGAAGACCACGCCAAGGCCCACAACCCGATCAGCCACCACGAGGCCGAGAAGATCGGGACCTGGTGACGCTCTTCGCCGGTCGTCCGTGGGTCACCGAGGCCGTGGTCAGACACCCCTCTGACCCTTCTCCCCTTGCGGGAGAAGGTGGCGTGCGCAGGCACGCCGGATGAGGGGTCGCGCTTGCCTCGACGGGCGCTCCTGTGATCTAGCCGAAAAGGTCGGCGCGACCCCTCATCCGACCCTGCTCCGCAGGGCCACCTTCTCCCGCAAGGGGAGAAGGAACGGCTGGGGCGGCCCTCCAACCTCGTCATCATCGCGTCGCCCCCGAATGATTTTCACGACCTTCGCCCGAAGCCAACGAGGCTGCCATCCATGACCAACCTGATCGTGAGAGGCGGACGCGCCCTGCGCGGAACCATCACGCCCTCGGCCAACAAGAACGCCGTGCTGCCGATCCTGTGCGCCACCCTGCTGACCGATCAGCCGATCGTCCTGCACCGCGTCCCGGACATAACAGACGTTCGCAAGATCCTGGATTTCTTCGGAAATCTGGGCTCCTCCGTGGACATGGACTACGCCACGGGCACCCTGAAACTGCGCCATGGCGAGGGCCTGGACCCGAAGGCCGCGCACCTGCCGCTGGGCATGCGCTCGACCCTGATGCTGATCCCCGCCCTGCTCTACCGGTTCGGCGGGGCCAGTATCGAGGAGGACGTCACCGGCTGCACGCTGGGGGTCCGCGAGATCGACCCGCACATCGAGGTCTTCGAGAGCTTCGGCGCCCAGATCGACCGCAAGCCCGAGGCCATCTACATCAAGACCCCCAAGGGGTTCGCCACCACCGACCACTGGCTGGACTACGCCTCGGTCACCACCACCGAGAACTTCATCCTCTGCGCCGCCACCGCCAAGGGACGGTCGCAGCTGACCAACGCCGCCTGCGAGCCGCACGTTCAGGAGTTCTGCGGGTTCCTCGAGAAGATGGGCGCCCGGCTCGAGGGGGTCGGCGGTTCGCGGATCGCCGTCGAGGGGGTCGCGAGCCTGTCGGGCGCGGAGTTCACCTTCGCCGACGACTTCCACGAGGTGGCCACCTTCCTGGCCATGGGCGCCATGACCGGCGGCGATATCGCGGTGAAGAACGGCTCGGTGGACCAGTTCCCCCTGCTGGACCGCACCTTCGCCAAGTTCGGCGTCGAGATCACCCACAAGGACGGCTGGAGCCGCGCCAAGGTCGACGGCGGCGGCATGCGGGTGCGCCAGCCCTTCACCGCCAACATCCTGCAGAAGGTGGAGGCCGCGCCCTGGCCCTATGTGCCGGCTGACCTGCTGCCGATCTTCGTCGCGCTCGGCGTGCGCTCCGAAGGCCAGTGCATGTTCTGGAACAAGGTCTATGAGGGCGCGCTGGGCTGGTCCTCGGAACTGGGCAAGTTCGGCGCCCACTCCCTGCTGTGCGACCCCCACCGCCTGATCACCTTCGGCGGCAAGCCGCTGGTGCCGGCGCAGGTCGAGAGCCCCTACATCATCCGCGTGGCCATCGCGCTGTTCATGCTGGCCGCCAGCATCGAGGGCGAAAGCACCATCCTCAACGCCACCCCCATCCAGCGCGCCCACCCGAAGTTCGTCGAGAACCTCAATGCGCTGGGGGCCGACGTGTCCTGGGTGGCGGGGGACTGATCGATCTCGCAGGCCCAGCCGCCCTGTTCCTGTCGGGCGGCGATTACCGATATTCGGTGAGGGTTCGCACATGGACATCGCAAGCGGCGCCATCCGACGTTCTAAGAGATTTGGCGGCCGCGCGGCTGGCTATGTCGATGACGACCATTCGACAGGCCGGGGCCGTAATTTGCTGGGTGACCGCGTAGCTTCTCCCCGGCTCCGCCAGGAAAGTCGCAGCCCCTACGCAACCTTGCTTTTGCATCTCGACGGTGAAGCCGCCCGGCGCATTACCAATGCCCGTGACGTTGTCGAAATTCGTTCCAGCCACGACCGTGACCCGCTCATTGCCTGGAACCCGGAGCGAACGTGAATCGGGGCTTGTCCAAAGGAAGCTGCCGGCATGCCTCAGGTCGGCGCAATTGCCCGCGTTGGCGAGGAAGTAAGCTTGGCTGCCAGTCTTGAACGCGCTTGAGACGTAACCCTTTGAAAAAGTGATGGTCGCAGAAGTCGGTGAGGCTGCCACGCTCTCGTAGTTCTTCACGGGTGCAACGCACCCCCCACCAAGTATAAGAAGAGCTGAGAGCGTGGATTTGGTGAATAAATTCAAGACAATTCCATCCTTCGGCCTCGACCAGAATGCTCGATGACATTTCAGCAAAGACTAATCTCATCCGGCGAGACGAAGTCAATCGCCGGTTGCGGCTTGCGGCGAGGCGGAAATGCCAATCAACCAAGTTCGCAAGCGCGATCAATCGGCTCTGCGCTAACCTCTTCCCATGAACCGGCCCGTCACCCGTGAGAGCTACGCCCAGCGCCTGAACCGGGTGGCCGAGCACATCTGGGCGCATCTGGATGAGCCCCTGGACCTGACGGTGCTGGCCGAGGCGGCCTGCCTGTCGCCGTTCCATTTCCATCGTATCTACCGGACGATGATCGGCGAGACCGTCATCGAGACGGTGAGCCGCCTGCGACTGCAGCGGGCCTCCATGGAGCTGGCGCGCAGCCAGGCGCCGATCGCCGAGATCGCACGGCGCGCCGGCTATGGCTCCAACCCCGCCTTCACCCGCGCCTTCCGCGCCGCCTACGACCTTGCGCCCGCCGCCTTTCGAGCGACCCGGCGCGCCGAAACTGGAGCTCCAGCCATGCCCGTCGAAGTTCAGGACCGCCCCGCCATGCGCATCGCCACCGTGCCCCACAGAGGACCGCCGCAGCAGATCGGCCAGGCCTTCGACCGGCTGATGGCCTGGGCCGGGCCCAAGGGCGTGGTCATGCCGCCCGCCGTGGGCGTCGCGGTCTATCTGGACGACATGTCGGTGGTCCCGCCCGCCGACCAGCGCGCCCTGGCCGGCCTCACGGTGAGCCCTGAGGTCGGGACCGACGATACGGTGACGATCCACGAGGTCGCCGCCGGCCGCTATGCCCGTGCTGCTGTACAAGGGCCCCTACGCCCAGATCGGCCAGGGCTACGAGGAGCTGTTCGCCTGGCTGCCCACCAGCGGCGAGGAGCCGGCCAACGCCCCCTGCGTCGAGGTCAACCTCAATGACCCGCGAAAGACCGCGCCCGCCGACCTGCTGACGGAGCTGTGCCTTCCCCTGAAGCCCTGAGCGGGTAAGCTGGCGGGATGATCCGACACGCCAAACCCGCCGACCACGCCGCCATCCGCGAGATCAACATCGCCGCCTTTGGCAAGCCCGACGAGGCTGACCTGGTGGAGCGCCTGCGCGCCGATGGCGACAAGGTCTTCGAGCTGGTGGCCGACGAGGACGGCGTCGTGGTGGGCCACATCTTCTACAGCCGGCTGTGGGCCGACAGCGTCAACATGTACGCCGCCCTGGCGCCCATGGCCGTCCGCCCTGACCTGCAGAGGTCCGGGGTCGGCTCGCGGCTGGTGAAGGCCTCTCTCGACACCGCCCGCGAGTTCGGGACCCACGCGGTCGTCGTGCTCGGCCACCCGACATATTACCCGAAGTTCGGCTTCACCCCGGAGGCGGCGGCCAAGCTGAAGGCCCCCTACTCCGGCAGCCCCGCCTTCATGGCCCTGGAGATCGAGGACGGCGCCCTGGCCGAACCCGTGCTGGTGGCCTACCCCGACGCCTTCGGAAACTAGTCCGGCGCGGGAACCCCCAGCGGCGCGGCGGGGGTGGCCACCGGGGCTTCCATGGCCGCCAGGGACTCGTTGATCTTCTTGATCTCCTCCGGCGTCGGCTTGCGGCGCGGGGCGAAGATGGTCCCCAGGACGCGGGTGCGTTCGCCGCCGGCCGCCAGGGGATCGACGACGTTGTAGGTGCGCACCTCGCCCCCCACCGAAAGCGTGATCTTGCGGCCGGCCGGCACGCCCTGCCCCTCCGGATCGAGCAGCCCCTGGGTGCGCTGGTCGAGGCTGCCGAGGATGGCCGCCGACAGGTTGGACTCTCCCCCGGCGTAGCGGCCGGTGAAGGCCGGCGGCTCGCCCCAGGGACCGGTCCAGCGGTAGAAGATGTGCGCCCCGATCTGCTTCATCTTCACCAGGGTGGGCGCCCAGTAGGGGGCGACATACTGGGCATGGTAGTGGGTCGCCGAACCCACGCCCTTGGCGACGAAACCGTTGAGAGCGCGGCGGGCCACGTCCTGGGCCTGCCGCCAGCGGCCGACCTCCGGGGCGTATTGCAACGCCCCGTCGCAGGTGAAGGTGAACTGGCACCCGGTGGTCCGGGCCGAGCCTTGATAGACCACGCCGCACACCGACTTCGGATAGGCCGGATGGCGCAGGCGGTTCAGCACTACCTGGGCCACGGCCTCCTGCCCGAGCTGTGGCTCGCGGGCGGATTCGTAATAGACGGCCTGGGCCAGGCACAGCAGGGCGCGGTCGCCGTCCCGGGTGGCGACGTCCAGCTTGAAGGGCTTCATGGGCCGGATCGGCAGGTGGGAGAAGGGCCGCAGCGCGTTGATGTCCTCGGCCAGGGCGTCCACCGCCGTGCCGAAGCCGAGGTCGGGCGGGGTGCGGATATCCAGGCTGGACCAGCCCTCCGGCCGGCCCCAGAGATCGGCGCCATGGCGGGGATCGTGCCGACGGGCCAGGGCCAGCATGGCCGGGTCCATGTCGGCGGTCAGCCGCGCCAGGCCCTTGTCGGACAGGGTCTCGCTGACGCTCGCCACGCCCTGCAGCCGCCCGGCCCCGCGCGGCACATAGTAGGTCACGCACCCGGCCAGCAGGACCGCGAGCGCGGCCAGGGCCAGGCCGGCGCGGTGACAGGGAGGAAGGCGGAGGCTCAGCGTCGGGTCTTTCGATCGTTTCCGGGGTCACAGTGTAGCAAGGAAGAGGGCGAAGGTTCGACGGTGAACCCGTGGCCGGGCCCAGGAGCCATTATCCCCCGCCGCGCGTCCCGGCCAGCCGTCCCGGCGCGACGCGCGCCTCGGACGCGTCAGGGGATCCTCGCGCCGTCCGCTGAAGATCCCCTTGCCGGAGCGCGAACACGGGGCTATATGTCTGTTATTGGGTTTTGCTCCAATTGAGCATATCCATCACGCCGAGGGTGCCGAGAGTGTTCCCCGGCGTTTTTGAGGCGGAAGAAATGCTCAATGTGAGCATAAGGAGGGCCAGATGGCCGACGGGTTCCAATTCGCGTTCACGCCTGAGGTCGACAAGGCCACCCAGCCGCTTTGGGAAAAGGTGAAGGGCCACATCACGCCCATGGAATGGCGCCTCCAGGCCCCGCTGATCGCCGAGATCAACCGCCTGAAGCGCGAGAAGAACGCGGTCATCCTGGCCCACAACTACATGACGCCCGACATCTTCCACGGGGTCGGCGACTATGTCGGCGACAGCCTGGGCCTGGCCAAGGAAGCCGCCAAGTCGGACGCCAAGATCATCGTCCAGGCCGGCGTGCACTTCATGGCGGAGACCTCCAAGATCCTGTCGCCAGAGAAGACGGTGCTGATCCCGGACCTGCGCGCCGGCTGCAGCCTGGCCTCCTCGATCACCGGCGCCGACGTGCGCCTGATCAAGCAGCGCTATCCCGGCCTGCCGGTGGTCACCTACGTCAACACCACCGCCGACGTGAAGGCCGAGACCGACGTCTGCTGCACCAGCGCCAACGCCGTCCAGGTGGTGGAGCATGTGGCGCGCGAGTGGGGCGTCGACCGGGTGATCCTGATCCCCGACGAGTTCCTGGCCCGCAACGTGGCGCGTCAGACCGACATCAAGATCATCGCCTGGCAGGGCCGCTGCGAGGTGCATGAACGCTTCACCGCCGCCGACATCCTGGAGCTGAAGGCCGCCTATCCCAACGCCCAGATCCTGGCCCACCCGGAATGCCCGGCCGAGGTGCTGGAAGTGTCGGACTTCGCCGGTTCGACCGCGGCGATGAACGACTACGTCCTGACGCGGAAGCCCAAGCAGGTGGTGCTGATCACCGAATGCTCCATGGCCGACAACGTCGCCGTCGACGCCATCGACACCGAGTTCGTGCGCCCCTGCAACCTGTGCCCGCACATGAAGCGGATCACGCTGGAAAACATCTACGAGAGCCTGGTCCACAACCGCTACGAGGTGACCGTCGATCCGGCCATCGCCGCCCGCGCTCGCGTGGCCGTGCAACGGATGATCGACCTGCCGCCGCCCCTGGTCCCGGCCCGCTACGACCTGGTGAAGGCCCGCCACCACGTGGACGTGGAGCTGATCTGAGGTGGCCGACCGGATCCACCATGACGGCGTCCTGATCGTCGGCGCGGGCCTGGCTGGCCTGAGCGCGGCCCTGGCCGCCGCGCCGCGCAGCGTCCTGCTGCTCACCGGCGCCCCCCTGAACCAGGGCTGCTCGTCGGCCTGGGCGCAAGGGGGGATGGCGGCGGCCTTGTCGGCTGACGACGCGCCCGCCCTGCACGCCGCCGACACCATCGCGGCGGGCGCGGGCCTGGTGGATTCCGCCATGGCCCACCTGCTGGCCAAGGAAGGCCCGGCCGCCGTGCGCCACCTGGCGGCCCTGGGGGCCCCCTTCGACCGCGACGCCGCCGGCGACTTCGCCACCAGCCTGGAGGCCGCCCACTCCCGCAGCCGCGTGGCCCGGGTGAAGGGCGACCAGGCCGGCCGCGCGATCATGGAGGCGGTCGTCCAGACGGCTCTTTCTTCACGGCACATCGAGGTCCGGGCCGGCATGCGCCTGCGCGGCGTGCTGCACGACCTGAGCGGCCGGGTTCGCGGCGTCGTGGCCGAAGAGGGCGGACGCCTGATCGAGATCACCGCGCCAGCCACCCTGTTCGCCACCGGCGGCATCGGCGGCCTCTACGCGGTCACCACCACCCCAGCCGAACTACAGGGCGAGGGCCTGGCCCTGGCGGCCCTGGCCGGCGCCACCATCGCCGATCCCGAGTTCGTGCAGTTCCACCCCACGGCCATCGATATCGGCCGTGATCCCGCCCCCCTGGCCACCGAGGCCCTGCGCGGCGAGGGGGCCCGGCTGATCAATGCGGCGGGCGAGTTCTTCATGGCCGGCTACCACCCGGACGCCGAGCTGGCGCCACGCGACGTGGTGGCCCGCGCCATCCATGCCGAGCTGGCCGCCGGCCGAGGCGCCTTCCTGGACGCTCGCGCCGCCGTCGGCGATCACTTCCCCGAGGAGTTTCCCGCCGTCTACGCCGCCTGCCTGTCGGGCGGCGTCGATCCACGCGTACAGCCGATCCCCGTTGCGCCAGCCTGCCACTACCACATGGGCGGCATCGTCACCGACGCCAACGGCCAGACCTCCCTGGAGGGGCTGTTCGCGGCCGGCGAGTGCGCGTCCACCGGCGTGCACGGCGCCAATCGCCTGGCGTCCAACTCCCTGCTTGAGGCCGCCGTCTTCGGGACCCGCGCTGGCAAGGCGGCCCGCGAGCAACGCGAGGCCCCCTCCGGTCCCCTGCGCCGCATCCTGACCCCGGACCTGCCGGCGCAGGCCCTGGCCGCCCTGCGCATCGGCATGAGCCGCGACGCCGGCGTGGTCCGCGACGGCGCCGGCCTCACCAACCTGCTTTCCGAGATCGATCGCTTCGAGGCCGCCCACGGCCGCGCCGGCCCCCTGGTGGCCGCCCGCCTGACAGCCCAGTGCGCCCTGGACCGCAAGGAAAGCCGGGGCGGCCATTACCGCTCCGACTTCCCTGAGCCCCTGCCCCCCAAGCGGACCTTCGTCACCTTCGCCGACCTCAAGTCGGATGACCCTCTCAGTTTAGCGGCCGAATGATCCAACCCCTCCCCGACCTGCTGATCGAACCCACCGTCCGCGCCGCGCTTGCCGAAGACCTCGGCCGGGCGGGGGACATCACGGCCCAGGCCTGCATCGACGCCGACGCCGAGATGAGCGTGGTCTTCGCCACCCGGCAGAGCGGCGTGGTGGCGGGCCTGGCCTGCGCGCGCCTGGCGATCCTGGCCCTCGACCCCAAGGCCAGCTTCGAGGCCGTGGTGGAGGACGGCGCCAGCGTCGAGGCTGGCGCGGTCCTGGCCAAGGTCACCGGCAATGCACGCGCCATCCTGTCGGCCGAACGCACGGCCTTGAACCTGATGGGCCGCCTGTCCGGGGTCGCCACCCTGACGCGGGCCTATGTCGACCAGACCCAGGGCACCGCCGCCCGCATTGTCGACACCCGCAAGACCACGCCGGGCCTGCGCCACCTGGAGAAATACGCGGTGCGCTGCGGCGGCGGGGTCAACCACCGCTTCGGGCTGGATGACGCCATCCTGATCAAGGACAACCATGTCGCGGCCTGCGGCGGGGTCGCCAATGCGCTCAAACGCGCGCGGGCCTTCGCCGGCCACCTCACCAAGGTGGAGCTGGAGGTCGACAGCCTGGAGCAGCTTCGCGAAGCCCTGCCGCACGGCGCCGACGTGATCATGCTGGACAATTTCAGTCCCGACGACCTGAAGACCGCCGTGGCCCTGGCCGGCGACAAGGTGGTGCTGGAGGCCTCGGGCGGTGTGAACCTGCAGACGGTGCGCGCCATCGCGCAAAGCGGCGTCCAGGTGATCAGCGTCGGCGCCCTGACCCACTCGGCGCCGGTGCTCGACATCGGCCTCGACGCCGTCTGAATTCTCGGAACAAGGCGGCGGCCGGTCGGTTCTCTTCTCAAGCAAGAGGAGATCAAGACCATGTCCAAAGCCCCTCCCATTCCGCCGGAACAGCAGTCCTTCAAGGGCGAGAAGCCCGACATCACTGGGGCCAACCAAGGCCGCCGTGACCAGCAGACCGGCCTGCAGTCCACCGAGACCGGCGACGGTGACGTGAACCTGCGCGAGCAAGGCCGCCAGGGGAACATCCACCAGAACGTCGACAGCGTGCAGCACAAGGTTCAGGACCGCTGACATGCCTGAGAAACACCCCAACACCGAACGCTGGGGCGGCCCGGGCGCGAGCCACGAGGACGCCTCCAAGCCGCAACCGCCCAAGATCGATCCCCGCGCGCCGGGCGAGCCCACCAACACCCCCTTCAGCCACGTCTCCGGAGGCGGCGGTGAGCGTGACCGACACCACGCCCATGACGTGAAGGGCAAACGCGATACACAGGAAAACAGCGCCGAGCGCGCCAAACCATGACCCGCTCAAGCCCGCCCTGACCGGCGGGCTTGAGTTTTTCTGGCGTGACCGCGGCGGCTTGCGGGACTACCTCCAAACGATTGTTTGAATTCATTCCAGTCTCGCCAGGAAGTTTCCCATGACCACCGCCCGCCAGATCCACCTCGTCCGCCGCCCCAACGGCAAGCCGGTGCTTGAGGACTTCGCCCTGGTGGAGGCCCCCGTCGCCGACGCCGCCGAGGGCGAGATCCAGGTCACGGCCCTGCTGATGTCGGTGGACCCCTACATGCGGCCGCGCCTCGACGCCGATCAGGCCTTGGACGCGCCGTTGCTGGGCGGCGGCATCGGCCGGGTGACCCAGTCGAAGAACCCCAAGTTCAAGGAGGGTGACCTGGTCCGCCACGGCGCCGGCTTCCGCGAGACCTTCGTCTCTGACGGGCGCGGCGTCTCGGTGCTGAACCGCGATCCGGACCTGCCGCTGAGCGTCTATATGCACGCGCTCGGCGGCACCGGCATCACCGCCTATGGCGGCCTGCTGGGCACCGGCGCCCTGAAGGACGGCGAGCAGGTCTTCGTCTCCACCGCCGGCGGGGCGGTGGGCTCGGTCGTGGCCCAGATCGCCAAGATCAAGGGCTGCTACGTGGTGGGCTCCACCGGGACCGACGAGAAGGCCGCCTGGCTGAAGGGCGAGGTCGGGATCGACGCGGTGATCAACTACAAGAAAGAGAACCTGGCCGAGGCCCTGAAGGCGGCCACGCCCAAGGGCATCGACGTCTATTTCGAGAATGTCGGCGGCGCGCACCTGGACGCCGCCCTGCCCCGCATGAACGTGCGCGGCCGCATCCCGGTCTGCGGCATGATCTCCACCTATAACGGCGACGGCGAAGGGGTGAAGAACCTATTCTCCCTGATCTATGGCCGCATCCGCATGGAGGGCTTCGTCGCCGGCGACTTCCCGCACATGAACGCCGACTTCCTGGCCGACATGACAGGTTGGCTGAAGTCGGGTCAGATCAAGTACCAGGAGACCATCCTGGACGGCTTCGAGCGTGCGCCGGAAGGTCTGATCGGTCTGTTCGACGGCCTGAACAACGGCAAGATGCTGATCCACATCGCCGACTAGGCGTTCCTCGGCGCTAGGCCCACCTTCCGGCGTTGGACGCCGTCCACTCCCCGGCCTGGCCGGGAGGTGGACGTCAGCGCGACCCAACCCTTAGACGGCTTCCAGCCGGCGGGCGGCTTCCTCGGCCGCCTCCTGGCGCTCGCCCATGGCCCCGGCCATCATGGCTCTCACCGCCGCCAGGATCTCCGGCGGGGCGGTGTCCGGGGTCCCGGCGTTGAACGGCGGGGCGGGGGAATATTCCAGCCCAAGCTGCAGGGACTGGGCGAGCGCATCGCCCGCCAGCTCGGCCACCATGGTGAAGGCGAAGTCCAGGCCCGCGGTCACCCCGCCGCCGGTGATGATATTGCCATCGCGGACCACACGGCCCTCGGTGACAATGACGCCGAAGGGCTTCAGCTGGTCCTTCCAGGCCCAGTGGCAGGTGGCGCGCTTGCCCTTCAGCAGGCCGGTGGCCGCCAGGATCAGCGAGCCGGTGCAGACGCTGGTGAGGTACTTCGCCCCGCCTGCCAGCCGCTTGATGTGGCTCATGAAGGCCTCGTCCAGCATGGCCGCGCTGGTCCCGAAGCCGCCGGGCACGCAGATCACGTCGCAGGTCTCGACCTGAGCGAGGTCGGCCAGGTTGGTGAAGGTCAGTCCGTCGGCCTCGATGTCGGCGCCGCCCATGGAGGCGACGATGATCTTCGCGCCGGGCACGCGACACAAGACCTGCTGCGGGCCGGTGAAGTCGAGGTGGGTGACGCCCGGATAGAGTGGGAAGACGATGACGAGGTCGGACATGGCGGGGTCTCCCTGCAAGTTGACGACTCCAGGGTCGCAGGCCTAGCGTCCGTCTGAAATGACAATCTTACCTCGGATTCAGCCATGCCCCGGCAAATTGGCTTCCTGATCTTCCCCGACTTCCAGCTGCTGGACGCGGCCGGGCCGCTGGGCGCCTTCGAGATCGCCGGGCGCTACGTGCCGGGCGCCTACAGCCTGAAGGTGATGGCGGCGGAGCCGGGGATGGTCGCCAGTTCGGCCGCCGCCGGCATGGGCGCCGGAGCGCTGGACGAAGATCTCGACACCCTGGTGATCTCCGGCGGCATCGGGGCCAGCCAGGCGTCGAAGGACCCCGCGACCAAGGCCTATATCCAGCGGGTGGCGGCCAGGGCGAGGCGGACGGCCAGCGTCTGTTCGGGCGCCTATCTGCTGGCCGAGGCCGGCCTGCTGGACGGCAAGCTCGCCACCACCCACTGGGCCCGCAGCGCAGAACTGCAGAAGCGTTATCCCAAGGTCCGGGTGGAGGCCGACCGCATCTTCGTCCGGGACGGGGCGATCTGGACCTCGGCGGGGATCACGGCGGGGATCGACCTGTCCCTGGCCCTCATCGCGCAGGACCTGGGCGAGGACATCGCCCGCAAGACCGCCCAGACCCTGGTGGTCTATCACCGGCGGCCGGGCGGCCAGTCGCAGTTCTCGGCCCTGATCGAGATGGGCGGCCAGGGTGGCCGGTTCGCGGGCCTGCTGGACTGGATGCGCGAGCATCTGGACCAGCCGCTCACCGTCGACCAGCTGGCCGACCGGGCCGCCATGAGCCCCCGCCACTTCGCCCGCGCCTTCGCCGCCGAGACCGGAATGACGCCGGCCAAGGCTGTGGAGCGCCTACGCCTGGAGACCGCGCGCGAGCGGGTGGAGGCCTCCTCCGATCCCATCGACCGCGTGGCCGAAACCGTGGGGTTCGGCGACCCCGAGCGGATGCGCCGCGCCTTCCTCCGCGCCTTCGGCCAGCCGCCCCAGGCCCTGCGGCGGGCGGCGCGGGCCTAGCCCCGCATCGCCTTCAGTTCGGCCATGTCGCGCTTGAGCAGGTTCAGGGTCTCGGTCTGGGCCTTGATCACCTTGACCAGGTCCTCGCTGCGCAGGGCGTCGAGCTTGTCGTGCAGGTGCATGATCTCCAGCTCGGCGCGCAGGTTCACGACATAGTCGTGCTCGGCGTTCACGCGGTCGCGCGCCGCGGCGCGGTTCTGGCTCATCATGATCACCGGCGCCTGCAGGGCCGCGATCATCGACATCATCAGGTTCAGGAAAATGAAGGGGTAGGGATCGAAGGTCAGATTCCCGGCCAGGACGTTCCAGGTCACCCAGGCGGTGAGCACCCCCAGGAAACTGAAGATGAAGGTCCACGATCCGCCAACCGCGGCGATGGTGTCGGCCAACCTCTGCCAGTAGGTGCGGTCGTCCCCCGTCAGCTTGGGGTTCAGCCCGCTCGGCTGCTCGGTGGCGATCAGGTCGATGACGCTTCGCTGCACCGGCGTCAGCTGATCGTAGCTGACTCCGAGCAGGGCCTGGGCCAGTTCGGCGTTGTGATCTCCGGCGTGCATGAACGCTCCTTCGGTCGCGTTGGGCGAAGGGCGAGCTTCGGCTAGCGCCCAGCCCCACCGCAAGCCGCAGTGCGCCCGTCAGGCGCCCGTAATACGGCGAGGCCGATCAGGAAGCGCTGGCGACCTTCGGGGCCACGGGCTCGGCGGGCTTGATTTGGCTGACCGGGGTCAACCTGCCCTTCTCAGCCTTGGCTTCCAGGGAAGGCGTGGCCGGCGCGGCCGCCGGTTCCGGGGTGGCCTGCTGCGCCGTTTCGGAGGGTCCAGAGACCACCACCGCCGACGTCAGGCGGAAGTCCGGCGCACCCGCCTGGGCCGGCATCGGCGTCAGGCTGGCATAGACGGTCTCGGCGGCGGGCGTCTCATGATGGCCAGCCCGGCTGTCGGCGACATAGGTCGCAGGCGCCGCGCCACGGCCGAAGCGGTAGAAGATGTGGGTCCCGACCTGGGCCACCCGAACCATGCGGGCGCCCCAGTTGGGGGAGACGCCGGTGGTGTGGAAGCTGGTGGCGTCGCCCACCGAGGCCATCAGGCCTCCCGACAGGGCGCGACCGGCGACCTGCTTGGCGCGGTTCCAGGCGACGACCTCGCGGCCCCGACGCATGGAGCCGTCGCAGGCGAAGCTGAACTGGCATCCGCGAGCCCGGGCGGCGCCCTGGAACACGACACCGCAGACGCTCTTGGGATAGGCCGGATGGCGCACGCGGTTCAGCACCACCTGGGCCACGGCCTGCTGGCCGACGGCGGTCTCGCCGCGGGCTTCGAAATAGACGGCCTGGGTCAGGCACTCCAGCTCGCGCGAGGTCTCCAGCATGCCGGCCATGCGGAACGGCGGCGCCGACGGGACCAGGGGACCGGCGAAGGCGGCGCGCAGCACGACGGCAGACGCCGGGTTGCGGTCGCGCTTTTCCAGCCGGGCGGCGAGGATCGCGGACTGGCGGTCGCGCTCGGCGTCGCCGGCCACGGTGAAGGGGTCATGACGGCGCGCCACGGCCAGGATTCCAGGATCCATGTCGGCGGCTTCGCGCTGAAGAACGGCTTCCGAAAAGCCCCCGGCGGCGGCTTCGGCCAGGCGGGCCGTACGTTGGTGGTCGGTGGTGGCGCGCGCCATCCCGCCGGCCAGATAGGCGGCGCCGAGGCCCAGGCCGACGCCCGAACCCAGCAGCACAGCACTGGTCAACGCACGCCAATCGGCGCGCGCCTGAGGTTTGGATAGCAAAGGATGGTTGTCCCGTGTGGCGAAGGCGGAAGCGCCCCCAGACATCGTTTGCTGCTCGACGCCCCTGCACGTGCTGGCGGCGTTCCGCGGCGGGCCTGCTCCTTACACGTGGAAGGCAGGCCATGGCGAAGTTGCCGTGCTTATGACCGCAGAGTTTACGATTCGCAAGCTCATATTGCAGCGCAGCATGGAAATGCCTGTGGACAGGCGCCTCTGCAGGCCGTTCGGAACCTCTACCGTTCGCCGCCGTTCTTCCCGCCGAGACCCCCTGAACCGGAGCTATGTCATGCGGAAAACCCTTAGCCTTCTTGCCATTGCGAGCGTCGCCCTGACCCTCGCGGCCTGTGGCCACAACGTCGAGCAGCGCGCCTCCACCGGCGCCATCACCGGCGCCGTGATCGGTGGCCCCGTGGGCGCCGCCGCCGGCGCGGCGGTGGGTACGGTCGTCAGCAAGGCGGTCGACAAGTAGTCCTGGCGATGGCCCCGCGCGCTGCGGGGCCATAGTCCAACTGTGTCATGTGGCGCTCCCCGCTCTGACTAGAGTCGTATCGAAGCTACGATTCTTGGGGGCCCAACGTGGGACATGTCATCTACGCCGTCATGACGTTGGCTGCGGTCATTGCGATCGCCGTCATGGGCGGGCATCCTATCTGACGATGAAGCGCAGTCTGTCTCTCGCGCTGCTGATGGCGGTGTACGCCTCGGGCGCCCACGCCGCGCCAGCTTGGCGCGTGCAGCAGTCCTGCGCCCTGAAGCGCTATCTCGGCGCCACGCCTGCCTTCGCCAACACCTGGGGGCGTGACGCCTCCCAGATCTCCCATGGGCGCCGCCCCGCGGCCACCGCCTGGCGGACCGAGCCCGCCGCGCGCTTCAACTACACCACCGCCATGGCCTCGGGTCGCGCCTTCGCCGACCGCGCCGCGGACCTGCTCGCGCGCCGGGAGCGGATCAGCCGGGACGAGGCCCTGAGAGTGATCGGCGCCGATCCCGGTCCCTGGCCGGAGGTCACCGAGGCCAAGTGTGACGCACTTGAGCGGCTCGCCCGGCGCTGACGGCCTTCAGGGGCGGATGTCGGGTCGGGTGCACGCCCGTCGCCCGCGGTTCGGGCTGAGCGCAGGCGCCCTGCCGTAGATCGTCCCAGGTCACATGCCCTTGCGCGCCGCGCCCGGCGGGTTGTTGCGGGCCACGAAGGCGGCGTAGCCCTCGATGTATTCTTCCGGGATGAACCCCGCCATCATGGCGCTCAGGTGGCCCTTGCCCGGCAGGACCAGATTGGTGAAGTCCGGCAACTCGCGCGCCATGCGGTGGGTCCGCGCATTGGGGCGGTCGTACTCGCCATTGATGGCCATGACCGGGAAGTCGACCCTGGAGAGGTCCAGCTTGTGGAGGGTCGCCATCATGCGGCCGGCCATGTCCTCCATGGCCCGCACCGCGCCGCCGCCCACGACGGCCTGGACCTTGGCGCGGATCTTGTCGCCGAGGTCGTTGCCCACCTCCTCGCCCTTGGCCTGGCGACGCGCCTTGACCCGGGCGTTGGCGGCGGCCTCGTCGGGGGCCTCTCCGGTCACGTCGGGCGGGACCTTGTCCTTCCACTCCCCGACCTCGCTGATCCCCGAGCCCTGGAAGCAGGCGGTGATGAACCGCTCCGGCGCGCGGGCCAGCAGTTGCAGAGTCACCCCGCCGCCCATGGAGTAGCCGGCGATGTGGGCCTTGCCGATCCCCATCTGGTCCATGAATTCCAGGACGTCGTCGGCCATGTTGAAATGGCTGTGCCGCGCCCCGCCCGACAGGCCGTGGGCCCGCATGTCGAGGGCGTAGACGTGGTTGGTCTGCGCCAGCCTTGGCGCGATGCCGTTGGAGAACCAGTTGCCGATGGCGCTGCCCCGCGCCCCGTGGATCAGGATCACCGGAACGCCTTGGCCGGCCTCCACATAGTGCAGGCGGGTCCCGTCCTTGACCGTGAAGTAGCCGTCGGGCCAGCGCGGCGGTGCGGCGCGCTCGGCCGCGGTCGAAACCGACATGAAATCCCCAAGAATCTACGCGACGGAAATGCTGTCGGCGGGAAATGAGTCCCGCCTGGCGCGCATTATGACGGCTCCCAGGTCCCAGCGCCAACGGCCTTGAGTTGACAGGCTGGGCGCAGGCGGTGTCCTGGGGTCGTCCCCAGTCAGGAAGCTCCCCCTTGCGTCACGCCCTGCTCAGTCTCGCCTTCGCCCTCATCGCCGGCGCCGCCAGCGCCGCCCCGGCCTATGTCACGGGCGAGCCGTCCCTGGGCAAACCCACGGCGAAGATCCACGTCGAGGAGTACGCCTCCCTGAGCTGCAACCACTGCGCCCAGTTCAACAATGAGGTCTTCCCGGCCTTCAAGGCCAAGTACATCGACACCGGCAAGGTCCGCTACACCCTGCACGAGTTCCTCACCGAGCCCGCCAATGTCGCCGCCATCGGCTTCATCACCGCCCGCTGCGCCGGGGCCGACAAGTACTATTCCATGGTGGACGGCCTCTTCCGCCGCCAGGCCGAAATCTTCGAGACCCGCCAGCTGCGCCCGGTCCTGCTGGAGGTCGCCAAGGAAGCCGGTCTGTCCGAGCCCGAGGTCACCGCCTGCGTCAACAACCCGGCCCATGGCGAGGCCCTGGAGGCCCGGGTGGCCGCCGGCGTCGCCCGCGGCGTGGACTCCACCCCCTTCTTCTTCGTCAACGGCGTGAAGGTGAACGGCGTCACCCTGGCCGACCTCGACAAGGCCATCGCGGCGGCGGGGAAGAAGAAGCGGTAGCCTGCTGCCACATCCTGTCACCAGGGCGCCCTAGCCTTCCGGGGTCATGCACCCTAAATTCGACCTCATGCCCCGTCCCACGAAGTCCGCCCCGGCCGAAGCGCCCGGCGTCGCCGACATGTCGGCGGTGTTCGACTATGACGAGTCCACCGGCCCCGTCGTCTGGGTCCCGCACCGTCCCGACCGGCCGCAGAAGTCCGAGGGCGGCCGCCGGTTCAAGCTCGTCTCCGAGTACGAGCCGGCCGGCGACCAGCCCACCGCCATCGCCGACCTGGTGGCGGGCCTCGAGGGCCGCGAGCGCGACCAGGTGCTGCTCGGCGTCACCGGCTCGGGCAAGACCTTCACCATGGCCAAGGTCATCGAGCAGACCCAGCGCCCGGCCCTGATCCTGGCGCCCAACAAGACCCTGGCCGCGCAGCTCTATTCCGAGATGAAGAGCTTCTTCCCCGACAATGCGGTGGAGTTCTTCGTCTCCTATTACGACTACTACCAGCCCGAGGCCTACGTGCCGCGGACCGACACCTATATCGAGAAGGATAGCTCGATTAACGAGCAGATCGACCGGATGCGCCACTCGGCCACACGGGCGATCCTGGAGCGCGACGACGTCATCGTGGTGGCCAGCGTCTCCTGCATCTACGGCATCGGCTCGGTGGAGACCTATTCCACCATGACCATCCAGCTGGAGGTCGGGCAGCGGGTGGACGAGAAGAAGCTGATCGCCGACCTGGTGGCCCTGCAGTTCAAGCGCAATGACGCCAGCTTCGAGCGCGGCGCCTTCCGCCGGCGCGGCGACACCATCGAGATCTTCCCCGCCCACTACGAGGACCGCGCCTGGCGCGTCAGCCTGTTCGGCGACGAGATCGAGGCCATCGTCGAGTTCGACCCGCTGACCGGCCGCAAGACCGCCGACCTGCCCAGCATCAAGCTCTACGCCAACAGCCACCACGTCACCCCGCGCCCGACGCTCCACCAGGCGATGATCTCCATCAAGGCCGAGCTGAAGGAGCGCCTCGACTGGATGATCGCCAACGGCAAGCTGCTGGAGGCCCAGCGGCTGGAGCAGCGCACCACCTTCGACCTGGAGATGATCGCCGCCACCGGCTCCTGCGCCGGCATCGAGAACTACAGCCGCTACCTGTCGGGCCGCCGGCCGGGCGAGCCGCCCCCAACCTTCTTCGAATACATCCCCGACAACGCCCTGCTGTTCGTGGATGAGAGCCACCAGGCGGTGCCGCAGATCGGCGGCATGTACCGGGGCGACTACCGCCGCAAGTTCACCTTGGCCGAATACGGCTTCCGCCTGCCCTCCTGCCTGGACAACCGCCCCCTCAAGTTCGAGGAGTGGAACGCCATGCGGCCCGACACCATCTGCGTGTCGGCCACCCCGGCGGCCTGGGAGCTGGAGCAGTCGGGCGGGGTCTTCGCCGAGCAGGTGATCCGCCCCACCGGCCTGATCGACCCGCCGGTGGAGATCCGTCCGGTCTCCAAGGACAACCACAGCCAGGTGGACGACGTGATCGCCGAGGTGCGCGACACCACGGCCAAGGGCTACCGCTCCCTGATCACCGTGCTCACCAAGAAGATGGCCGAAGACCTCAGCGAGTACATGCACGAGCAGGGCCTGCGGGTCCGCTACATGCACTCCGACATCGACACCATGGAGCGGATCGAGATCATCCGCGACCTGCGCCTGGGCGCCTTCGACGCCCTGATCGGCATCAACCTGCTGCGCGAGGGCCTGGACATTCCCGAGTGCGGCCTGGTCGCCATCCTCGACGCCGACAAGGAGGGCTTCCTGCGCTCCGAGACCAGCCTGATCCAGACCATCGGCCGGGCGGCGCGCAACGTGGACGGCAAGTGCATCCTCTATGCCGACCGGGTCACCGGCTCCATGGAACGCGCCATGGCCGAGACCTCTCGCCGCCGGGAGAAACAGGCCGCCTACAACCTCGAGCACGGCATCACCCCCGAGAGCATCAAGTCCTCCATCAAGGACATCCTGGCCTCCCCCTACGAGAAGGACCGCGTCACCGTGCCGGTGGGCGTGGCGGAGGACTCCAAGCCCTTCATGGGCGACAACTTCAAGACCACCCTGCGCGACCTCGAAAGCCGCATGCGCCAGGCCGCCGCCGACCTGGAATTCGAGACCGCCGCGAGACTGCGTGACGAGATCAAGCGCCTGAAGCTGATGGACCTGGAGTTCGCCAACGACGTGCTCACCGCGCCGGGCGAAGAGGTGGACCGCACGGCGGTGAAGAAGGTGCGCGCCGAGGCGCGGGCCGAGGCGCAGGAGCGGTTTAGGAAGGGGAAGCGGTAGGGGGGCCTGAAATGTCTTCGCGAGCGATCATGGATAGATCGCGATGCGATCCAAATTGGTGAGCACTGTTATCGAGGGTGGGAAATATCCCATCTCGCGGCCCCAACCCGTCGTGGCTAAACCCTGAACTAGCGCTTTCATATCAAGCACGTTGCTTGCCCCAACCAAACGGGCAACACGATCGGCGAAAGCCGCCGACTCACATCTGGCAAAGATGTCGAGCGGCCTTTCGTCCCTGTTGGAATACAACAACATAGACGGATACCAGGATACGGAATGACCCTCCATCGTCCTCGCTAGAGCAGCATCCCTTATATAGCATACAATATCTGCCTGAATAAGCTCCTCCACAGATATCGACGCCGAAGAGTACCTCATATTCATGAAATCTGCCTCTGGCGATATTTTACGAAGATCCTTCCTATCATTCCTATGTCTGAGAGATCTGAGGAAGTATTGGAATCTCGAAAAGTCCAAAGTGAAACTCTTCATGGATCTCGACCTGGGATTTACATATCTATATTTGAATAAGTATTCAGCTATATCGTACCTACCCTCTCTTATAAATATGGCGATAGAGGTCAAAAATACTTCATGGGCGATAAACTTAAGGTTGTCGAGATCCCATTCATGAAAGGGGCCGACGTCGGGCGCCCTCTCGGAATGCACCATCATTTGCTCTAATATTAGAGCGAATTCGTTCTGCAATTCCGAGCTTTGTGGGGCTCTAGACATTTCTGTTGCGATTGATTGAATTTCATCAACCAAGGGCCTTAGTTCTTCAATACTTAAAATTACTGCTTCACCAAAGTCATCTCGCCCTTCCGAGACAAGCCGGCGCTCCGTCAATTCGCCGCTTAGCGCGTCCCGGAAAGCCCTAAGCGTGCCAGCGGCAATCACCCGCTCATGCTTGATTGCATCCAACGCCCGAGAGTAAGTCGACTTTGTTCGAACGATCCTCTTATCATCAGACAATATATGGTCTGGCGGATTTCCACGCTTAGGACGCTTGTGAAGTGGCTTTTCGTATACCCAACGCAGAAGATGTTCGTACTCCTCTTCGTATCCCACGCCTTCAGCCAGATTTATATATATGCGAGACCCATAGAATGTTGGAACAAACGGTTTTCCATCTTCATCTAGTTCAAATGCTATCAGAGCGAATTTATCCTGCACTGAAGATTTGTATATCTCCGGTGTTATGATTTGCGCTTCAACTCCAGCCCCACCAACCCGGTCGTTTGCGCGCTCCGCATATATTCTGTTCGATATTATTATAACTTTTCTGATCTCCTTGTCTGAAACCATGCTTTCCATGAAAACGTGAGCATCATTTCCGACCTTCAAGTCCCATTTGTCGATCTTTATATCCACACCATCTTCGACTAAGCGAGACGCTAGACTGAGAACTCGATTGGAATGCGCCTCATCAGTCCAAGCATAAGAAATAAATACTTTCGGATGATCACTCATTCCCGAATCCTTCCAGATACACAGCGCATGCGTCCATTTTTAACCGAAGCACACTCGCCGCTCAGGTTGCCCGCGATTCGGCAATCGGAGGAGTTGTTGTTTTAGAACTTTCTCCTCCGAACAACCCGGCTGTTGATCGCCTCTGCCTGCATGGGACACCAAGACAATCAGCGGCAGTTGGCGAGGTGGCGTGCTGACCGCCTACTCGCGGTAGATCAAGCGGTCAGCACAGTAGGCGCGTAGAAATCGCCACGCATTGATGCTATCTTCCGTGCATGCGCACCACCCTCGCCCTCGATGACGACTTGCTGGACCAAGCCCGCGACCTCACCGGCGTGCGGGAGAAATCGGCCTTGGTGCGAGAGGCGTTGAAGGCGCTGATCGAGCGGGAGAGCGCGCGGCGGCTGGCGCGGCTGGGGGGCACCCAGCCCCATCTGACGGACATTCCGAGGCGTCGGTGATCCTGGTCGACACCTCGATCTGGATCGACCATTTGCGAGGCGGCGACAATGGCCTCGCGGCGAAGCTGGTCGCCGGTCAGGTGCTGACCCATCCGCTGGTGATCGGCGAACTGGCCATGGGCGACCTGCGGCCCCGGGAGGTGGTGCTGCGCAGCCTCACGCAATTGGCTCAGGCCGTGGTGGCCCGCGACGACGAGGTGCTGGCCTATGTCGAGCGCCTGGCCCTGCACGGCAGGGGCGTCGGCTATATCGACGCCCACCTGCTGGCCTCGACAGCCCTCACCCCGGATGCGCAGCTCTGGACGCGGGACCGCCGGCTGGCGGAGATCGCCGTGGAGCTTGGGCTCGCCCCTACAACCCCGCCAGCCAGTTGATCACCAGCGCCTGGAGCGTCAGCCGCTTGTCCGACCAGCCGTGGTCCGTCGCCACGTGGAAGCCCTGCGCCTTCGTTCCGCCCGCCGCCTTGACCGCGGCGATCAGGCGGTCGGTGTCGGGGCGTCGTCGCTGGAGAGGACCAGGAGGGGGTCAGGCCGGGGCCGAGGGTGTCCAGCCGCCAGGCCTCGCCGCCGGCGATCAGGTTGTGGCCGAGGGCCCCGGGCTGCCCCAGGAGCCGCGATAGTTGAAGGTCACCGCGTTCCAGCCGGCGCGGCGCACGGCCTGGGCCAGGTCGAGGTTCTTCTCATTGCCCAGGCGCATGGGGCGGCTCCTCGGGAAGCGGAGCCGTGATGGTGGCGCGGGGCTAGAGCCCTTTCCGATCTGATTGCGTCATTCAGATCGGATAAAAAGGGCTCTAATTCAAAAAGTTAGAGCATTTTTCGATCCGATAACCGTTTCACACTTATCGGAAAATGCTCTAGCGGAGGCGCAACCAACGTTCCTTCTCCCCTTGCGGGAGAAGGTGGCCCTGCGGAGCAGGGTCGGATGAGGGGTCGAAAGCCCTCTCCGGTCAGGACGTCGCACGATCATCGGAGAGGGGAGCGTGACCCCTCATCCGACCGGTCTCCGACCGGCCACCTTCTCCCACAAGGGGAGAAGGACGGCGATCGCTCAGGCCACGCCGTTGAGACGGTCGGCGATCCAGATCTTGATCAGGGACTGGCGGGTCACGCCGCGCCTCTGGGCCTCGATATCCAGGCGCCGCACCATCTGGTCGGTGAAGTCGACATTGACGCGCCGCTTTTCCAGGCCCGGACGGCGGGCGGTCGACCAGTCAATATGGTCGCCGATGTCCTCGCCGGACTCGAACCTGGCGTCGAACGCCTCGGCGCTAATGGTCTTGGCTGTCATATGCGCTCACCTCATCGTCCCGCGACCGCCGGACCGAGATGATCCGGATCGCGCCTCTACCGCCTCGTGACGCGCCAGCCGTCGCCGACCCGGGTGGTGGTCCAGGCGACGCCGTCCCAGTCGGTGAAGTTGAGGATGGTGTCGTGGTGGCCCGGGCCGCCGGACTTCGGCGTGTGGTGGAAGCGGCGGCCGGCGGCGTCCCAGGTGGCCGACCAGCAGGCCCCGCCCCAGGTGCGGTAGTCGATGCGGCGGTCGGCGTGACCCGCGCCCTTCTCCGGCTGGTGATAGAAGCTGTCACCGGCCCAGGTGGCGGTCCAGCGGGAGCCGTCGCAGGTGGTGTAGGGGATGTCGATCACCGTCTGGCCTGACTGCGGCTGGGCCTGGGCCGGGGCGCCGAGCCCCAGGATCGCCGCCACCGCCGTCGCGGCCGTCGCGGCCGTCGCCGCAAATGTCTTTCCACCCATGGTCGTCCTCCCAAGCTGGGGCTTGAACCTAACGGTTGCAGCGGCCCCGCCAAGACCCTGTGACCCAAAAACCGCAGGTCCCCGGCTCGGGCGCAGGGGGCGGAACCACGGCGGCGGTTCGGGCGTAGACCTGGGCATGGGGGAGCGCCGCACCGGCGGTCCAGGAACGGACGACGGACGGCGCTTCCAGAAACTCTTGCTGGGGATAGCAGCCATGTCGCCGTCGCTTTCCGTCGTGTCCGACAATGTTGTCGGCGCCCTCCCGCGTTCCGAAGCCCTGTCCATGCGCGTGCGCCGCCTGCAGGCCGAGGCCAAGGGCCTGGCCCGCGAGCATATCGCCGCCCTGGTGGCCGCCCTGCACGAGGCGGAGGCCCTGGCCGCCGAGATCGCCGAGGGCGGCGAGGCCTATCCGGCCGGCATCCGCGATATCGCCCGGCGCCTCACCGAGGACTGCGAGTCGAAGATCGGCACCATCGAGGCCATCAACGCCCGCCTCTAGGCTTTGGCCCGGCGCCTGCAGGTTGGCGCTTCAACCGTCCCGGTTTGGAGCGAAACCATGGTCAGTCGTGTTGCGCGTACACGTCCCCGCCTCGTCGCGGAGACCCCCAAGGTGAATGTCGTGGCCCTGCAGGCCCTGGCGCCCGCGCCGGAGACGGCCGCGGCGCCCGCGCCCGTCACCGAGACCCTGGCCGAGCAGATCCGGCGTCTGCAGAGCGAGGCCAAGAGCCTGGCCCGCAATCACGTCGACGCCCTGCGCCTGGCCCTGATCGAAGTCGAGCGGCTGGCCGAGGAGATCGGGGCCGGCGGGGACGTCTATCCCACCGGGGTGCGCGAACTGGCCCGGCGCTTCGCCAGCGAGACCGACACCAAGGTCCAGGCCCTGATGGCCATCGTTCAGCGCAGCTAGGCTCTGGCGAACCGTCACCGATTGTAAGCTTCAGGCGCGGCTGCATCCATTTCTGAAGCGCGGCGTTAGCTCCCCGGTTGTTCAAAGTGGTCGCCCTCCCCGGCGGCTCGGCCAAGGGATTTGCTAGATGACCGACACCATCAACCGCGTGCTGATCGGGGCCTTCGCCGCCGCCGTCATGACCGTCGTGGCCATGGCCGGGACCATGGTCGCCGCCTCCCAGCCCGTGGCCTTCGGCCAGGGCCTGAGCCAGCAGAGCCAGGGCCGCTAAGCCACCAGGTCGCCGAATTCCTTGCTGCGCCGCAGCCAGGCCGCCGCGTAGCCGCAGATCGGGGTGATCTTCAGCCCCTTGGCCCGCACATCGGCGCTGAGCGCGGCCATCAGCCGGCCGGCCGCGCCGGTGCCGCGCAGGGCGGCCGGGCTTTCCACATGGTCGAGATAGAGGCGCTCTCCGCTCAGACGATAGTCGGCCCAGGAGGTCTGGCCCTGTTCGTCCATCTCGTAGCGGTCGCCGGTGTCGCGCAGATCGGTCATGGTCTGATCATAACCCCCTCGCCCGCGAGATCGATCCCGCTTAACTTCGCGATTGCGTGAGCGGGAGAGAGCAATGCGTTTGGGTGTGATGCTGGCCGGCATGGCCATCCTGGGCGTCAGCGCCTGCAGCAAGCCGGCCGAAAAGACTGAGGCGGAGGCCGCCGCCCCGGCCTTCACGCCGTCGCAGACCCCGCCCAAGCGCAAGCCCGGCCTGTGGGAACAGCGGGTCTCCACCGGCGATTTCGTGCAGGTCAGCCGCATCTGTCTGGACGCCGCCACCGACGAGAAGATCAGCTTCTGGGGCTCCCAGGCGACCCGGGACATGTGCGAGAAGAACGTCTTCTCGGCCCGCGTGGCCGGCGGCTATCAGTTCAGCTCGATCTGCGACATGGGCTCGGGCGGCAAGACCACCACCAGCGGCACGGCCACGGGCGACTTCAATTCCAGGTACGTCATCCAGGCCGAGAGCTCCACGGAGGGCGCCGCCGCCCCGCAGATGAACGGCCTGCACAAGGTCACCGTCGAGGCCGCCTGGCAGGGCGCCTGCCCCGAAGGCTACAGGCCCGGCGACATGTCCCTGCCCGGCGGCATGAAGATCAACATCCTGGAGCTGCCGGTTCCGGGGAAGGGCTAACCCCTATCCGCTCACCCCGGCGAAGGCCGGGGCCCAGATACATCCGCTACATTCAGGACAGATGGCTCAGGTCGTGACCTAGGACCTGGGTCCCGGCCTTCGCCGGGATGAGCGGAGTTTCAAATGAGCTCCACCGCCATGGCGGTGGCCTCACCGCCGCCGATGCAGAGGCTGGCGACGCCGCGCTTGCCGCCGCGGGCCTCCAGGGCCGAGAGCAGGGTGGCCAGGATGCGCGCGCCGCTGGCCCCGATGGGGTGGCCGAGCGCGCAGGCGCCGCCGTTGACGTTCAACCTGTCGCGATCCAGGCCCAGCTCCTGCTCGGCGATCATGGCCACCACGGCGAAGGCCTCGTTGACCTCCCAGAGGTCGACATCGGCCACCGACCAGCCGGCCTTCTGCAGCACCTTGCGCATGGCGGGCACGGGGGCGGTGGTGAACAGGCCGGGCTCATGGGCGTGGGCGGCGTGGGCGGCGACGCGGGCGACGATCTTCAGGCCAAGGCGCCGGGCGACGGACTCCCGGGTCATCACCAGGGCCGCGGCGCCGTCGCTGATGGAGCTGGCGTTCGCCGCGGTGATGGCGCCGTCCTTGGCGAAGGCGGGCTTCAGGGTCGGGATCTTGGCGGGATCGGCCTTCATCGGCTGCTCGTCGGCCTCGATCAGCACGGCGCCCTTGCGGCTGACCACCTCCACCGGGACGATCTCGCGGGCGAAGGCGCCGGTCTCGGTGGCGCGCTTGGCGCGGGCCAGGCTCTCTATGGCGTAGTCGTCCATGGCCTGGCGGGTGAACTGGTAGGTCTTGGCGCTCTCCTCGGCGAAGGAGCCCATCAGCCGGCCGGGCTCATAGGCGTCCTCCAGACCGTCCAGGTACATGCTGTCGGAGATCACGTCGTGGCCGATGCGGGCGCCGCCCCGGTGCTTGGTCATCAGGTAGGGCGCGTTGGACATGCTCTCCATGCCGCCGGCGATGACGATCTGCGCCGAGCCTGCGGCCAGCGCGTCGTGGGCCAGGATCGCGGCCTGCATGCCCGAGCCGCACATCTTGTTGACCGTCGTGGCCTCCACCGACAACGGCAGACCTGCGCCAAGCGCGGCCTGTCGCGCGGGCGCCTGGCCAAGTCCGGCGGGCAGGACGCAGCCCATGACGATCTGCTCAACGGCGGCGGGGTCGAGCCCTGCCCGCTCCACCGCCGCGCGCACCGCCGCCGCCCCCAGCGCCGTGGCCTTCACGGGCGACAGATCCCCCTGGAAGCCGCCCATCGGCGTGCGGGCGTAGGACGCGATGACGACGGGATCAGAGGCGGACATGGCTGGAGTTCCTCTCAGGGGTCCCTGATGTGCGCGGGGCGGCCAAGAAGTTCAAGGCGCCGGGGCCGGAAGCCAAGCTAGACTGTCGCCATGCATCCCGATCACGCCCTCATGCTGGAGGACCTGCGGCGCCTGGCGCGGCCGGTCACCGGCGCCCCGGCCCAGAACGATTCCTATGGCGGCAGCGGCCGGCCGTTCTTCAACATCTCGGTTCCCCACCGCCGGGCGATGGCCAAGGCCTGGCTGGCCCGGAACAAGGCGCAGGGGCCGCAGGCGACCCTGGCCCTGGTGGAGAGCCTGTTCGACGGGGCCTCCCACGAGGAGAAGACCCTGGCCGCCATCCTGCTGGGCTACAGCGCCCCGGCCCGCGCGGCGACCCATCCCGCCGACCTCGACCGCTGGCTGGGCAAGCTCAACGGCTGGGCGGAGGTGGACAATCTCTGCCAGAACGTCTTCAGCGCCGCCGAGATGGGCCGCGACTGGCCGGCCTGGAAAGCGCTGATCGAGGCGCTCACGCTCAGCCCGGACATCAACCGCCGCCGCGCCGCCCTGGTCCTGCTCACCGGCCCCACGGCCCGCTCCGACGACGACGGCTTCCACGACCTGGCCTTCCGCACGATCGAGGCGCTCAAGGGCGAGAAGCCGATCCTGATCACCAAGGCGGTGTCCATGGCTGCTGAGGGCCATGGCCGCGCGGCGTCCCGACGCCGTGGCCGCCTATCTGGACCGGGAGACCGACAGCCTGCCGGCGGTGGCGGTGCGGGAGACCCGCATCAAGCTGACCACCGGGACCAAGTCGGGCAAACGGCGCGGCGGCTAGACCCCGAAGGTCTTCTCAATAAATCCGCCACCCAGCACCCGCCCAGGCGCCGCCGGGTCGTAGAGGACGCAGGCCTGGCCGGGCGAGACGCCGTGCTCCGGCGCATCGAAGATCACCGCGGCGGCGCCATCGCACAGGGCGAGCCTGGCCGGCAGCGGCTCGGCGGTGGAGCGCACGCGGGCCAGGACCGGAAGCTCCGCCTCGCAGGCGGCCTCGACGCTGGCCTGGTCGCCCAGCCAGTTGGTCTCTTTCAGGCTGCAGCCCACCGTCAGCAGGGCCTCGCGCGGCCCCACGATCACCCGGCGGCTGTCGGCGTCGATCTTCACCACGAACAGCGGATCGCCCACCGCCACGTTCAGTCCCCGGCGCTGGCCGACGGTGTAGCGGGTGACGCCCTCGTGGCGGCCCAGCACCCGGCCATCCAGGTGCACGATGTCCCCCGGCTCGGCCCCATGCGGGCGCAGGCGGTCGATCACCGTGGTGTAGCGGCCCTCGGGAACAAAGCAGATGTCCTGGCTGTCGGGCTTCTCGGCGATGGCCAGGCCCAGCTCGGCGGCGGCGCGGCGCACCTCGCTCTTGGGCAGGTCCCCCAGCGGGAAGCGCAGATAGTCCAGCTGCTCGGCCGTGGTGGCGAACAGGAAATAGCTCTGGTCGCGGGCCGGGTCGGCGGCGCGGCGCAGCTGCGCCCCGGCCGGACCCATCTCGCGGCGGACATAGTGGCCGGTGGCCATGGCCTCGGCGCCCAGGTCGCGCGCCACGTCCAGCAGGTCGCGGAACTTCACGGTCTGATTGCAGCGGATGCAGGGAACCGGCGTCTCGCCCCGCAGATAGGCGTCGGCGAACTCCTCGATCACCTGTTCCTTGAAGCGGCTCTCATAGTCGAGGACGTAGTGGGGGATGCCGATGGCCTCGGCGGCCGTGCGGGCGTCGTGGATGTCCTGGCCCGCGCAGCAGGCGCCCTTCTTCTGGATCGCGGCGCCGTGGTCATAGAGCTGCAGGGTGACGCCGATGACCTGGTAGCCGGCGCGGGCCAGCAGGGCCGCGGTCACGGTGGAGTCGACGCCCCCGGACATGGCCGCCACCACGCGGGCGCCCACCGGCAGGCCCACCGCGGCGCGGGCGGCCTCTACGGCGTGATCGGCAAAGAGAACGGGCGCGTTCATAGGGCCTATGTAGCGGGTCGGGCGGGGTTTTGCGAGATCGCGTCCCAAGCGCAGATTTCAGCGGCTGCGGCCAACTATCGCGAAACAGTGATCTCGCCTCCGAGGTGAGTGGTGTAAACTCAGGCGATCCCCGTGAAGTAACCGTCGATCGCGGAGACCCACGGACACTGGGCCTATGGCTTGTGCCCGACCTCACCGATTGGGGACGCAGATGAACCAGTACCGGCTTTATGTCCTGAGCCCTGAAGAACACGTCGCGGCCACCCGCGAGGCGCAGTTCCCCGATGACGTCTCGGCCCTGAAGGAGGCGGTGGACCTCCGCGCCGACCAGTTCGCGGTCGAGGTCTGGATGGGCGAACGCCTGGTCGGCCGCATCGGCGCCGAGTTCAGGCTATAGCGCCTATTTGAGCACGTTCAGCAGGGACGAGTTCTGCAGCGACAGGAAGACCTGGGCTGCGGCCTGCACCGCCACGCCGGCCTGCTGCAGCGCCGTCGCCGCCTCGGCCGGATCGGCGTCGGTGATGTCGCCCATCATGCCGGCCAGGCTGTTCTGGCGGGTCACCAGGTCGATCTTCACCGAGTCCACCCGGGTCTGCACCATGCCGTTTCGGGCGGTGTTGTTGATCATCTCCTTGTTCACGGAGTCCCAGTTGGCCAGCACGCCTTCAAGATAGATGCGTTGATTGTCGGTGAGGTTGCCCTGGAACGGGCCGTCGGGGCCCTCCTGGAACGCCTGCACATCCTTGAAGGCGGTCAGCAGATCGGTTCCAAGGTTGTTGGCCAGCAGGCCGGTGTTCACCGTGGTGGAGTCGTCCACCTTGGCCTGGGTGACGAAGTCGTCGTTGTGGAAGAAGTCCGAGATGACCTTGGCCGGATCGGTGAGGTCGCTCAGCGAGGTGGCCGAAACCGGCAGGGTGTCGATCTGGCCGCCCGCGAAGACGTATTTGCCGCCGTAGCGGGCGTTCAGGCCGTCCACCGAATTGCGGAAGAAGCCCTGCAGGTCCTGCATCAGGGTGTCGGCCCGCCCGCTGGCCAGGGCCTGGGCGATGGTCTCCCGCGTCCCCTGCGCCGCCGAGGTGATCTGGTTGAGGGCGAAGTCCTGGGTGGTCAGTTTGTCGGTGATCAGCTTGCTCTGTTCGAGATAGCCGCCGATCCGGGCGTCGATGGACTTCATCGCGGTCAGCATCTCGGCGTTGCGCGCATAGCCCTTGAGGTCGGTCCCCTGCTTCTGGGTGGCGACGCGGGCGCCAGCCTCCATCTGCCGCTGCTGAGCGGCCTGGATATTGGCGAGTACGGCGCTGTAGTTGCCGTTCGTGGAAACGCGGGTCATCGCGGTTGGCCTTCGGTCAGATCATATTGGTAAGGACGTCGAACAGCTCCTTGGCGGCCTGCACCATGCGGGCCGAAGCGTTAAACGCCTGTTGGTAGGTGGTGAGACGCACAAGCTCTTCGTCGAGGTTCACGCCCTCCACCGACTGCCGTCGGGCCGTGGCCTCGGTGGCCACGGAGTCAGCGGACTGTTTGCGGGTGTCGGCGGCCTGGGCGCGGCGGCCGATGGAGCCGCCGAACTCCGCGGCGTAGCGCGAGACGGTCATGGTCACCGCCCCAAGCTCTCCGGCCGCGCTGAACGCGGTGGCGATGTCGCCCGAGCCCGCCAGGGCCAGGGCGCCCCTTCCGTCCCCGGGCCGCAGGGAGGCGGCCGGCGGGGTCACCGACAGGTCAAGCTTGCCCAGGGCCAGCTTCATCGGGTTGGAGACCAGGGCCTGGTCGACGCTGAACCGCCCCGCCCGGCTCGACCGCTCGTTGCCCCCCAGGCCGAAGAGCTGGCTGAGGGAGGCGCCGTCGGTTCCGCGCTTGGTGTCGTCCTTGGCCACGGCGAGCCGGACATCGCCGCCCCCGTTGCCCGCGAAGGTCATCTTGCCGCTGGAGTCGAGGGAGAAGGTCCCATAGAGGCCCACCCCGGTCGAACTGGCGTTCAGGGTGTCCAGCAGGTCCTGCATCGTCCCGGCGGGCGGCATGGTGATGGAGATGTTGCGCAGCGGGCGGCCGTCGGCCTGGGCCAGGTTGAGCTGGATCACATCGCCGGGCGTGAATCCGTGACCGTCGGTCAGCTTCAGGCCGGTCTCGTAGTTGGTCACCCCGTTCGACCGGACAATGTCGTTGAGGCCGAAGAAGTGGGAGAAGGCCCGACCGGCCTTCATCGAGGTTCCCTCATCCATGGCCACGCCATAGCCGGCCCCGGCCGCCAGGCTGAGCTGGCCGTCCGAGAAGCTGGCCGTGGCCATCCCGCCCAGCGCGTTGTTCAGGTCGGCCAGGAAGTCGCCGCTGAAGGCGCCGCCAGGCGTCATGGTCTGGTTGTCGAAGTCGATGACCACCGAGGATTGGACCACGCCATTGGCCCGATCGACGATGGCGATGGTGGAGGTTCCGGTGAAGCCCGCGGCGGCGGTGTCCAGGTCCGTGCCGACGTCGCGGCCCGTCATGCTGGCGGGCGGCGGCATGGCGGCGTTGGCGTTATGCGCCGCGTTCAACTGCTCGGTCACGCGGCTGACAAACTCGCCGAGTTGATCCGACAGACCCGGCAGGACCTGGTCGCGCAGGTCCATCAGGCCCCGCAGGTCGCCGCCGGTGATGGTGATGGGCTGGGCCTGGCCGATGCCGCCGATGGGTTCGATGGCGATATAGGACATCGTCGAGTCGGTGCGGTTGTAGCTGAGCTTGGCGGCGTTATCGCCGGCCAGCAGATAGCCCTCGGCCGAGCGGATGGTGACCCCGCCCTGGCTCCTTTGCTGAACCTGCACGTTCATGATGGCCGCCAGTTCGTCGATGAGCTGGCTCTGGATGTTCTCCGAGCCGGAGGCGTCGGCGTTGGCCAGGTTCGCGCGGCTGACGTCGGAGTTCAGCCGGTTGATCTGTTCCAGCAGGTCGTTGGCGCGGTCGATGTCGGCCTTGGCCTGGGCGTCGACGGTGTTTCCCAGGTCATTGATGTGGGTGTTGATGCGAGCGCCTTCGTTGAGGAAGTCGCTGACATTGGAGATCGCCTGGCTGCGCAGCAGGCTGGAGGACGGGTCATCGGAGGCCGCCGAGAAGGCGGAATAGATGCTGTCCATGCGCGAGAAGAAGAAGTTGTTGCTGGACGGGTCGCCGAACAGGCTCTGGGCGTTGTCGAGATATTCCGACACCGTGCCCCAGTGCTTGGAGTCCGAGGTCGCCGTCAGGGTCGCCATCTGCAGATACTGGTCGGTGATCCGCTTGACGCCGGAAACCTCGACCCCCATCCCCATGCCGCCGACGACCAGCGGCTTCTGGTCAATGGTCTTGCGGACATAGCCAGGCGTGTTGACGTTGGCGATGTTGTCGGAGGTGGTCCGCAGGCCGGCCTGCGCCGCCTGCAGGCCGGAAGCCGCGGTCCTGAGGGAAACGGTCAGGGACATCTCTTAGCCCTCCGCCCGGCAAAGCCTGACGCCCGACCCGGCCAAATCTGCCGGTAGTCTGGGGAACGCCCGCGCGTAAGGCTGAAATTTCTTCAACATTTTCAATGTGGTCCCTTTAGGGCCCCGATGAGCTTGCGATCCGTGGCGCAAGAGCGGCGCCAGTTCGTCGAAGTGACCGGTGAGACCGACCGGGCGGCAGGGACGACCTATCAAGGTGGCCAGGCTCGGCAAAAAGCGCCGCGACAGGCTGGCGCGAGCATGCGGGCGCGCGACTAAAAGTGTTTTAAAACAGACGATTAATAGCCATTGGCCAAGTTGGCGCGGAGGTTGCTGAGCAGGGTGGCGACCACTTCGTCCGCTGGACCCACCCACCTCATGACCGCGCCTCTGCTCAACGCCTCGACCCTCACCCCGACCGGCGCCGCCGGCGGAGCGGCTGGTCTGTTCGGCGCCGCCGCGGGCGGAGGACCGGCGGCGGGCTTCGAAGCTCTGATGGCCGCCTTCTTCGGCGGCCCGGGCGCGGCCGAGCCGATGCTGGGCGCGGACGGCAAGCCCGTGGTTCAGGCCACCGGCCCGGCCAAGGGCGACAAGGCCACGGCGGACGGCAAGGCCGAGGGCGAGGTCGCCGACACCGCCACCCCCTCCACCGACGCCCTGATCCTGGCCGCCCTGCTGGCCCAGCCCATCGCCGCGCCGCCTCCCATCGTCCCCACGACCGCCGAGGGCCAAGCCGAGGGCGAAACCCCGGCGGGCGGTTCCGCCGCCCCCGCCTTCGGTCCCGTGGTTTCCGACGCCGCCCTCGCCCAGGCCCTGCAGCCCGCGAAGGCCGCCGACGCCAAGGCCGCGAACACCGCCGGCGTCGTGGCCCAGGCCGCCGCCGATACGGCCACGGCGCAGGCCTCTGAGGCGCAAACCGACGCCGAACCCGCCCACCTGGCCGGCGCCGAGAATGATGATTTTCACTGATCGCTCCGTTAGCTGTGGCTGGTCACAGCGGTCTTTATCAGCTTGGCATAGTAGAAGCCGTCGTGGCCGTCCAGCTGCGGCAGCAACTGGCGACCGTGG